>NZ_MUFV01000001.1:1375000-1675000 GCF_002017875.1 Deinococcus sp. LM3 | reverse complement strand
ACATCACCAAGGCCGACGCGCTGGGCGCCGTGGGTCAACAGGCGGGCCAGCCCGCTGCCCAGGCGGCTGCGCCCGCTCAGGCGGCCGTGGCGGTCCCGGCCGGCGCGCGCCCCGAGCAGCGCGTGCCCATGACCCGCATCCGTCAGCGCATCAGTGAGCGCCTGAAGGACGTGCAGAACACGGCGGCGATCCTGACCACCTTCAACGAGGTGAACATGCAGCCCGCCATGGACCTGCGCAAGCGGTACCAGGATCAGTTCGTGGCGAAGCACGGCGTGAAACTGGGCTTCATGAGCCTGTTCGTGCGCGCCGCGACCGAGGCCCTCAAGGCCTTCCCGGTCGTGAACGCCAGCGTGGACGGCAAGGACATCATCTACCACGGCTTCTACGACATCGGCATCGCGGTCGCCAGTGACCGTGGGCTGGTCGTGCCGATCCTGCGTGACACCGACCAGATGAGCCTCGCCGGGATCGAGAAGGCCATCGGCGGCTTCGCGCAGAAAGCCAAGGCCGGCAAGCTGACCCTGGAAGACATGAGTGGCGGCACGTTCAGCATCACGAACGGCGGCACCTTCGGCTCCATGATGAGCACGCCCATCATCAACGCCCCGCAGAGCGCCATCCTGGGCATGCACAACATCATCGAGCGTCCGATCGCGCAGAACGGACAGGTCGTGATCGCCCCCATGATGTACATCGCCCTGAGCTACGACCACCGCATCATCGACGGCAAGGAAGCCGTGCAGTTCCTCGTGACCATCAAGAACCTGCTGGAAGACCCGGCGCGGATGCTGCTGGAACTGTAAGTCGGGTTGATGGTTGAAAGTTGATGGTCGATGGAAGGGACTTTCCCACTCCATCGACCATCAACTTTCGACTGTTCACTCCTCGCCCCTGCCCGCGTCCGTCAGGCTTCTGCCAGAGTGCGTTTTCTACCCTGTGGCCCATGAGTTTAGAGGGGCGCTTGGGTGGATTGACGGACGCACTGACCCTGCAGGGCCAGTGGGACGGCGCGCGGCTGACGGCGCGCGTGGGAGGCTTCACGGCGGGCACGGACGTGCAGGTGTGGCTGGAAGCGCCGGGACTGGCGGGCCGCGTGGGCGGGATCACGCAGGGCTTCGACCTGCGCGCCGCGATCGAGGCGGGCGTGATGCGCGTGCGGCTGGGCGGCGTGACGGACGGCGTGGACGTGACCCTGAACTTCACGCCGGACGGCGCGGCCGGGCGGTACGGGAACTTCACGCAGGGGCATGACGTGACGCTGCGGCACTACGAGGGCGAGGTGCGCGGGCGGCTGGGGTCGTTCACGCGGGGCGTGGAGGTCCGCATGGACCTGAACGGCGTGCCGTTCCCGCTGGGCGCGCTGCTGAGCGTGTGTGCGCTGCGGCTGTGGCTGGCGCAGGGGCGGCCCCTGACCGCCTCCCGCTGACCCGGCCCCCGCCCCGGTCACGCCGCCCGGCGCGGCCGATCACGGGCCGATCATGGGGCGGATGGTGAACTGCACTCCAGAGAAGACCGGGTTCTCTCCGGCGCGACCGCTGCGCGCCCCCGGCCTTCAGGGAGACCACCATGATCCGGATCCGCTCCGCCGCTCTGCTCGCCCTGTCCGTGACCCTGTGCGCCGATCTGGGCCGCGCCCACGCCCAGAACAGCGTCAACGTGAACCTGCAGAACCTGCAACCCGTCCGGATCGCGGACCTGCAACTGAACGTCCTGCGGCTGAACACGGCGCAGTTCCAGCAGGCCATTCAGGCGCCGAACGTCCTGCAACTGAACCTCAACGACCTGCCGGCCCGCATCCAGGCGCGCGACGTGGCCGTCACGCGCGGCATCGGGCTGGCGGGGCGACTGGCGGCCGGCGCGGACCTGCGGGCCGACATCGGCCGGGCCGTGCTGACCCTGCCGCGCGGCCTGACCGTGCCCGCGCAGGTGCAGTTGCGGGACGGCGCACGCCAGGAGGTGCTGCTGTTCGGGCAGGACACCGTCGCCCTGAGTGTCGCGCAGGCCGAGGAGGACAGCGCCCGCAACCGGGGCGAGCTGCTGCGGTCCTTCGGGATCAGCGAGCAGGCGCCCCTGCCCGCCGA
Organism: Deinococcus sp. LM3; assembly: GCF_002017875.1. NCBI lineage: Bacteria > Thermotogati > Deinococcota > Deinococci > Deinococcales > Deinococcaceae > Deinococcus > Deinococcus sp. LM3. The sequence continues at coordinate 1,672,916 of NZ_MUFV01000001.1, read as the reverse complement.
CCTGCAACCCCGTGGGCAGGCCGCGCCCGGCAGCGCCGCCGCGCCCACGGCAACCGGCCTCGCCGCGAAGATCGGCACGCAGATCGACCCGAACGTCCTGCTGCGCCCACCCCTGATCCGTAACGTGCTGCCCACGCCGTCCCAGCCGGGCCAGGAGCAGGGGGACGGCGGGTCGGCGGCCCCCAGGGACGGCGCGTGCCGGTTCACGCCCACCAACGCCCTGTTCGGGCAGCTGCGCGGCTCGAACATCGGCCTGATCACCACCATCAAGAACCAGGGAGCGCGCGGCACCTGCATGGCCTTCGCGTACACCAGCGCCCTGGAAAGCCTGATCGCGCGCCGCCGGGGGACCCGCATGAACCTCAGCGAGCAGTACGCGTACTACTGGCTGCGCGGCGACGACGGCGTGCTGGGCGACGGGGCCGGCTGGGGGGATTTCAGTGACGCCATCAGCCGCGCCCGCATGATTCCCTACGAGACCGCGTGGCGGTACAACCCGTCACCGAACCGCGTGCGCCTCCCGGCCGACACCAGCAAACCCATCACGGAATTCCGGAACTCCTGCCTGAACTACCCGGATCAGGCGTGCAGCGACACCACCGCGCAGGCGCAACTGGTCTGCCAGGGCGGCACGAACAACTGCGCCTGGAAACCCGAGTACGCGGCGGGCGGCGGCGTGAACTCCTTCCGGCCCACGCGCGGCAACGAGGTCTGGGCCAGCCTGGGCGGCATGCCCTTCGCGGACGTGAACGTCACCCGCGCCTACCGCCGGAACATGATGCGCAGCATGCTCGACCGGGGCGACCAGCTGATCCTGGGCTTCACGGTGGACCCGGCCTTCGATTCCATCGGCGCCAACGGTCAGCCGAACCTGTCCCTGATGGGCGGCAGGGCGCGCGGCGGGCACGCCGTTCACATCGTCGGGTACGTGAACACCGGCACGCGCACGTTCAACAACGTGCAGTACCGGGTCGGGCCGGGCACCGTGAATTTCGGCACACTGTCCTTCCCGACCGGCGTGTGGGTGATCAAGAACTCCTGGAGTTGCGGTTTCGGGGACGGCGGGTACGCGTACCTGCCCGACGCCTTCCTGGATCAGGAAACCTGGGGGGTGTTCAACCTGCCGGCCGGCGCGGTCGCCAGCGACATGCCCGGCTTCTGAACGCAACGCACGAACAGGGGGCCGCAGCGCGACTGGCTGCGGCCCCCTTCTGCGAGCGGGTCGTTACTCGACGGTGACGCTCTTGGCGAGGTTGCGGGGTTTGTCCACGTCCTTGCCCAGCGCGGTGGCCGTGAAGTACGCGAGCAGCTGCATGGCGACGGCGTTCACGACGGGGCTGACCATCTCGTGCGCGCGGGGGACGTAGATCACGTCGTCGCCGTGGCGGGCGTTCTCGGTGTCGCCGTCGCTGAGGAACAGGATGACCTTGCCGGCGCGGGCGCGGACTTCCTGCACGTTGCTGATGGTCTTTTCCAGCAGGCGGCTCTCGGTGGCGATCACGGCGACCGGCAGGTTCTCGTCGATCAGGGCGATGGGGCCGTGCTTCATCTCGCCGGCTGCGTACGCCTCGGCGTGGATGTAGCTGATCTCCTTGAGTTTCAGGGCGCCCTCGTAGGCGGTGGGGCTGTTCACGCCGCGCCCCAGGAACAGGTAGTCGCGGGCCGTAGCGTACTTCTCGGCGACTTCCTTGATGCGCGCCACGCGTTCGGGGGCCAGGGCTTCCTCGACCAGGCGGGGCAGTTCGCGCGCGGCCTTCAGCAGCTCGGCGCCCTGCTCCTCGCTGAGGGTGCCACGGGCGCGGCCCAGCCACAGGGCCAGCATCAGGAACGCGCTGACCATGCTGGTGTACGCCTTGGTGCTGGCGACGCCGATCTCGGGTCCGGCGTGGATGTACAGCGTGTCGTCGAGTTCGCGGGTCATGGAGCTGCCCTTGGCGTTGATGACGCCCAGGGTCTTCGCGCCGAACTTCTTGGCCTCGCGCAGCGCCTCGAGGGTGTCGATGGTCTCGCCGCTCTGGGACACGACGATGGCCAGGGTGTTCTCGCTGACCAGCGGGTCGCGGTAGCGGTACTCGCTGGCGACGTCCACCTCGACCGGGATGCGGGCGAGCTGTTCGATCAGGTACTCGCCGACCAGTCCGGCGTAGAAGGCGGTGCCGCACGCGATGATGGAAATCCGCTTGAAGGAGCCGGGGTCGAGGTTGATGTCGAGGTTGACCTCGCCGGTCTCGTCGTGCAGGCGGCCGATCAGGGTGTTGGTCAGCGCCTGGGGCTGCTCGTAGATCTCCTTGAGCATGTACGTGTCGAACCCGCCCTTCTCGGCGGCCTCGGCGTCCCATTCGATGTGCTCGATGGTGCGCTGCTGCGGGTTGCCCGCCAGGTCCATGACGCGGAAGCCGTCGTCGTTCAGGACGACCATGTCGCCGTCGTGCAGGAACACCATGTTGCGGGTGTAGGCCAGCAGGGCGGGCACGTCGGACGCCAGGAACATCTCGCCCTCGCCGACGCCCATCACGAGCGGACTGACGGTGCGGGCCGCGACGATCTCGCGGTGGTCGACGTGCGTGACGACGATGCCGTACGCGCCGCGCACCTGCGCCAGCGCCGCGCGGACCGCCTCTTCGAGGTTGCCCGTGTAGGCTTCCTCGATCAGGTGGGCCAGCACTTCACTGTCGGTCTCGCTCTTGAACTGGTGGCCGCGCCCCTGGAGGCCCTCTTTGAGGTTCAGGTAGTTCTCGATGATGCCGTTGTGAATGATCACGATGCGGCCGTCCTCGGTGGCGTGCGGGTGGGCGTTCGTGTCGTTCGGCAGGCCGTGCGTGGCCCAGCGGGTGTGCCCGATGCCCAGCGAACCGCTCATGGGCTGGCCGTCGAGGAGGGTGCTGAGGTTCTCGAGTTTCCCGGCCTTCTTCTTCACGTCGATGCATTCGCCGTCATGGATGGCGATGCCGGCGCTGTCGTAGCCGCGGTACTCGAGTTTGGCGAGGCCGGAGATCAGAACTTCCTGGGCTTGACGGGGGCCGATGTATCCAACGATTCCACACATGGTGACTCCATCCCGCCGTCGGCGCGGGGGCCGGGCGGGGGTGCCTGTCTTGGTTTGGGGTTCGTCGTGCGCGGCCTTATGCCCACGTTGCCGTGGGGGTTATCGCCGCGCTTCCCGCTCCCGTGAGGAAGCGGCGGGTAGGCGCCCGACGCGCGCCTGGAGGCATCCGCAGATTGCTCGCTGACCTCCACCTCGTCTCCCCCGCGTGTGGGCGGGGGCCTTGCGCTGCCCTGTTTGTGTGAACCGGACACCAGCGGTTCGCCCCGCAGCATAGCGCGCCGCCCGGACGTGCGTCACATGAGTATGTCACTCACGCGGATTGCGGGCGTCCGGGCGGCGCAGTTGGAAGGAATGCTCAATGCCCCGCCTGGACGGCCGGACATGCCACGCGGCGGTCCTTGCTAGGATGGGCGCGGACGTGCCCGGCGTCCGGCTGGCGAGTTCGGCGTGACGGACCGGTACCGGGCGGACAGCTCCCTCACGGCTGAACCAGAGCAAGTGACGTATCACCATCAGAAGGACACGGAAACCATCATGCCCACCTACCTGTACAAGAACATCGAAACCGGCGAGATCTACGAGTTGCAGCAGAGCATGCGTGACGAGGCCTACACCACGCACCCCCAGACGGGCGTGCCGGTCAAGCGCGTCCTGGCGCGGCCCGGCATTGCCTTCAAGGGCAGCGGGTTCTACGTGACCGATTCCCGTCCCAAGGGCGGCGAGGGCGGCGGCGGCGAGTGACCCCCGAACGCACCCCGGACACCGCGCCGGGCTTCCGGCCGGCCACCCTCCGGAACCGGGCCCTGCAGGTCCTGGGGGTGGCCCTGCTGCTGGGCGGCGCGGTCACGGGCGCGTATGTCACGGGGCGCGTCAGTGCCGAGCGGGCGCTGGTCACCCCGGACGAGATCAACACGGTCGAGGTCGCGCAGAAGGCCCTGCAGGCCGTGGTGCGGATCGACAACCGGCTTCAGCGTGAGCAGCTTCAGACCGGCGACGATCCCATCGAGACCGGCACCGGCTTCTTCTACAAGAAGGACCTGATCGTCACGAACTACCACGTCGTGCAGTACCAGGAGTCCCTGAGTGTCACGCTGTTCAACGGGCGGCGCGTTCCGGCGCGGCTGGAGGGCGTCGATCCGGGCATCGACATCGCGATCCTGCGCGTGACCGGCGTCACGGCCCCCGCCACCCTGAGTTTCGGGTCGAGTGCGCGCCTGATTCCGGGGCAGAAGCTGATCACGCTGGGCACGCCGTTCCGCATTCAGAACTTCGTGGCGAGCGGCGTGTTCAGCGTGGCCGCCAGCGCCCGCGACGTGCCCCGCAACGACCAGCTGGGCGGCGAGATCAGCCAGTACCTGACCACCACTGCCAGCGTGCAGCAGGGCAACAGCGGCGGGCCGGTGCTGGACTCGCGCGGGGCAGTCGTGGGTGTCGCGGACCTGAACGCCGCGCCGAACGCCCTGGTGCCCGGCACGGTCGGGATCGCCATTCCGGGCGACCTGGTCAAGCAGAGCCTGGACGACCTGGAGAAGATCGGGGTTCCGCAGCGCGGCACGCTGGGCGTGACCATGGTGGACCTGGAGAACCTGGACCCGGCGCTGCGGCAGCTGGCGGGCCTGAACAGTTCCGAGGGCGCGCTGGTGGATCAGGTGCCGGCCGGGACGGCCGCCGCGCGTGCGGGCCTGCGCGGCAGCCTGCGCAACAGCAAGGATCAGCTGCTCGCGCCGCTGGGTGACGTCATCATCGCGGTGAACGGACAGCGCGTGCGGGACTCGTTCGACGTGATCCGGCTGGTCGCCACCAAGCGCCCCGGTCAGACCGTCACGCTGAAAGTCTGGCGCAACCGGCAGGAAGTGGACGTGAAGGTCACGCTGCTCAAACGCACCCTGCAGTAAGGGTTGATGGTGAACGGTTGATGGTTGATGGACGGGGCACTTCCCCTCTGCCGACCATCGACCGTTGACTGTTGACCGTTCATCCCTGTCCTTCCTCGCGGGCCGGACCTCTGGCAATCTTGACCGCAAAGTGATATCACTTTGATAGTCACCTGAGATCGGCCCGGAGGTTCCACCATGAACGAACTGCAACAGGCTCCCGTCCCCACCCCCAACGGCGGCGTCTCCACCCGCAGCGGCGTCTCCAGCGTCGAACGCGCCGCCTTCGGCCTGCCCGGCATCCCGGTGTTCCTGCTGTGGCTGCTGCTGTGCGGCCTGACCATCTGGACCTTCGTGGCCCGGCAACCGCTCCTGAGCGTTCCCCTGATCCTGGCCGTGATCTTCATGGTCGTGGGCTTCTTCATCGTGCAGCCCAACCAAGGGACCCTGATCACGCTGTTCGGCCGTTACGTGGGCACCGAACGTCGCAACGGCCTGTACTGGACCAACCCCCTGACCGTCCGCAAGAGCGTCAGTCTGAGAATCCACAACTTCAACTCCGAGCGGCTGAAGGTCAACGACCTGGCCGGGAACCCCATCGAGATCGCCGCCGTGATCGTCTGGCGGGTCGTGGACACCGCCCGCGCCGTGTTCGACGTCGAGGACTACAACGAGTTCGTCGCCATCCAGAGCGAGACGGCCCTGCGGCACCTCGCCAGCCAGTACCCCTACGACAACTACACCGACGACGCCATGAGCCTGCGCGGCAACGCCGACGAGATCGCCGACGCGCTGGCCACCGAACTCGCCACCCGCCTGCGCCACGCGGGCGTGGAAGTCTTGGAGGCGCGCCTGTCTCACCTCGCGTACTCCCCGGAAATCGCGGGCGCCATGCTTCAGCGCCAGCAGGCCAGCGCCATCATCGCGGCGCGCACCCAGATCGTGCAGGGCGCCGTCGGCATGGTCCAGATGGCCCTGAAGGAACTCAGTGAGCAGGACATCGTGCACCTCGACGAGGAACGCAAGGCGCAGATGGTCAGCAACCTGCTGGTCGTTCTCACCAGCGAACGCGGCACGCAGCCGGTCGTGAACGCCGGCAGCCTGTACTAGCCATGCCGCCGCGCAAGAATTTCCCCCTGCGCATCAGCCCGGAGCTGTACGCGGCGCTGGAACGATGGGCGGCAGACGACCTGCGCAGCGTGAACGCCCAGATCGAGTACCTCCTGACCCGCGCCGCACGGGACGCCGGGCGCCTGAAGGAGAAGAAGAAAGAGGACAGCGACTAGCAGACGGAGGATGGAACCCACCCCATCCTCCGTCTGCCGTTTACCCCCCCACGCCCCCCACCCGTGTCAAGGCGTTCATCCACCCTTGAGACTCGCGGGGGGCGCTATGCTCTGGCCTGTCATGTACGTTGTCGTCGAAGGGCCCATCGGGGTCGGGAAAACAAGCCTCGCCGGGCGCCTCGCCGCGCGTCACGGCGCCGAACTGAACCTGGAGATCGTCGAGGAGAACCCCTTCCTGGCGAAATTCTACGAGCAGCCCGAAGCGTTCTCGTTTCAGGTGCAGGCGTTCTTTCTGCTGTCGCGCTTCAAGCAGCTCTCGGCGCTGTGGCAGCCGGGCCTGTACAAGGGCAGCGTGGTCAGCGATTACCTGTTCGACAAGGACTTCATCTTCGCGTCCATGAACCTGCGCGACGCCGAGTTCGCGCTGTACGAGGACCTGTACTCGCACCTGTCGCCGCGCCTGCCCACCCCGGACCTCGTGGTGTACCTGCGCGCTGACACCGACGAACTGCTGCGCCGCATCGCGCTGCGCGGCCGTCCGTTCGAGCAGGACATGCAGGCCGCGTACCTCGCGGACCTGACCAGCCGGTACGACGAGTACTTCCGCACGTACCCGCACCCGCACGTGATCATCGACGCGGCCGGCATCGACTTCGTGAACAACCCGGACCACGAGCAGGACCTGATGGACCGCATCGACAGTGCCCTGCGCGACACGCAGGCGGCCGACTGATGTACCTCGCGATCTCCGGGAACATCGGCAGCGGCAAGAGCACCCTGACGCGCATGCTGGCCGACCGCTACGGCCTGCGCCCCGTGTACGAACCGTACGCCGACAACCCCTACCTGGAAGACTTCTACCGCGACATGCGGCAGTACTCGTTCCACTCGCAGGTGTACTTCCTGTCCCGGCGCCTGGAGCAGCACCTGAACCTCGTGACCGGCGCCCGCTACGTCATTCAGGACCGCACGGTGTTCGAGGACGCCAACATCTTCGCGCGCAACCTGTTCGAGAGCGGGCAGATGGCGCAGCGCGACTGGGACACCTACCTCAGCCTGTACGAGGGCGTGCTGAGCGCCCTGCGCGTCCCGGACCTGCTGATCCACATTGACGCCAGCCTGCCCACCCTGAAACGCCGCATCGCGCAGCGCGGCCGCGAGTACGAGCAGGCCATCCCCGAGGCGTACCTGGGCGGCCTGAACCGCCTGTACGACAGCTGGGTGACCGGCTTCGACGCCTGCCCGGTCGTGCGGGTTCCCGGCGATCAGCTGGACTTCGTGGCCGACCCGCAGGCCTTCGAATGGGTGTGCGCCCGCGTGCAGGCCAACGGCTTCGGCCTGCCGCTGCTGCGCTGACAGCAGCCCGCCTGAACCGCCGCCCGCGTGCAGACCTGAAGAGCCGGTCAGATCTGCGTGCGGGCGTTCCGCGTGCCCGCTACGCTGCGCACGTGACCCCGCCAACCTTCCGCCCCCGGCCCGCCCCACTGCTGTCCGTGCTGATGGGAGCCGCCCTGATGAGCGCCGCGCTGTCCCCGACCGCCGCCGCGCAGGGCGCCGCCCCCACCTCCAGCAGCGCCACCTCCAGCGCCGCGGCGCAGGCCGCCCGGCCCTGCCCCGACTGGCAGACCCTGGACCCGGCCAGCCTGCGGGCCGCGCAGGTCCGGGCCGAGCGCGCCACGTTCACGGACGCCGCCGGGCGCTCCCTGGGCCGCAGCGTGAACCGCGGCGAACGGCTCCTGCAGGGCCCCAGCGAGAACGGTCGGCGCTGCAGTTACGTGATCAGCGAGGCGTCCGTCACGGACCGTCAGGGCTACCTGTCGAACGCCTCGCTTCAGTCGGAGGCGACCGCCGCCACCCTGAACGGCCTCTGGACGAACGCCCGCGGCGACACCCTGAGCGTCCAGCGGCGCGAGAACCGACTGACCCTGCGTGGCGCGGCCCTGAACGGCGACGCCCTGCCAGACGAGGCGGGTCGCGCCTGGAACCTCGCGGACGGCCGCTGCGTCCAGCGCCTGACGCCGGTCGGGGCGTGGCTGATCGTGACGGCCGCGCCCGACTGCGCCGCGCCGGGCGGGCTGTTCATCCGCACCCGCTGACCCGGCCCGCCGTGACCGCCGCCCACCATTGCCCGGCGGGGAGCGCGCTAGGCTGCGGGGATGACCGCCCCCCGCCCCGCCGCGCCGCTCGACCGTCCGCAGTCCCGATCAGTCCGGGCCGCCGGACTGGCCGCGCTGCTCCTGACCGGAGCGGCCCACGCGGCCAGCCCGCAGGCGCCCACCACCCCGGCCACCGTCACGGGCGCGACCTGCCCGGCCGACTGGCGTGACCTGGACCCGGCGGACCTGCGGGCCGCGCAGATCACGGCGACCCGCCTGACCTTCACGGACGTGCGCGGCACCGACAGCCGCGCCACGGCCCAGCGAGGCGCGCTGCTGCTGCAGGGCCCCGCGACCGGCGGGCGGCGTTGCAGTTACTTCGTGCCGCCCAGCGGCATGCCGGACCGCGTGACCCGCGGGTTCGTGCTGGACACGCAGGTGCGTGCCGTCCCGCCCACCACCGAACTCGGCGGAACCTGGGTGCGGGACGCGAACACCGGCCTGACCCTGACCCGCGCCGACAGCGGCCACTGGACCCTGACCGGCTCGCTGACCGCGGCGCTGCCGGACGGATCGGTCAGCAGCGCGAACCTGAACGGCCCGCTGCGGCACGACGCGAACCGCTGGACCTACCGTGACGGTCGCTGCGAGGCGCAACTACACGTCGTGGGGAACTGGCTGGTCGCCGCCGACAACGGACGCTGCGCCGCCCCCGACGTGACCTTCGGCGGCCTGTACCACCACGTCCGCTGAGGAAACCGCCAGCGGGGCAGCCCGTATCATACGGACTCCGATTGAATGGGCTGCAAAGACCGTTCAATCCGAGCGGATGCGAGTGGGAGAGAAACGGGTTCCGGACGTGGAGCTGACAATCCGGTGAAGTTCCGGATGGTCAGCGAAACAAACGGAACCCGTATCATCCCTGCATGCGTCTTTCCGAGCTGGCCGCCCACCTGAACGTTCCCGCCCCCACCGAGAATCCGGAGGTGACGGGCGTGACGCACAACGCCGACTGGGCCGCCCCCGGCTCCGCGTTCGTGGCGATCCGGGGGGCACGGTTCGACGGGCACAGCTTCCTGGAACGGGTCGCGGCAGCGGGCGCGGTGGCCGTGATCGGCGAGGGCCTGCCGGACGGCATGACCAGCCCCCTGCCGTATCTGCGCGTGTCGAGTGCCCGTGCCGCGCTGGCAGATGCGGCGGCCGCGCTGGCCGGGCATCCCAGCCGCGCGCTGCGGGTCGTGGGCGTGACCGGCACGGACGGCAAGACCACGACCAGCTGGATCACCCGGCACCTGCTGCGCGCCGCCGGACTGCGCACCGGCCTGCTGAGCACCGCAGGCTACGAACTGCCGGACGGGCAGCTGCGGCACTTCCCGGCGCACTTCACGACGCCCGAGGCCCCGCAGGTACAGGCCACCCTGGCCGAGATGGTCCGCTCGGGCGCGGACGCGGCGGTACTGGAGGCCAGCAGTCACGCCCTGGCACTGAACCGGGTGCGCGGCGTGAACTGGGACGTGGCCGTCTGGACGCACCTGAGCAGCGAACACCTGGACTTTCACGGCACGCTGGAGAACTACTTTGCCGACAAGCGCCGACTGATCGAGGCCGCGCCGTTCGCGGTGCTGAACGTGGACGACCCCTGGACGGCGCAGCTGCGCGGCGTGGCACCCGCCGAAACCACCTACTCCGCCGAGGGGCAGCACGCCGACTGGCGGGCCACGGACATCGAGGAACGCAGCACGGGCCTGCACTTTCATGTGATCAGTCCCCTGGGCGAGTTCGACGCGCACCTCCCCATGATCGGGCGCTTCAACGTGGCGAACGCCCTGGCCGCCATGGCCGCGAGCGCGCACCTGGGCGCTGGCCCGGAGGCGCTGATGGCAGGCCTCGCCTCGTTCCGGGGCGTGCCGGGCCGCATGGAACTCGTGCCGGACGGGCGCGGACGGCGCGTGGTCGTGGACTTCGCGCACACACCCGCCAGCCTCGACAAGGCGCTGAGCACCCTGCGCGCCACCACGTCCGGCCGACTGATCGTGGTGCTCGGCTCGGCCGGCGGCCCGCGCGACCCCGGCAAACGCGCCCCGCTGGGCGAGGTCGCCACCCGCGTCGCGGATCACGCGGTGTTCACCGAGGAGGACTGCCGCGACACGCCGCTGGCCGACATCCTGAATGAAATGGAACGCGGCGCCCGCGACGCCGGACACACCAACTTCCAGTCCATTCCCGACCGCCGCGAGGCCATCCTCGCCGCCATCGCCCACGCCCGGCCCGGCGACACGGTCCTGCTGGCCGGAAAGGGCCCCGAGGACACCCTGGAACGCGCCCACGAGACGATTCCCTGGAACGAGACGCAGGAAGCCGCAGACGCCCTGAAGCTGAGCTGACCGGGTGCCCAGCGGCATGGTATGAAGGCGGCATGCGTCCTCATCTGTGCGTCCTGACCCTGGCCCTGCTGGGCACCAGCGTGGCAGCCCCCACCCCGTACTCGCTGCCCGTGAACCTGAACGCCCTGAAGTCGCCGCTGGTCAGCGGGAAGGCCGACCTGGGCCTGGACCCACTGAACGCTGCGCAGCGCTCGGCGCTGTCCCGCAACGGCTTCGTGATCACCCCCGCGCAGTGGCGGCAGTTCGACGCCGTGTACGAGGCGACCCGCTACGCAGAGCAGCCGGTGTTCGTCACGTCGGACGCCACGTTGCACGTGTACCACCTGATCTTCGGGAAGCTGCTGCGCGACCTGGAACGCGAGTCCCTGGCCCCGGCCGCGCGCCGCCTGACCGCGCTGCTGGTGGCGGACTCCCGCCGGCAACTGACGGCGCTGAAGGGCACCCCGCTGGAGGCCGACGCCCGGCTGACGCTGGCGTATCTGGCCGTGGCGCAGAAACTGGCGGACCCGGCCGTGACCCCGCCCGCCGAGGTCGCGGCCCTGGTGGCGGCGGAACTGAAACTCATCGACGCGCACCAGGGTATCGCCGGTTCCCCCATCTTCAGCGGCAGCGGGCTGCGGGAGGATTACTCGCAGTACGTGCCGCGCGGACACTACACCCGGAGCGAGGCGCTGAAACGGTACTTCCGGACCATGATGTGGCTGGGCCGCATGAACCTGCGGGTGGAGAAGGCCAGCGAGACGCGCGTGGCCGGACTGCTGACTGCCCTGATGGGCGCAAACGCCGAGGCCCAGACCCTCTGGGCGCGCATCTACGACCCGACCGCGCTGCTCGTGGGCCGCAGCGACGACCTGAACTACCGGCAGTACGCGCAGGCCCTGAAAGCGGCGGCGGGCGGACAGGTGCGCCGACTGGCGGAACCGGCCGTCCTGAAGGCCTTCCAGGCCGAGCTACGTAAACTGCCGCCCCCGCAGGTGAACAGCGCCGTGGTGATCGCCAAACCCGGCGAGGGCCGCGAGGTGCGCGACGCGCAGACCCTCGGCTTCCGGCTGATGGGGCAGCGCTTCACGCTGGACGGCGCGGCCTTCCAGCGCCTCGTGTACCGCGAGGTGGGCACCGACACGCAGCCGCGCCTGCTGCCCAGCGGCCTTGACCTGCTGGCCGTGCTGGGCAGCGACGCCGCGCTGAACGAACTGCGCCGCACCGGGCAGACGAAGTACGCGAACTACGACGCGAACATGGCGAAACTCCGCGCGAATTTCGCCGCGCTGAAACCCGCCGACTGGACCGCGAACGTGTACTCCGGCTGGCTGTACGCCCTCCAGGCCCTCGCCAGGCCCGAACCGCGCGACGCACGCTACCCGGCGTTCATGCGCACGCCCGCCTGGACGCGCAAGGAGATGCTGACCGCCCTGGGCTCCTGGACGGAACTGCGCCACGACACGATCCTGTACGCCAAGCAGACCATGGCGGAACTGGGCGGAGGCGGGGCACCCCAGAGTCCACGCGGGTACGTGGAACCCAACCCGGCCCTCTGGGCGCGCCTCCAGACCCTGGAAACCCTGACCCGGCGCGTGCTGAAGGAGCAGGACGTCCTGTCGGAACGCACCGCGCGGAGCCTCGACTCGCTGCGCGACATGCTGGCCTTCCTGAGCGCCGCGACCGCAAAACAGCTGGCGGGCACCCCCCTGACCCGCGACGAGTACGACCGCATCCATTACTTCGGCGGGTGGCTGGAGGAGATGAAACTGGCCAGCGCCGACCCGAAAGACGGCGAGAACGCCAGCGAGTTCGACGAGGACACCATGGCCGCCGTCGTCGCGGACGTCGCCACCGGCGTTGATAGGACGGGAAATACCGTCGCCCTGGAGGAAGGGACCGGCTTCGTCCACGAGCTGTACGCCGTCGTGCCCGACGGTCGCGGCGGCCTTCAGGTCGCGCGGGGCGGCGTGTACTCGCAGTACGAGTTCACGGTGCCCGTCTCGGGTCGCCTGACGGACGAGGCGTGGCGCGCGCAGCTCCAGCAGGGCAAGGTGCCGCCCGCGCACCCCTGGCTGGACGGCGTGCTGGTGAAGTGAGGATCGCCATCTGCGCCCTGCTGGCGGGTCTGCTGCTCACGTCGGGCGGGCGGGAGGCACCGCCAGCTGGGCCGCCGTCCGGGCCGGTCACGCTGGCCCTGGCCGGTGACCTGAGCCTCGCGCGCGGCGTGGCGCAGGCGAACGCCGCCGACTGGCCCGGCACGCTGCGGGCGGTCGCGCCGCCCCTGCGCGCCGATCTGGTGGCCGCGAACCTGGAATCCCCCCTGACGGACGCGCCGCGCAGGACGCCGGGCATCGACCTGCGCGCCCCGCCCGGCGCGGCAGCCGCCCTGTGGCCCCTCACGCATCTGGGCGTGCTGAACAACCACAGCCGGGACGCCGGACCGGCCGGGGAGGTGCAGTCGCAGGGCACGCTCCGCCGCGCCGGGCTGACTCCCGTCACCTCCACCCAGGTCGTCCACGTGGTGCGGGGGCAGCGGATCGCGCTGCTGGCGTGGCTGGACGACCGCGCCGCCCCCCTGCCGCTGTCAGCGGTACGCGCGGCGGCGCGGCAGGCGGACACCGTGATCGTCCTGGCCCACTGGGGCGAGGAGTACGGCCTGACCACCGCCCGGCAGCGGACGCAGGCGCGGGCGCTGGTGGCGGCAGGTGCGACCGTGATCGCCGGGAGCGGCCCGCACGTCCTCCAGGGCCACGAGGTCCTGACCGGACCACGCGGGGCGGCGCTGGTGCTGTACAGCCTGGGCAACCTGCTGTTCGACCAGCCGTTCCCGGCGGCGCAGCTCGGCGCGGTGGTGCGCGTGCCGCTGCCGGACGTAGCCCGCGCCTGCGCGGCCCCCACCCGCACCCGCGCGGGCCGCGTGACCCCCGCCACCGGGGCGCAGCGGACACAGGCGCTGACCCGGCTGGGCCTCCCCGCCTGCCCGGAGGTCCGGTGAGAGTCCTGTTCACGTCCCTGCTGCTGCTGGGCAGCGCACTGGCGGGCGGCAGCGAGGGACTGTGGCGCAGCCTCACTCCGGCGGGCACGTGGACGCCCAGCCCCGCCCGGCGCGTCCCACCCCCCTGCCCGGCCCTGACCCTGCCCCCGACCTGGGAGGTGCGCAGCAGCGTCCTGGCCGACGTGACCGGCGACGGCGCCCCCGAGTGCGTGCTGGCTGTCTGGCGACCCTGGCGCGACTGGCGCACCGCCCGCTGGACCGCGCACCCCACGCCCATCCAGGGCAACCGCGACGCGCGCGGTTACAGCAGCCACGTCGCTGTGCTGCGCCCCCTGGGCGGCGGCCGGTACCGGGAGGTCTGGGTGGGCAGCGCCCTGTTCCAGCCGGTCGCGGCACTGACTGTGCTGCCCGGCGGGACGCTCGCCACGCTGGAAACCACCTACGCCGCCCCCGGCGCACCCGCCCGCGCGCTGAGCCTGTGGCACTGGACCGGCTTCGGGTTCCGGCTGGACCGCCGCGCCCTTACCGTGGCCCGCGAGGTGCAGCCCGACGCGCGGGGCCGCCCCGCTGTCCGGTAACGCCGGGCCATCCGGCGGCGCAGGCCTGCCCGGAAACCCGGCATGATGGGGTATGCGACCCCTGTGCCTGCTGCTTGCCGCCTCGCTGCTGACCGCGCACGCCGCGCAGGTGCCGGTCCCGACGCCCACGGGCGGCATTCCCGCCGGGGCGACCGTCGCGCGGCACGAGGGTCCGGACCTGACCGTGCAGACCACCGCGCCCGCACGGGAGGGCCTGCTGAGCGGCCTGCGCGTCACATCCGGACCGGTCACGCGGACCTTCCCGGCGTGGCGCACGCTGAGCAACCCCACCTTCTGGCCGGGCCTGAGCGTCACCGACCTGAACGGCGACGCCCGGCCCGAGGTGCTCGTGACCCTGATGACCGACGAGGGCACCGGCGTGGCCGTGTACGACGCCCGCGTCCTGACCCTGCCGGACCTGCGCGAGTGGCCCGTCACGCCGCCCCTGCTGTACCTGCGCCAGCAGGTCCGCTTCGGCACGGGCAGCCTGACCCTGCCGGACCGCAGCGTGAAACTGCCCGCGCGGCCCGGCGTGCCCCGCACCGAGGCGGCCCGCATCGGCGATCAGGTGCGCTGGACCGTGCAGGGCGGCCAGCTGACGGCACTGGTCGAGGTGCAGCGCGACTGGGCGTTCACGGGCCGCCTGCTCCTAACCTACCGCGCGCAGGCCGGGCGACTGATCCCCGACCAGATCCGCTTCGACCCCACCCCGCTGAACGATGGCCCGCTGGCGTAGGCACTGGCCTACGCCACTGCATACGCCACTGGGCGGATGCCCGCCCCCCCATCCGCGCGGCACACTCACGACGACCCGATTCAGGGAGAGGAGGCGACCATGCCCGCAGGAACACCCCGCACAGCTCCATTCAGCACAACCACACCCAGTACGCCCGACGCCCTGGACGGCGATCCCGGCGACCGGACACCCATCCCCGCAGACCCCACCCCCCGAGGCGAAGTCGCCTCCGCGCCCATCTGAAAGAGAGAGACCCCATGAACGGCAAACACCTCGTGAAACTCGGCCTGGAAAAGAAAGCCATCGCCCTCGCCCAGACCGCCGCCACCACCCGCGAAACCGCCGGACTGAGCCGCGACGACATCCTGAGCGAACTGCGCGCCGTGCAGGCCACCCCCGCCGCGTACGCCACGGGCGGCGTGTACGCCCCGCTGGCCGCCGAACTCCTGGCGCAGCAGGCTGTCCGTGACGCCCGCCGGGGCAGCGACCTGCGCCCCGCACCCCTCCCCTACCCCACCTGGGGCGCGGACCTGATCGACCTCGGCGCGCACCGCCAGATGGACATCGCCATGCGCCTCCCGGTCAGCCGCGCCGGTGCCCTGATGCCCGACGCGCACGTCGGCTACGGCCTCCCCATCGGCGGGGTGCTGGCCACCGAGAACGCCGTCATTCCCTACGGCGTCGGCGTGGACATCGGCTGCTCCATGATGCTGTCCATCCTGCCCATCCAGCCGGGCGCGCTGCGGACCGAGGAAGCCACCACCCTGCTGCTCAAGCACACCCGCTTCGGCGCGGGCGTCGCCTTCGAGAAACGCGACCGCCAGGACCACGAAGTCCTCCACGAAAGCGCCTGGGACGACCAGCCCATCCTCCAGCACCTGTACGACAAGGCCGCCACGCAGATCGGCACCAGCGGCAGCGGCAACCACTTCGCCGAATTCGGCACCCTCACCCTCCCCCACGCCGACCTCGGCCTCGCCGCCGGACAGTACCTCGCGCTACTCACCCACAGCGGCAGCCGAGGCTTCGGCGCGCAGGTCGCCGGACACTTCACTGGCCTCGCCGAACGTCACCACCCCACCCTCGCCCCCGAAGCCAAGAAACTCGCGTGGCTCCCCCTCGACCACGAAGACGGACAGGCGTACTGGCAGGCCATGAACCTCGCCGGCCGCTACGCCCTCGCCAACCACCACCTCATCCACGCCCGCCTCGCCCGCGCCCTGAACGTCACCCCCCTCACGCAAATCAGCAACAGCCACAACCTCGCCTGGAAACAAAACGTGAACGGCCAGAACCTCATCGTCCACCGTAAAGGCGCCACCCCCGCTGCCCCCGGACAACTCGGCCTGATCCCCGGTAGCATGGCCGACCCCGGCTACGTGGTCCGCGGCCTCGGCCACGAAGGCGCCCTGCAAAGCGCCAGCCACGGCGCCGGCCGCCAGCTCGGACGCAAAGCTGCCATCGGCGCCCTCGCCAAGAAAGACGTCCAGGCGTACCTCACCGGGCGCGGCGTCACCCTCATCGGCGGCGGCATCGACGAAGCCCCCCAGGCCTACAAACGCATCGAGGACGTCATCGCCCGGCAGGAAGACCTCGTGAACGTCGTGGCCAGCTTCCAGCCCCGCGTTGTCCGGATGGATACCGGGAGTGAGGACATCTAGCAGTTGGATTGGTTGCGCCTGACGGCGGGCCTCCCGTGTGCTTCCCCACCCCCCAGCCCCCTACCCCAGGGGGGCAGGGGGAGCTTACGTTGGCACTGTGCAGGTATTTCGCGGGTTTTTTGGGAGAGCATTGGGCGGGTACGGCCACGTCCTAGACGCCATCCTTCGCGCCAGCGCCGTTCGCCCCGCGCGCTGCGCGCACGACGGGCCGCGTTGCCACGACGCCGGGCGGGCCAGCCCACTTGGTGCGAGCGAGAAGGTTCTACTTTTTGGGCTGTTGCCAAAGCCGGGTTTCAAAGTCGATCAGCAGGATTCAACCCGTTGCGCGGCCAGTTTCCGCAGACTGCCACCGGCCGTCGTGCGCGCAGCGCGCGGGCCTTGCGCGGGGGCGGCAGGATGGCGTCGAAGCCAGACACGTCAGCGCCCGTTACAGGTGCGCCTCATCAGTAAAATCTCTTGCCGAGCGCAGCGACTGCTCCCCCTGCCCCCCTGGGGTAGGGGGCTGGGGGTGGGGAGGCCCGCCGCCAGGCGCCCCCCCCGACACGTCAATTCCGAACAGTCGCCAGCAGAGATTCTAGCCCCCCCTCGTACCCGTCGACCCGCCCCCATTCGGGCAGGAACGCCTGGGTGCGGGTGACTTCGTTGGGAACGACGACGACGTGCAGTCCGGCGGCGGCGGCGGCGGTGGCTCCGTTGAGGCTGTCTTCGACGGCGAGGCACTGGTGGGGTTTCAGGCCGAGTCGGTGGACGGCGAGGGTGTAGAGCTCGGGGTCGGGTTTGACGCGGGTGACGTCGTCGCGGGTGGCGAGGGTTTCGAAGTGGCCGAGGAGGTCGTGTTGTTCGAGCCAGCGGGTGACCCAGGCGCGGTCGCTGCTGGTGGCGAGGGCGAGGCGGAGGCCGGCGGGTCGGATGGCGTTCAGGACGTTTCGGACGCCGGGGCGGAGGTCGGCGGCCTGGATGTCGGCGTGGATGGTTTCGAGGAGTTGGGCGTGGATGGCCTGACGGTTTTGCTGGACGTGGTCGGGGAGGCCGGCCCAGGGGTCGAAGGCGTCCCAGGTGCCGATGCCGCGTTGCCATTCTTGAAGGGGGAGTTCGCGGTTGTGGTCGCGGTAGAGGGCCTGCCAGCGGCGGAATTCGTGGGTTTCGGTGTCGAGGATGGTGCCGTCGAAGTCGAAGATTACGGCCTGGATGGGGTGCATGGGGTCAGTGTAGGGGGTGGGCGGGTGGGGTGGAATTCACTTTTGGTGGAGGCATGTGGGGGCGGGAGCGGGTAGGGTGGGTGGTATGGCCGAGTGGGTACAGGGATTGATGGACAGCATGGGGTACGTGGGGATTCTGCTTCTAATGGTGCTGGAGAACGTGTTTCCGCCGATTCCGAGTGAGCTGATCATGCCGTCGGCGGGGTTCGCGGCGGCGCGTGGGGATATGAATCTGGCGGTGGTGATCCTGATGGGGACGCTGGGGAGTGTGATCGGGACGTTGCCGCTGTATTACGTGGGGCGGGCGTTTGGTGAGGAGCGTCTGGTGGCGTGGGCGGATAAGCATGGGAAGTGGTTGACGTTGCGTGGGAAGGACATCCGGAAGGCGGATGATTGGTTTGATCGGCATGGGCCGAAGGCGGTGTTGTTCGGGCGGATGGTGCCGGGCATCCGGTCGCTGCTGAGTCTGCCGGCGGGGATGAGTGAGATGCCGATGGGGACGTTCCTGCTGTTCAGTGCGATCGGTTCGGCGTTGTGGTCGGCGTTGCTGGCGGGGGCGGGGTTCGCGCTGGGTGAGAATTACGACCGGGTGGAGCAGTATGTGGGGCCGGCCAGCAAGATCATTCTGGGTCTGCTGGCGGTGGCGGCGGTGGCGTGGTTCCTGCGCCGCAAGCGCGAGCAGGAGCACGCCGAGGTGTGATGGCTGTGGGTTGTGGGAAGAAGGAGGGGTGAAGCGCACAGGCCGTCACCCCTCCTCTGTTGCTGTTCCCACTGCCGACACCCCACTCCCCACAACCCTTGTCAGTGTTCGAGGCGGATGCGGGGCAGGCGTTTGTCGAGCCAGGCGGGCAGCCACCAGTTCCAGCGTCCGGCGAGTTTGAGGAAGGCGGGCACCAGCACGAGGCGCACGAGGGTGGCGTCGAGGGCGACGGCGACGGCGAGGCCCAGGCCGATGCTCTTGCTGGCGACGACGCGGCCGAAGGTGAAGGCGGCGAAGACGATGAACATGATGATGGCCGCCGAGGTGATGATGCGGGCGGTGTGGCCGACGGCGCGGACGACAGCCTCGTCGTTGGTGTGTCCGGCGAGGTATTCCTCCTGGACGCGGGAGAGCA
The DNA here is from genome assembly GCF_002017875.1 of Deinococcus sp. LM3. Lineage (NCBI taxonomy): Bacteria > Thermotogati > Deinococcota > Deinococci > Deinococcales > Deinococcaceae > Deinococcus > Deinococcus sp. LM3. The sequence goes on along the minus strand of NZ_MUFV01000001.1, from coordinate 1,653,964 downwards.
GGAAGATCTCGTAGTCCATGCTGAGGCCGAACATGATGGCGAACAGCAGCACCGGGAGGCTGGCGTCGAGCACGCCGACGTCGGCGGGAATGCCGAGCGGGCCGGCCAGGAAGCCGTCCTGGACGATCAGGGTGACGACGCCGACGGCTGCCCCGACGGTCAGGGCATTCATGAGGATGCTTTTCAGGGGGATCAGGATGCTGCGGAAGGCGACCATCAGCAGCAGGAAGGTGCCAGTGAACACGGCCAGGATGACGGTGGGCAGGGAGCCGGTGATGGCGCGGCTGAATTCCTCGCCGCCGACGGGGGCGCCGCCGAGCAGGTAGGTGTAGCCGCTGGCCTGGATGGTCTCGCGGATCTGCCGCTCGAAGGCGGGGATGTCGCGGGCGGGGAGGTTGCGGTCGGGGACGACGGTGACGCGCAGCAGGGTGCGGTCGCGGCTGAACGAGCGGGTGGTGAGGGCGCTGACGGCGGCGAGGGCGTCGGCGTTGTCGCCACCGGCCGCCTGGAGGTCCTGCGGGGTCAGGAAGGGGCTCAGGACGCCCTGAACGCCGGGCAGGGCGCGCAGGTCGGTCACGAGGGCCTGGAAGGGCGCGCGGTCGTCGGGGCCGTAGCGCTCTCCTTTCAGGTCGAGGATGACCTCGAACTGGCTGAGCAGGCCGCCGGCACCGAGGGTCTCGACGTCTTTCAGGGCGTCGCGGCTTTCCACGCCGGGGGTCAGGCCCCACGCGCCGGCGTACCCGGTGCGGATGTTCAGGGCGGGGGCGGCGAGCAGCAGCAGCAGGGCGGCGCTGCCGAGTACGGCGGCCCAGGGGCGGGCGGTGACGCGCCGCGCGAAGGCGGTCCAGCCGGCCGAGGCGGCGCCGCTCTGCGCCCAGGTGAAGTTCAGGAGGCGGGGGCTGTTCACGCGGTCGCCGAGCAGGGCCAGCATGGCGGGCAGCGCGGTGAGGCTGGCGAGCACGGTGAGCAGGACGGCCAGGACGCCGCCGATGCCGATGGAGCGCACGAAGGCGATGGGCGGGAGGATCAGGCCGGCCATGGCGATGGCGACGGTCAGGCCGCTGAAGGCGACGCTGCGGCCGGCGGTCTGGACGGTGCGGTCGGCGGCGCGGCGCGGGTCGGGGGTGCGGGTCAGTTCCTCGCGGAAGCGGTTGACCATCAGCAGGGCGTAGTCGATGCCGGCGCCCAGGCCGAGCATGGTGATGACGCTCTGCGCGAAGGTGCTGACGGGCATCAGGTGGGTCAGGCCGTACAGGGCGGCCATGGCGACGCTGATGCTGAGGACGCCGACGGCGAGTGGCAGGCCGGTGGCGACGAGCGCGCCGAACACCACGAGCAGCAGCGCGCCGATCAGGGGCAGGGCGACGAGTTCGCTGCGTTTGGTGTCGCTCTCGGCGTAGTAGGTGAAGTCGTCGGCGATGGCCTGTCCGCCGGTCACGCGGATGTCCAGGGCGGGGCTGTCCTGCGTGGCGGCGTACTCGCGCACGCGGCGCAGGGCGTCGCTGGCGCCGTCGAGCAGGGGGATCTGGGCGAGCGTCAGGGCCAGGGTGCCGTCCTCGGAGCGGGTGCGGTAGGGGCCGCTGCCCTGCGCGGCGGTGACGCGGGTGACGCCGGGCACGTCGTCCAGGCCGTCCAGGAAGCGCTGGTAGGCGGCGTCGCCGTCGGGGGTGCCGAGGGCCGGGGCGCTGCGGGTGACCAGGATGACGGTGTTGGTGTCGGTCTCGCCGAAGCGGTCGCGCAGGGCGTCGGTGACCAGCGTGGATTCGGAGGTGGTCAGGCCGCTGGCCGGGTCGGCGTTCAGGGCGGCGGGGGCGCGGGCGGCGAAGGGCACGCTGAGTGCGGCGGCGATCAGCCACGCGATCAGGACGGCCCAGGGGTGGTGGGAGACGAGTCGGCCGAGGGTCCGCATGGGTCCGAGTAGATCACGGGTGGGTCGGGCAGACCGGAGGCAGGGCGACCAACTGCAACGGGTATCAACTGGCACCATCTTGCAGCATCTATTGACATCAGGCGTCAGATAGCGCAAGATGGCATCACCTGAGAGGAGGTACCGGTATGAACGACACGAACATCCCCACGGACGAGGTCCTGACCCTGGAGGAACTGGCCGCCTACCTGAAGGTCAGCGAGACCACCGCCTACACCCTGGTGCGGGGCGGTGAGATCCCGGGCCGCAAGGTCGGCCGGGAGTGGCGTTTCCTGAAAGCCCGCGTGACCCACTGGCTGATGCAGGCCGGAACGGAGGAAGACATGAACAAGACTGGATTCGTGCAGCGCGATGAACTGGGCGGGGAATTCAGGCAGGAAGGCGGCCAGGAGTACGTGGCCCTCTGGCTCCCCATCACCCGCGAGGAGAAGGCCGCGCAGATCGAGAAGGCCACCCGCGACGGCGTGAACGTCAGCGAACTCGTCGCCGATTACCTGCGCAGCTGGGCGAAGGCGTAAGGGCAGGGAGTGGGAAGTGGTGATACGGACTCCGATTGAAGGGTCTTTGTAGCCCCTTCAATCCGAGCGGATGCGAGTGGGAGCAGGCCGGGTTCCGGACGTGGAGCTGGCAATCCGGTGAAGTTCCGGATTGTCAGCGAAACAAACGGAATCCGTATGAGTGGACGGTGGAACCCCCACCCCGCTCACCACTTTCCGCTTCCTACGGTCCGTTTCAGAACAGTTCGTCGTGCAGGCGGTAGTAAGCGAGTTTCGTGTCGTCCACCAGGGCACGGCCGTACAGGTCGAGAAACATCCTGGCGTAGCGTTCACCCAGTTCGCTGCGCACACTGCGCGCGGCCAGTGCCAGATCGGCGTGGCGGTCGGCGATGCCGAGGCGGCCCACGTCGATCAGGCCCTCCAGCAGCTCGCCGTTCAGGATCAGGTTGTCCAGGGTGGCGTCCCCGTGCGTGACCACCAGGTCCTCGTGGGCGGGGCGGGTGCGGGCCAGTTCGTTGAAGACGCTGACCGGGCTGCGTCCGGCGTGGTCGTCGTCGAAGTCGCGGCTGTCGATCAGTCCGGCCTGCACGCGCTCGCGGGCCAGGGGCAGGGTCACGTCCAGCGTCTGCCGGAACGGGCAGTCCCGGATGGGCAGGGCGTGCAGTTCGCGCAGCGCGCGGGCCAGCAGGGTCACGACCCGTTCGGGGTGCAGCCGCGCGTCCGGGTGGCTCATGGGAATGCCGCGCAGGCGGGTCATGGCCAGGAATTCCCGGTCGCCCTCGATCTCGAAGGCCACGACCTGCGGCGCGGGGAGGCGTCCGTGCAGCCAGCGCAGCCGCTCGCGTTCCTGTTGCAGCCCTGTCGCGTGCGGCGAGCGGGTCTGGACCTTCAGCACGAACCGTGAGGATTTCCAGACCTGCGCGCCGCTCTGGCCGCCGCTCACGCGTTCCCAGCGGGCGGCGGGCAGCACGCGTTTCAGGGCGTCGGGCAGGGTCGGGCGGTCGGGCGCACTCACATCCCGCAGTCTGGCACGCCGGGCAGTCTGGCAGCGGCGCGGACGTTCAGGCAAGTGTGAAGTTCACCCGCGCCCGCCTGCCCCCCGGCGGCGGCGATCATGGGGGCGTGACTCCCTCTCCCTCTGCCCGGCCCACCTCTGCCCGGCCTCCCTCTGCCCGGCCCCCCACCGAAGAGCCGTCCAAGCGCGAGTGGTTCAGCGAGCTGATCGGCCGCACCCGCTTCGTGGTGCTGATCGCGGTGATCGCCGTGCTGCTGGTGTCGTTCAGCCTGTTCCTTCAGGGCACGCTGCTGGCGCTGTACACCATCTGGGACTCGTGGCGCGACACGCTGACGCAGGGCATTGCCAACCAGGACGGCGACATCGCCGTGGAATTCCTGGAGATCGTCAGCACCATGCTCAAGGCCGTGGTGTTCTACCTGATCGGGGTGGGCCTGTACTCGCTGTTCATCACGCCGCTGAACCTGACCTCGGCGCTGGGCGTCGAGAGCCTCGCGGATCTGGAGCAGAAGGTGGTGTCGGTGATCATCGTGATCCTGGGCGTCACGTTCCTGGAGCATTTCGTGCGCTGGGAGAAACCGCTGGACACCCTGTACTTCGCGGGCGCGCTGGCCCTGGCGGGCGGGGCGCTGGTGTTCTTTCAGCGGGTCCACCGGGGCAACGGCGGCGACCTTCAGCAGCCGCAGGCGAAACTGCGCGCCCGGCAGGACCTGTTCGAGCACCACACCGAGCAGCGGCACATCGAGGACCATGACGTGGAACTGGCCGAGCAGGCCACCGTCGCCAAGCAGGAAGGCAAGGTCGACGCCGGGGAGGGCAGCGGCTGAGCGCCCCGCGCAGACCGCCCCCGGGCGGGGAACGTGAGCCGCGCGGCCACCCCCCCGGCCCGGCGCGCGTACACTGTGCAGAATGAGGGTTGGTCTGCTTGAATCCCGCGCCGCGAGGCTCCCCACGTACTGGTCGGCGTACCTGAAAGAACTGGGGGCCGAGGTCGTCGTGCCTTCCCTGAGGGACGCCGAGTCCCTGGCCCTGGGCCGCGAGAGCCTGCCGGGAGAGCCGGCCCCGGTGCAACTGGCGCTGGGGCGCATCCTGTCGCTGGGCCGCGTGGACCTGGTCCTGCTACCGCAGTGGGCCGCCGTGAGCGGCGACGCCTGGAGCGAGGCGCTGCCCGAACTGCTCGCGCGGCGTATCAGTGGCCTGCCCACGCTGCTGGGCGTGCCGGACCGCCCGGACCTGATGGAAGGCGCGGCGGCCGAGGTGGGCATGCGCGTGTCGCAGAGTGCCGGCCGGGTCCGGCTGGCCATCGAGAAGGTCCGGCCGCTGGGCACCGACCCGCGCGCCGAGATGCCGCCCCTGAGCCGCGCGTCCCGCCGCACGGTTGCCGTGATCGGGCCGCGCGCCCTGCTGGGCGAGGACGCCCTGATCGGCCCGCTGCGCACCGCGATGGACGACCTGGGACTGTACCCGGTGTTCAGTCACGAACTGCCGGTCCCGGACGTCCTGAAACGCGCCGAACGGATCGAGCAGCCGGACCGGGCCGCGCCGGGCGACCTGGAGTTGTTCGGCGCGCTGTCGCTGCTGAGCGGCAAGGCCGCCGTGCGGGGCTTCGTGTTCGTCGTGCCGGCCGGTGACGGCAGCGCCGGGGCCGCCGTGACGCGGCTCTCCGCGCGGCTGCACAAGCCCTTCACGGTCCTGACCGTGGACGGCGTGCAGACGGACTTCCCGGAACTCGCGCTGCTGGCGGGCCGTCTGGACACCCCGGCCGCGTCCCGTCCGGCCGCGCCGGAACTGCCGGCCAGCGCCGCCGAGATCGCCGCCGCCGCGGCCGCCACCGGGGAGCGCGACGCATGAAGTGGTGGCGCTGGCTGACCACCCCGGACCCCGATCCGGGGTTCACGGGTCCCAAGCTGCTGAAACTGCTGACCCGCGTGATGCTGTTCGCTCTCGTGGCAACGCTGCTGAGCAGCTTGCTGCAACTCACGCCGCTGGGACCGTACCTGAATACCTGGTGGGGCAGTCTGCTGTTCGTGCTGGCGCTGTACATCCCGCTGGCGCGCTTCATGTCGGTGGATACCTTCGTGCCGCGCCGCCTGCAGGCCCGCGCCGACGCCGCCCGGGGCAAGGGGGCGTCCGGTCAGCGGGTCAGCAGCGCGCAGCGTCGCAAGGAACGCAACCGCTACGCCGGCGTCCGTAAGGGCGCGCCCAAGTACGGGGGCCGCCGGTAGGCACGGACCTCGCCCGCACGAGGAAACAACGCCCGGCGCGCGAGTGGGCCGGAGAAACCCTGTTCCGGCCGGCCGCGCAGCGACTGGTGGACCCGCTGGCCCGCCTGAACGTGGACCCGGCACACGTGGTGCTGCTGCACACGGCGCTGGGCCTGTACGCCGCGCTGCTGATTCACCGGGGCGAGCGCCTGCGGCCCGCCGTGCTGCTGCAGGTCAAGACCGTGCTGGACGGACTGGACGGCCAGCTGGCCCGCGCGACCGGCCGCACCACCGAGACCGGCCGCTACCTGGACACCGAGATGGACCTGGTCGTGGATCTGGCGCTGAACGTGGCGGTCAGCGGCGCGGCGGGCGTGCCGGCCACGCTGCTGCAGAGCCTTATCATGACCGTGGATTACCTGTGGGAACGCGAGTTCCGTGAGGCGCGCGGCGAGGTGTTCCGTGACCCGCCCGCGCAGGCCGGGGACAACCCCCATGTGCTGGCGGCCCTGAAGGGGGTGTATGCCGCCTACTTCGCGCCGCAGGAACGGACGCTGGGGGCGCTGTTCGAGCGGCGTCTCGCGCGCCTGACGGGCGGGGCACCGACGCCCGCCGACCGGGTCGCGTACACGCCACGCGCCGCGAACGTCGTGACTGCCAACCTGGGGCTGTCCACGCAACTGCTGCTGCTGGGGGCGTGCGTGCTGGCCGGGCGACCGCGCCTGTACACCCGCAGCCTGCCGGTGCAGGCGCTGCTGCTGGCGGGCGTGCAGTTGTGGCGCGAGGACCGGGTGCGCCAGTCGCGGGCCACCCGGTCAGGCGATACCGGGTCAGGCGGGGACGCCGCTCAGCCTTCCTCCAGGGGGTAGGTGCGGGCGGCGCGGGCCGCCAGCCAGATCAGGTAGGCGTAGAAGCCGCCCACCATCAGGAAGACCAGCCAGCCGGGAAAGTTCCCGATATCGGCCAACGAGAACGCCGCCGGGAATTCCAGCACCCATCCCTTGGGCTGCGCGAGGTCCAGTTTCGCCAGCCACGCCACCAGCACGGCCGTGTAGATCCACAGGTAGTTGCGGTTCAGGCGCCAGCCGAGCGCATCGGCGCGGGTCATGGGGCTGCGCGGTTTGCTCAGTTCGGCCAGCAGCAGCTGGTGCCAGCCGGGGTCCACGCGGTCGCCCAGCATGGCCGGGTAGAAGAACCGCTCCATGATCCGCACGCGGTGGTGCGCGATCTCGAAGGTCCGGAACCGCCGCGCCTCGAGGCGCAGGAAGAAGTAGTTCATGAACATGGCGAACAGGAACGTCGCATGGCTGTTCGTGGCGTCCCCCAGCGCGAACGACGCCAGACCGGCGGTCGTGACGACCGACCAGTTGGTGGTCATGTCCAGCCGCTGGCGGTAGGCGGTCATCTTGCCGACCTCGGCGCGGTACAGGTGAATCAGGGCGTTCGCCGCGTTCGTGCTGTAACTCACGTCCGTCAGGCCCGCCGTGACGGCCGCGCCGGGACCGCCGCCACTGCCGGGCATCAGCGACCCCCCGGTGACGGGCGGGCCGCCATCACAGGAAGGGGTTGCTGCGCCGCTCGTGCCCGACGCTGGTGCGGGGGCCGTGACCGGGGTACACGGCCGTGTCGTCCGGGAGGGTCAGCAGCTGCGTGCGGATCCCGGCCAGCAGCTGCGGATGGTTCCCGCCGGGCAGGTCGGTGCGCCCGATCCCGCCCTGGAACAGGGTGTCCCCGGCGATCACCACGCCGGGCGCCACGAACACCACGTGCCCCGGCGCGTGCCCCGGCAGGTGCCGCGCCGTGAGGGTCAGGTCGCCCGCCGTGAAGGTCTGCCCGCCGGCGATGTCGTGGTCTGGCGGGGCGGGCTGCGTGAACGGCAGGTTCCAGCGGGCGGCACTCTGCGCGCCCAGCGCGTACAGCTCCCGGTCGTCCGGGTGCAGCCACACCGGCACGCCCAGCTGCTCGCGCAGCGGCTGCACCGCCCCGATGTGATCGAAGTGCGCGTGCGTCAGCAGGATGCCCGTGACGGTCACGCCGCTCCCGGCGACGAGCGCGGCAATGCGGGCGGCGTCGTCGCCCGGATCGATCAGGAAGCCCTGGTCCTGCTCGCCCGCGATCAGCACGGCGTTCTCCTGGATGGGGCCGGTGGGCAGCGACCAGACGCGCAGCGGGCCGTGCGTGAAGGGAGCAGTCATGCCCCGGAGTCTACCGCCCGGCCGGGGCGGCCGTCAGGCGTGCCCGAGCGCGTCGCGCAGCGCCAGCGCGAACACCTGGAAGCTCAGGCTGGGGCTGGCGTACGCTTCGAGCGCCTCCTGCAGGGCGCTCAGGGCGCTGTCCGCGCGGGCGCGCTGGTGCGGCGGCAGGGTGCGCCACACGAAACGCAGCGCCTCCGGGTGCCAGCCGGGATCGAAGCGTTTCTCGAGCGCCTCGGCCGCCTGCAACGCGGCCAGCAGGCCCTCGCCCAGCGCGTCCGTGAGGTCGCGGGCGTCCCCCAGCGCGGCGCTGACCTTGGCGGGGTCGCCCAGCACCCCGGCGCGCCCGGCGGCGAACGCGATCAGGTCCGGGTCCGGGGCGTGACCGGCGCGCTCCAGTGCCCGCTGCAGCGCGCGGTCCGGGGCGGGCGTGACGCTCAGGCGGGCGCTGCGGCTCACGATGGTCGGCAGGACCGAGCGGCGGTCCTCGGCCAGGAAGACGAACAGCGCGCGGTGCGGGGGTTCCTCGACCAGTTTCAGCAGGGCGTTCGCGGCCTCCGCGCCCAGGTACTCGGCGCCGGCGACGATCACCACGCGCCGCGCGAAGGTGGGCCGCACCTCCAGGAACTCGAAGACGTGCGTCTCGTACTCGCGGGCCTTGTCGCGCCCCGACAGGACCGCGCCGATGGGAATCAGTTTGCGCCGCGCGGTCTTGCCGGTGGTGGTCGTGGCGCGCGGCTCGACCAGCAGCACGTCCGGGTGCCCCCCGGCGGCCAGGGCGCGGCAGGACGGGCAGGTGCCGCAGGCCTCGCCGTAGGGGCCGCGGCTGCCCGAGCAGTTGTGCTGCGCCGCGACGGCCCAGGCGACGTCCAGTTTGCCCACGCGGGCCGGGCCGGTCAGCAGCAGGGCGTTGCCCTGGAACGCGCCGGTCTGCTCGAGCAGCGGGCCGTGCAGGTCGGCCGCGCCCGCCAGCGTCGGGGCCGTCACTTGCCGATGGCGAGGCGCGCGGCGAGCACCTGCGGCAGCCCCGCCTCCAGCGCCGCCTCCTGCGCGCGTTCGATGTCGTAGGGCACGCGGAAGACCTCGAAGTGCGCGCGGGTCGTGTCGAACACCGCGTAGCTGGCCTGGGGGTTCCCGTCGCGCGGCTGCCCCACGCTGCCCGGATTCAGGATCACGCGGGTGCTGGGCGGCACCATGTAACTGCCGCCGTCCGTGAAGTGCTGCGCCTTGATCCAGTCCCCCACCGGCGAGTTCAGCGTGGCGTACACCGCCGGGACGTGCGTGTGCCCCACGAAGCCCAGGCGGCCCTGCCAGTGCCCGAAGGCCTCGCGGGCGGCGGGCACGGAATCGGTGTAGTCGTCCAGGCTGACGGGCGTGCCGTGCCGGTAACGCGCGCCGACGTGCGGGTCGTCGATCCCGTCGCGCCACAGGCGCACCCAGGCCACGTCCCGCTCGGACAGGCGCGAGAGTTGCCACATCAGCGCCATGGACACGATCGAGTCTTTCGTCTCGCGGCGGCCGTCGGCGTACTGCAGCAGCATGTCGTCGTGGTTGCCCAGGACGCACACGGCGTCCAGTTCGCGCAGCGCGTCGAGAACCTCGCGGGGGTGCGGGCCGTAGCCGAGCGCGTCGCCAAGGTGGATGACCTGATCGTACCGGCGTTTCTCGGCGTCGTTCAGGACCGCCTGGAGGGCGGTGTGGTTCGCGTGAATGTCAGACAGCAGCAGGAGCCGCACGCCGCCGATGATAGCGCGGCCCCTGCCCGGGGAACGTGTGAAACCCCCGCCCGGCACCCGGCGGGGCACCCGTCAGGGCCAGACGGTCACGCGGCCCGCCTGCGGGTCCAGCCGGGCCGGTGCGCCCAACGGCAGCGTGAGTTGCGGGCTGGTGTGCCCGAAATCCACGTTCGCCACGACCGGCATGTCCGCGCGGCCCGTTTCATTCAGCACGCGGCGCACCCAGCCGTGCAGGTCCTCGACCATCGCGGGCGTGTAGGTGCGGGGGCGGGCCAGGATCAGCCCGGCGGCGCCCGCCAGGATGCCCTGCGCGGCGTAGTTGCGCAGCCAGTACCCCACCTGATGCGGGGGCGGCACGTCGTTGCTGGTTTCCAGTGCCAGGACCGCGCCGCGCCACAGGGCCGGTTCCGGCCAGCCGGGCGTGCCGTTCAGCATGTCCAGCACCTCCAGGCAGCCGCCCAGCAGGTGCCCCTGCGCGGGCGCCTCACCCTGGAGCCACACCCAGCCGTCGCCGGGGCGGAAGGTGCGCGGGACTTCCTGCGCGGCCTCGTCGGCCCAGTCGGGGCCGCCCTGCGTCCACTCGGGGGCGGCCTCCAGATCGAAGGGCGCGGGCGGGTCCACCAGTGCGCGCCGCAGCCCCTGCACCGTGAAGGGGTGCATCCCGCCGTTCTCGGCCAGGTCGGTCAGGAGGGCCGGGCCGTGGTACGCCATGACGCCCGCCCGCAGGAACTGCGTGAGGGTCACGGTGGAGTCGCTGAAGCCCAGGAATGCCTTCGGGTGCGCGCGGATCAGGTCCGGGCGCAGGTGCGGCAGCAGGCGCACGCTGTCGTCCCCGCCGATGATGCTGACCATGCCGTCTATGTCCGGCGACTGAAGCGCCCAGTGCAGGTCGTCCGCGCGGGCCTGCGGGTTGTCCGCCAGGAACTCCGGGCCGCGCAGGGCGTTCGGGGCGGCCACGACCTCCCACCCGAATTCACGCGTGACCTGACCCACCCCGGCGCGGTAGCGGTTCATGACCTCCGTGACAAAACCGCTCGACAGGCTCAGCGCCGCCACCCGCGACCCCGGCCCCAGGCGCGACGGACGCACGAACCCGCGCTGAACGGAGAGAGGCACCAGGGACGCCGGATCGGGAACGGTCATGCCGGGCAGCCTACCGCCGGGACGCGCGGGCTGCCTGCGCCGACTGGCGTAGTGGCCGCCGGTGAAAGGCTCAGGGCGCGGTCAGGTCGAGGCTCAGCCAGTGCTCGGTATACACGCGCCCGTCCCGGCGCACCGCATCCGGCTGGGTGCCCCACACCCGGAACCCGGCGCGTTCGTACAGGCGGAGGGCGGCGGGCTGCGAGTCCATCACCGCGAGGTGCAGCGAGGTGACGCCCGCCCACGAGCGGGCCAGTTCCACTCCGGCCTGCACGAGTGCCGCGCCGACGCCCTGACCACGCGCGGGCGGGGCGACGGATACGCCGTACACGTTCACGCGGTGCGCCAGGGGTGGGGCCGCCTCACGCACCAGGGTCAGCAGCCCCACGAGGTCAGTGTGCAGGAACGCGCCCAGCGTGACACCCGGCGCGTCCGGCGCGAGGCGGGCGGCCAGCGCCTCGTCGCCCAGCGCGGCGAACTCGGCAGCGTTTGTCAGGAAGGCGGCCGGGTCGGCCTGCAACGCCGCCAGTCGCGCGGCCCGGTACGCGGGCGCGTCGGCGGGCGTCAGGCGGCGGACCGTGACGGTCACGCGGGTTCCGGCGTTCCGCCCAGCGTGACGACCCCGGCGGGCACGGCGCGGCTCACGCCGACGTGCCGGTCCCGCCAGTTCAGGACGTGCCCGTCCGCGCGGACGTGGCGGGTCAGGGTCAGGTCCAGGTCCGTGACCAGCCAGCCCGGTTCGTTCCAGCCGAGCTGCGCCACCACGCCGTCCTCGGGCAGCCCGTTGTCGGACGGGGCGTACACGCCCGCCGCGCCGTGCGCGTCCTCGACCGCGTACGTCCAGGGGGCGTCCGCGATCAGCGGGGCGTGCAGCGCGTACAGCTGGTTTTCCAGCGCGCGGGCCATACTGCCTACCCGCACGCGCGTGAACCCGGCGCGGCTGCCCGTGAAGGAAGGCACGACCAGCAGTTCCGCGCCCGCCTCGGCCTGCGCGCGGGCCAGTCCCGGAAACTCGCTGTCGTAGCAGATCGCCACGCCGAAGCGCAGCGTGCCGCCGGGCAGCGGCAGGTCGAACACCTGCACGCCCTCGCCCGGCGCGACGTGCCACTCCTCGGCCTCGAAGCGGGTCATCAGCAGCTTGTCCTGATGGCCCTGCGTGCCGTCCGGGCCGAACACGAACGCCCGGTTCACGAACGCCCCCGCGTGCGCGACCGGGTAACTGCCGGCCACGATGCCCACGCCGTACTCGCGGGCCAGCCGCGCGTGCAGCGCCACGAACTCCGGCACGAAGGCCTGAAGCGCCGGGCGCATCCCGATCACGTCGTGGTGCAGCCCGGCGGGCAGCAGGCTGACCAGTTCCAGCGGCGCGTACTCCGGGAATACCAGCAGCTCCGCGCCCTGGCCCGCCGCGTCCGCCACCCAGCGCGTCAGCTTGGCCTCGAAGGCCGCCCAGTCCGCCAGGAAGTCCACCGGGTACGCCGCCGCCGCCACCCGCACCCGCTCCACGCTGCCCACATGCCCTGTCATGCGCCCGAGTGTACCCGCCCCACCGCACGCGCACCGCCGCCAGATGACCTATCGGCAGGAGGCCGCACCCCATCCACCATCCGCCATCCGCCATCTGCCATCTGCTCTCCGCTCTCCCCCTCTGCTAGCGTGCAGGCATGACCACCGCCGGGGCGCTGCGCGAACAGGTGTGGGACGACCTGCTGGCCCGCCGCGCCTGCGCGTACCCGCTGCCGCCGCACGGGCACTGCCCGAACTTCACGCACGCGAGGAAGGCCGCCGCGCAACTGCTCTCTCACCCGGACGTGGCGGCCCTGCACACCCTGATCGTCGGGCCGGAACGGGCGCTGCTGCCCCTGCGGCAACAGGCGCTGAAGGCCGGAAAGACGCTGTTCGTGCCGCACCAGAAGAAGGAAGGCTGGTACTGGCGCGTGACCGACCCGGCCGGCGCGAAACTCAGCTCCCTGAGCGCGCACGGCGAGGCGACCCCCACCCCGGCGGGCGCGCAGGCCGCCGTGATCGCCTGCGTCGCCGCCGACCATCACGGCGCGCGGCTCGGGAAGGGCTTCGGCTGGGGCGCGCGCGGCCTGCACCTGGACCTACCCGAATTCACGCTGGCGCACCCGCTGATGCTGCGGCTCACCCTGCCCTGCCCTGCCGACTCGCACGTGGCCCTGATCGGCACGCCCGACCGGGTCATCACGCCCCCGGCGCACCTGCCGGGCGGAACGAACCGGCCCTGAAACGCGTACCATGCGGCATGAGCAAGAAGACCACCCCCACCTACGTGCCCGCCCTCGTCACGGTCGCCACGGTCGGCGTGGCCGCCGGTGCCGCCTACGTGGCCCGCACCCGCAAGAAAGAAGTCACGGAACTCGTCGTGAACCGCGTGCTGGAACGCCCCGCCGGCCGCAGCAGCTACAGCGACCTCGGCCAGAGCCTCGAACGGGCCGGGACGCTCCTGACCGGCCGGGCCGCCCGCGCCGCCGACACGCACGCCAACCGCGACCTGCTCTCACACATCATCGGCATCGAACGCTGGGGCCAGCAGCGCCTCAGCGCCGCCCTCGGCTCGTCCCCCGACCAGACCGACACGTACCACCCCTACCGCCCCCCGCAGGACACCACCCTGAAAGACCTGCAGGCGCTGATCACCACCACCCGCGCCGGCACCGTCGACCTGACCCGCCGCCTGGGCCACAACCCCCCCGACGACACCCTGACCATCGCGCACAACAGCCTCGGCCCCATGACCACCAAGGCCTGGCTGCGCTACCTGACGCAGCACGCCGACCTCGAAAGCCGCAAACTGCGCGGCGAGTAAACCCACCCACAAGAAGGCGGGCAGCGACCAGCGCACACGCGCCGGATCCTGCCCGCCCGCCCATACCCCCACCGGCCCCCCCACCCGGAAAACCCCTCTGCATTAAAACTGTAAGACCCGTCCTCCTACCCTGAGTGCACCATGAGTGTCCTGAACAGCGTACTGACCGCCATCGTCAAGGAAGGAGCCAGCGACATCCACCTGCGCACCGGCAGCGCCCCCGCCGGCCGCGTCAACGGCGTGATCAGACGCTACGGCGACACCCGACTCGCCCCCGAACACGTCGAAGCCTTCACCCGCGAAATGATGAGCCCCGCCATGTGGGACGCCTTCACCGAGAAACGCGAAGCCGACTTCGCGTACGGCATCCCCAACCTCGCCCGCTTCCGCGTCAACGCCTACTACCAGCGCGGCACCATCGGCCTGATCATGCGCGTCATCGAAGACAAGGCCATCCCCACCTTCGCGCAACTCGGCCTGCCCATCGACACCTTCGAAGCGCTCGCCCAGCACGAACGCGGCCTCGTCCTCGTCACCGGCCCCACCGGCAGCGGCAAGACCACCACCCTCGCCAGCCTCCTCAACCACATCAACGCCACCCAGCCCGTCAACATCGTCACCCTCGAAGACCCCATCGAAGTCCTGCACCGCGACCAGATGGCCCTGATCAGCCAGCGCGAACTCGGCATGGACACCATGAGCTTCGCCAACGGCCTGCGCGCCAGCATGCGCCAGGACCCCGACGTCATCCTCATCGGCGAAATGCGCGACAAGGAAACCGTCGAGGCGGCCCTGTCCGCCGCGCAGACCGGACACCTCGTCTTCAGCACGCTGCACACCCAGGACGCCATCCGCACCGTCAACCGCATCATCGACTTCTTCGCCCCCCACGAACGCGACCAGATCCGCCAGGGCCTCTCGGAAAGCATCGTCGGTATCGTCAGCCAGCGCCTGCTGCCCAAAGCCACCGGCGGCCGCGTCCTCGGCCTCGAAATCCTGCTCGGCACCCCCACCGTCCGCGAATGCATCAAGGACCCCGAACGCACCGAAGAAATCAAACAGGCCCTCCAGGAAGGCGGCTCACGCGGCATGCACACCTTCGACCAGCACCTCGCCAGCCTCGTCGCCAGCGGCCTCATGACCGAAGAAGACGCCATGGCCAGCGCCACCAGCCCCCACGAACTCAAGATCATGATGATGCGCGCCCAGTACGCCTGAACGGGAAAACCCCTCAGTCAGCTTCGCTGACAGCTCCCCTTAAAGGGGAGCCTTTTTTATCGCTGGAGTGCCGATTCGATCAGCGCTGCTACGCCCGGCAGGCTCCCCATGACCTCCGCATTCTGGAAGCGCACCACCCGAATCCCCGCCCCACCCAGCACCCGCGACCGTTCGGCATCGTACGCCTGGGCCTCCGCGCCGTCATGACTGCGACCGTCCAGCTCGACGCACAACCGCACGGACGGCGCGTAGAAATCCAGAATGAATCCCAGCAGCGGCACCTGCCGACGGAACTTCACAGGATGCGACCGCAGCAGATCGAACCACAACCGGCGCTCAGCAGGCGTCAGGGCGTTCCGCAACTCCCGCGCACGCGGCACAAGTGTTCTGGTGTAAGTGTCCCGCATGGCGCAAGGCTAACCCCTCCGCCCCCTTCGGGGGCACCTCCCCTCAAGGGGAGGCAGAAAGAAAAAGGCTCCCCTTGAGGGGAGCTGTCAGCGAAGCTGACTGAGGGGTTCTCCGCAAGCGGAGGGGTCGCCCGCAATTACGCCCGCATGCCCCCGCCTTGCTGTTTGTTCATCCAGGCGGGGGGTTTGGGTGCGAAGCGGCCGAGGATGGTCTGCTGGTCGTAGGCGAGGTAGGCGTCGGCCCAGGGGAAGGTGTGGTTGAGGACGCGGATGGCTTCAGGGCTGCCCATGCCGTGGTCGAGCTGGTAGATCACGAATTGTTCGGGGGTTTCCAGGCGGAGGTAGGTGGGCATGCTGCCGGCGTGTTCGTCGAGGACGCTCTGGAATTCGCCGATGGCGTCGGGGCTGGCGGTTTCGAGGTCGATGGTGACGTACATGACTTTGGGGACTTCGGCGAGTTGTTCGATGCTGACGAGTTCCTCGGCGATGGCGCGCAGGCCGCCGTCCTCGGATTCGAGTTCGACGATGACGAGGGCGGGGGTGTCGTTGACGAGTTTGTCCTGGATGCGGTCGTAGGCGCGGGAGAAGGCGACGAGTTCGGTCTGGCCGCTCTCGTCGGCGAGGATGAAGCGGGCCATCATGCCGCCACTCTTGGTGGGTTTCTTGACGACGCTCTCGACCATGCCGGCCAGGACGGCCTTGATGCGTTTGCCGGGGGCGACGTTCTGCGTCTGGAACCAGGTGTCCAGGTCGGAGATGCGGCAGCTGGCGGCCTCGCGCAGGCCTTCGTGCTGTTCGAGGGGGTGGCCGCTGATGTACAGGCCCAGGGCGTCTTTCTCGATGCTGAGGCGTTCCAGGTCGGTGAAGGGGGGGATGCCGGTGCGCAGCGGGCGTTCCTTTTTGACTTCTTCCAGGCCGAACATCATGCTCATGCCGGTCTGGGCTTTGGCATTGATGTCGGCGGTGCCGGCGGCGTCTTCGAGGGCGTCCTCGAGGCTGTGCATGAGCTGGTTGCGTTCGCCGAACTGGTCGAAGGCGCCGCTCTTGATCAGGCTTTCAAGGGCCTTGCGGTTGCAGACCTTGTTGCCCAGGCGTGAGCAGAAGTCCGCGAGGCTCTTGTAGCGGCCGGCGCGTTCGCGTTCCTCCAGGATTTTCAGGACGGCGCCCTCGCCCAGGCCCTTGATGGCGTACAGACCGAACAGGATTTCCTCGCCCTGCACGGCGAAGTCGGCGGCCGAGCGGTTGATGTCGGGCGGCAGGACGTGCACGTCCATCTTGCGGGCGTCGCTGATGTACTCGGCGACCTTGTCGCTGTCCTTGCGTTCGACGGTCAGCAGGGCCGCCATGAACTCGACGGGGTAGTTCGCCTTGAGCCACGCGGTCTGGTACGTGATCACGCCGTACGCGGCGCTGTGGCTGTTGTGCACGATCAGGTCGTTCGCGACGAAGTTGTGCGTGCCGGGCACTTCCAGATCGTAGGTCTGCGCCTCGCCTGCCGGGTCGATGGCAGTGATGGTGTCCCAGTACAGGTCGTCCGAGCATGCGTCCTGCAGCGCGGGTTCCTCGAAGAAGTCAGCCAGGGTCTGGATGGTGGCGCGGCGGAAACCTTTCTTGTGGGCCTTGGGCGCGCCGTAGAACTCCTTGGTGCACACGCCGGTACGGGCCTCGATCTCGCGCCAGCCCAGGCCGCTGGCGTTCTTGGCGGCCTGCACGCGGGTCTTGACGCTGGCCGGCAGGGTGTCGATGGTCTCGCGGTGGGGTGGGGTGAAGGCGTAGTAGGCGCGCAGGGCGTCCAGTTGCTCGTCGCGGCCCACGATGTGTGGCGCGATGACGGTTAGGAACTGGTCGATGGAGCGCCGCCCGACCAGATGCACGGTGTACCCGGTGCGCCCCCCCACGTCGTCGCCGCGGCTGTACGTGAAGTGCTTGCGCGTGACCTTGCCGACCATGCCCAGCCGCAGCAGCACGTGCGCCAAGTCGTCAGCGAGCGCGCGGGAGGACGTGGCGGCATACGGAGTGGTGTTGCCCACGCCGTACAGGAACCCGTCGCCCGACCAGTAGCGGCCCAGCAGCACGGCCAGCGAGGCATTGTTCAGTCGGAATGCCGCAGCAGGCAGGGCCTTGTCCACAGCGTTCACGTCCACCATGTTCAGGTCTTCGAGCCACAGGCGCACGCCCGACTTGCCACCCGCACTTCCCCTGACGCCGCTGCCCAGGTACACGTCGTGCACGTTCTGGCGTTCCGGGCGCACCTTCACGGTGGGGTGAGTGTTCGGGAAAGCTGAAGCCAGCGCGACCATGTCAGCCACCTGCGCCTCGCTCTGCGAGTACAGATACGCGCCGTGCGGGTGGCAGGTGTTGCCCTCAGCCAGAATCCAGCCCAGCAGCCCGGCCTGGTACTCGGGCCAGACTTCCGTGCCCAGTTCCGGCAGACGGGCGGGCGCGGCGATCCGGTCGCCGGGCGTCAGGTCTTCCACGTTCCGCCAGCCGTCGAGCGTCAACAGCGGGTGGTTGCCGGTGGCCGTCAGTTCGCGGCCCAGGGCGGTCTGCACGCGGAACACGGGCTTCACGCCGTTGTCGAAGAACTGCCCGGTGGGGCGCAGTTCCAGCCGGTACGCGCCGTTCACGCTGGGAAGCTCCACCGGTCGGCCCTCGCGGTACAGGTCGTCGATGCGCCGCAGCTCTCCGCCCACCACGGGTACGCGCGTGTCGCCCGTCAAGCACTTGTTGAAGCCGTAGTTGGCGAACGCGTCGAGCAGGTCGAACAGGCGGTTGCCCTCGTCTCTGGGCACGCCGTTCTTCTCGGCGCCCTCGACGAAGATCTGCCGCTGGCGTTTCATCTCCTCGGCGTCTTTTTTGCCCATGGCGCGGCGCAGCAGGTCGGCGCCGCCCAGGGAGAAGCCGGCGACCTCGCTGGCGATCTGCATGATCTGTTCCTGGTAGACGGGAATGCCGTACGTTTCGGCCAGGATCTTCTCCAGGTACCGGGCGCTGGTGGGGAAGCCGTCCCGGACGTAATCCACCTCTTCCAGGCCGTGGTGGCGGCGGACGTAGGTGGGGATGTTCTCCATCGGGCCGGGGCGGTACAGGGCCGAGAGGGCGATGATGTCGGCCAGTCGGCGGGGTTTGAGGCGCCTGGAGGCGTCGGCGATGCCGGCGCCTTCGAGCTGGAAGACGCCCTTGGTGTCGCCCCGGCTCATCAGGTCGTACGTGATCCGGTCGTCGAAGGGGATGGCGTCGAAGTCGATGTCGACGTTCTTGGATTCGCGCATGATGCGCCGCGCCTCGTCGAGGAACGACAGGGTGCGCAGGCCCAGGAAGTCCATCTTGATCAGGCCGATGTCCTCGACGGCTTTCATGTCGTACTGGCAGACCATGCCCGCGCCGCTGGTGTCGCGCATGACGGGCACGAGGTCCGTGAGTTTGTCGCGGCCGATGACCACGCCGGCCGCGTGGACGCTGGCGTGGCGGGTGAGGCCCTCGAGTTTCTGCGCGAACTCGTACGCTTCGAGCAGCTGGGCGTCCTCGTTGAGCATCTGGGCGATGTCGGGCACGCTCTCGCGGGCCTGTTCGAGGCTGTAGCTCTTGCCGAACTTGATGGGAATGAGCTTGCTGACCTTGTCGACCTTGGCGTACTCGAGGCCCATGACGCGCGCCACGTCCTTCAGGCAGGCCTTGGACGCCATGGTTCCGAAGGTGGCGATCTGCGCGACCCGGTCCTCACCGTACTTGTCCTGCACGTACTGGATGACCTCGACGCGGCGGGCGTCGTTGAAGTCGATGTCGAAGTCCGGCATGGAGATACGGTCGGGGTTCAGGAATCGCTCGAACAGCAACTCGAATTCCAGGGGATCGAGGTTCGTGATGCGCATGGCATACGCGACCAGCGAGCCTGCGCCCGATCCACGCCCCGGCCCCACGCTGATGTCCTGATCCTTCGCCCAGTTGATGTAATCCGCGACGATCAGGAAGTAGTCGGGGAACCCCATGTTGTTGATGACCGACAGTTCGTACTCGGCGCGGCGCAGGATCACCAGCGCGTGCTGGTGGTGGCCGCGCGTACTCTCCTCATGCTCGTCGGGGGTCAGTTCGATGCTGGTGTCGCTGCTGTTCTGGCGGGCGCGGCGGCAGTCCTCGTGCGCGTAGGCGGGCAGCGTGCCCTCCCCGGCTTCGGCTTCCATGAGTTCCAGTGCGGGGTAGGGAGTGTACTTCTCGCCGGCGGCCTTGCCGCGCGCTTCCCACTCGCTGCCGCAGAAGGCCAGCAGCGTGAACAGCGTTTCCAGGTCGCAGGTCTGCGGGTTGCAGTTCCCGGCGCGGGCCAGCACGCGGGCGGCGTCGCCCCCCAGCGCGGTCAGGCTGCGGGCGGCGTAATCACGCAGCAGCCCTTCCGTGGCGTGCGCCGGGTAGCGTTTCACGGTGCCCCGGTACGTCTGCACGCGCAGTTCCTCGGACATGGTGCGGCCCTCGGGGATGGGCAGGGCGGGCATCTGGTACACGCGTTTCTTGCCGACCGGCAGTTCCACGTTGCACAGGTCCGCGATCAGGGCGGTATTGTCGAAGACTTCCTCGCCCCACTCGCCCACGGGCAGCGCGGCCTGCATCTCCTCGAGGTTCTTGACGTAGAACTCGTCGCAGGGGAACTTGAAGCGGTTCTCGTCGGCCAGGGTGGCTTTCGTCTGGATGGCCAGCAGCGTCTCGTGCGCAGTCGCGTCGGTCTTCTTGACGTAGTGACCGTCGTTCGTGGCGACCATCCCGATGCCCAGTTCGTTCGCCCAGGCTTTCAGGATGGGGTTGTTCTTCTTCTGCTCGGGCAGCCCGTGATCCTGAATCTCGATGAAGTAGTTCTCGCCGAACAGTTCGCGGTACCACATCAGGCGCTTCTTGGCGTCGTCCTCGCGGCCCTGGAGGAGGAGTTGCTGCACCTCGCTGCCCAGGCAGCCGGACATGGCGATCACGCCCGCGTGATGCTCGCGCAGCAGTTCGTGGTCGATGCGGGGCTTGTAGTAGTACCCCTCGGTGTACCCGCGGCTGCTCAGGCGGCAGAGGTTCTGGTAGCCCTCGAAATCACGGGCCAGCAGCGTCAGGTGAAAGATGCCCTTCTCGCCGTCCTGCCCGCGCGTCCGGTCGCGGCGGGTGCCCTCGCCCGGCACGACGTACGCCTCGTACCCGATGATCGGCTTGACGCCCATCCCGGTCGCGTAGTTGTAGAAATGCACCGCGCCGTGCATGTTCCCGTGGTCCGTCATCGCCAGCGCCGGGGTCTGCCCTTCCGGCGTGACCTCCTTGGCCCACTTGAGCAGGTCCTTCAGTTTCGCCGCGCCGTCCAGCAGGCTGTACTGCGTGTGCTGGTGCAGGTGCGCGAAACGCTTGGGTTTGCAGCAGGAGCCGTCCGGCAGGTGAATGTGAGGCGCGGGGGCGGCGTCGGGGGCGGTCATGGCCCGAGTCTAGGGTGGGGTGGGGCGCCCTGTCAGTGACGGCCGGACTTGACGGGTGGCGGCAACCGCTTCCGCCGGATCGCGTGCCGTCGGGTGGGTCCAGGGTAAGAGTCCTGACAGGTCTGGCCGTTCACGCTGAGGTATGAGGCCGGGGCTGCTGGAATTGCGGTGGGCGTATGGACTGTTCGCACTGCTGGCCCTGGAGTCGTTTCTGCTGGCGTGGCTGGCGCCCCGCCCGGTGGTGTGGGCGCTGCTGCTGCCGGTGCTGCTCACGCTGGGCGTGGCCGCGTGGCTGGCGCCGCGTCTGGTGGCGATGCTGCGCGGACACCGGGAGTTGAAGGAGTCGTACGCGCAGGAGCTGGGGTTCGCGCGGCAGATCATGGAGACGGTCGAGCATGGGCTGACCGTGTCGGACGAGGACGGGCGGTTCGTGTACGTGAACCCGGCGTACGCGCGGATGCTGGGCCTGACGCCCGAGCAGGTGGTGGGCCGCTCGCCGTTCGAGTGGACGCTGCCGGAGGATCAGGAGCGCCTGCGGCAGGCGCGCGCCCGGCGGCTGAGCGGTGAGAGTTCGTCGTACATGACGCGGCTGCGCCGGGCGGACGGGTCGCTGATCTCGGTGGTGATCTCGGGGTCGCCGCGCTGGCAGGGCGGGCGGATCGTGGGGAACGTGGCGGCGGTGGTCGCGGTGGGGCAGCTGGAGACGGGGCAACTGGAGACCGAGCAACCGTAACCGCGGGGGCTGTAAACGAGGGCCGCGCGGCCTGCTGTACAGGCGGTCGCGCGTGGGTGTGGTGTGAATGCTGAGGCGGGTGGAGGGTGGGCGTTGCATCACCACTTAAACTTGAGCGTACTGCACTCAACTCTATTGACACTCCGAAACTGTGGCCCTATGATGGGCGCAGATCAGAACTGCTGCCCCCGTGGCGGCAAATCCCCACACTTCACACCATCAACACAGGAGCTCCCATGCCCAAAGCAGTCGGAATCGACCTTGGTACCACCAACTCCGTTATCTCCGTCATGGAAGGCGGCCGCCCCGAAGTCATCGTGAACGCCGAGGGCGCGCGCACCACGCCCAGCGTCGTCGCGTACAAGGGCGACGAGCGCCTCGTGGGCCAGATCGCGCGCCGTCAGGCCGCCCTGAACCCCGCCGCCACGCTGTTCGAAGTCAAGCGCTTCATCGGCCGCCGCTGGGACGAGATAAAGGAAGAAGCGGGCCGCAGCCCCTTCACCGTCAAGGAAGGCCCCGGCGGCAGCGTGCGCATTGAAGTGAACGGCCAGGACCTCGCGCCCGAGCAGGTCAGCGCCGAGGTGCTGCGTAAACTCGTGAACGACGCCAGCGCCAAACTGGGCGAGAAGATCAAGGACGTGGTCATCACCGTGCCCGCCTACTTCGACAACAGCCAGCGCGAGGCCACCAAGCAGGCCGGTGAGATCGCGGGTCTGAACGTGCTGCGCGTCATCAACGAACCCACCGCCGCTGCGCTCGCCTACGGCCTGGAGCGCAAGGGGAACGAGACCGTGCTGGTCTTCGACCTGGGGGGCGGCACCTTCGACGTAACAATTCTCGAACTGGGCGACGGCGTGTTCGAAGTGAAATCCACCAGCGGCGACACCCACCTGGGCGGGGCGGACTTCGACCAGCGCATCGTGGACTGGCTGGCCACCGAGTTCCAGAAGGACAACAGCTTCGACCTGCGCAAGGACAAGCAGGCCCTCCAGCGCCTGATCGAGGCCGCCGAGAAGGCCAAGATCGAACTGAGCAACGCGACCGAAACCTCGATCAGCCTGCCGTTCATCACCTTCGACCCGGAAACCCGCACCCCCATGCACCTGGAGCGCACCCTGAGCCGCGCCAAGTTCGAGGAGATCACCAGCGACCTGCTGCGCCGCGTGCGTAAGCCCGTCGAGCAGGCCCTCGCCGACGCGAAACTGGACGCGAGCAAGATCGACGAAGTGATCCTGGTGGGCGGCAGCACCCGCATCCCGGCCGTCAAGCGCATCGTGCAGGAACTGATCGGCAAGACCCCCAACGAGTCCGTGAACCCTGACGAGGCCGTCGCGCTGGGCGCCGCCGTGCAGGCCGGGATCATCCAGGGCGACTCCAGCCTGGGCGACATCGTGCTGGTCGACGTGACCCCGCTGACGCTGGGCGTGGAAGTCAAGGGCGGCATGATCGCCCCCATGATCACCCGCAACACCACGGTCCCCGCCAAGAAGACCGAGATCTACACCACCGCCGAGAACAACCAGCCGGGCGTGGAGATCAACGTGCTGCAGGGTGAGCGCCCCATGGCCGCCGACAACAAGAGCCTGGGCCGTTTCAAGCTCGAAGGCATTCCGCCCATGCGGGCCGGTCAGGCGCAGATCGAGGTGACCTTCGACATCGACGCGAACGGCATCCTGCACGTGACCGCCAAGGAGAAGACCAGCGGCAAGGAGTCCAGCATCCGCATCGAGAACACCACCACCCTCGACAAGAGCGACGTGGAGCGCATGGTGCAGGAAGCCGAGCAGAACGCCGCTGCCGACAAGCTGCGCCGTGAGAAGGTCGAGAAGCGCAACAACCTCGACTCGCTGCGCGTGCAGGCCACCTCGCAGATCGAGGAGAACGAGGGCGCCGCGCAGGCCGCCAAGGACAAGCTGAAGGCCGCCGCCGACGAGGCCGAGGAAGCCATCCGCAGCGACGACGACGCCCGCATCGACGCTGCCCAGAAGAACCTGGAAGAGGAACTGCGCGCCTTCATGACCGCCGCGCAGGGCCAGGGTCAGGCGCAGGGCGACGACACCGTCAACCTGGGCAAGGACAAGCAGGACGACGACGTGATCGACGCGGACTTCAAACCCGCCGAGTAACCCCCCTTCCCTCCTTCCAGGGGGAGGCGAGGGCCGGGCGAGGCGGCCGCCCACCAGCATCAACATCCACGGGAGAGGACGGCCGCCACGCCTCCTCTCCCCCTTTTCTTTCATCCTTCATTCCCCCCAGGAACGCCCGGCAGCCCGTAAGCTGAGCGGAATGTTCCGCAAGAGAGGCCCCAAGATGACCGACGACCAGCACAAACCCGCCCCCGAGGCCACCGAGACCGATACCCACACGAAAACCGTCAGTGAGGACGGCCTGGACATCCCCGACATCGAAACCGACAACCTGCAGGAAGACCTGGAAACCGAGTTCCCCGGCCTGGACGGCATGGACGAGAACATGTTCGGTCAGGTGCAGGAGATGATGGCGAAACTCGGCCGCGCCGACGAACTGGAGAAGGAGAACGCCGACCTGAAGGGCCGTCTGGCCCGGCTGGCCGCCGACTTCGAGAACTACCGCCGCCGCACCCAGGAAGACGTCTCTGCCGCGCAGGGCCAGGGCATAAGCAAGGCCGCCGAGGCGCTGATGCCGGTGTACGACGACATGGACCGCGCCGTGACCATGGGCGCCGCCGAGCCCGCCAAACTGATTCCCGGCATGCAGGCCGTGCAGGGCAAGATCCTGACCGTGTTCGCGGGCCTGGGCCTGGAAGCGACCGGGAAGGAAGGCGAGGCCTTCGACCCGCAGTGGCACGAGGCGCTTCAGGTCGTGCCGGGCGACGAGGACGACGTGATCGTGCAGGTGTACCAGCTGGGCTTCCGCATGGGCGACCGCCTCGTGCGCCCCGCCCGCGTCGTCGTGAGCAAGAAGGGCTGAGGGGGAAACGGTGATGGTTGACCCAGAAGACAAGACGGCGTCGGCTGAGGCCCCTGCGACTCCATCAACCGTCACCCGTTCACCCTCCGGCGACCCGCTGCATGGGGTGACGCTCGCCATGATCGTCGAGCGGCTGCACGAGGCGTACGGCTGGGACGAACTGGCCCGGATGGTCCCGGTCCGCTGCTTTCAGTTCGATCCGAGCGTCCAGAGCAGCCTGAAGTTCCTGCGGCGCACGCCGTGGGCGCGGGCGAAGGTCGAGGCGCTGTACCGCGACCTCGTGACCACCTGAACCGCCCTGCCCTGACCTCACTGAGCTGAACCCACGGAGCTGAACCCACTGGGCTGAACCCACCGTCCTCATTCGCCTGAAGGAGGCGCACATGGCTTACAAGGATTACTACGACGTGCTCGGCGTCTCCCGCGGGGCGTCCGAGGCGGACATCAAGAGCGCGTACCGCAAACTCGCCAAGCAGTACCACCCGGACAAGAACGCCGGGGACGAGAAGGCCGCCGAGCGGTTCAAGGAGATCGGCGAGGCGTACGCCGTCCTCTCCGACCCCGAGAAACGGCAGGTATTCGACCAGTTCGGGCACACCGGGCAGGTCCCGCCCGGCTACGGCGGCCCCGGCGCGGGCGGCGGGTTTCAGGGCGGGGACTTCTCGGGCTTCGATCCGGGACAGTTCAGTGATTTCTTCCAGGGACTGTTCGGGCAGACCGGGCGGCGCGGCGGCGCGGGCCAGGGCTTTCCGGGCGGCGCGCAGGTCAACCTGGAAGACCTGCTGGGCGGCGGCGGGATGGGCGGCGGGCGGCGCTTCGTGCAGAACGTGGAAGGCGAATTGCAGGTCACGCTGGCCGAGGCGTTCAGCGGTTCGGACGAGGTCATCAACGTGGACGGCAAACGCCTGAGCCTGCGCGTCCCGGCCGGCACGCGCGACGGCGCCCGCCTGCGACTGGCCGGGCAGGGACCGGGCGGCGGGGACGTCCTGCTGACCATCCGAGTGCTGGAAGACGCCCGCTTCGAACTGGACGGCGACCACCTGACCACCAGCGTGGACGTGCCCGCCCCCGTCGCGGCGCTGGGCGGAGACGTGACCGTGCAGACCCTGGGCGGCAAGGGCAACCTGAGCGTACCCCCAGGCAGCAGCGGCGGCCGGCGTATGCGGCTGCGCGGTCAGGGCTGGCCAAAGAAGGACGGCACGCGCGGCGACCTGTACGTGCGCCTGAACGTGACCGTGCCCGCCACCCTGAGCGACGAGCAGAAGGACCTGTACCGCCGACTGCGCGACCTGGGGTAAATCCTGAACGGATACGGGAGGAGCCCGACTCCCTTCCCGCATGACTGCTGGCCGTTCGCCCTCTCCCCTTGCGGGAGAGGGAGGGAGGAGCGGAGCGACGGAAGGGTGATACGGACTCCGATTGAATGGGCTGCAAAGCCCGTTCAATCCGAGCGGAGCGAGTAGAAGAAAAACGGGTTCCGGACGTGGAGCTGGCAGATCGGTGGTGTTCCGATCTGTCAGCGAAACAAACGGAATCCGTATGAGGGGGCCACCGGGCGGCCCGGAATGACTTGAATTCAGTGCAGCCCCCTATGCGAAGCCCCCCGGCTCATCAGCTCCGGGGGGCTTCCTGCGTTTCAGGGTTACTGCCCGGTCTGTTCGATCATCTGATCGCTGAGCGTCCACAGGCGGCGGGCGCTGTCAGCGTCGAGCGCGTGGGGTCTGTACCCGAACAGCGGACTGGGGTTCGCCTCGTCCAGCGGAGTGCTCTGTTGCAGGTCCTCCAGGAACAGGCCGCCCACGCCGTCCAGTTCGGGGGCGGTGGCAGCCCACACGCTGGTGCTGGCCCCCTGGGCAGGGGTTTTGAAGGCGGGGTTGGGCACGCCGTTCTCGTCGATCCAGCCCCGGCGCTGCGCCTCGCCTTCCGGCATGTGCTTTTGCAGGCCGGTCATGATGCCTCCGGGGTGAACGGCGTTTGCGGTGACGCCCTGCGGGCCGTAGCGGCGGTTCAGTTCGACGGCGAACAGGGCGTTGGCGGTCTTGCTCTGCCCGTATGCCTGCCAGGGATCGTAGGGAGTGGTCTGGAAGTTCGGGTCGTCCCAGCGGATGTCGCTGAGGCGGTGCGCGCTGCTGCTCAGGGACACCACGCGGGCGGGCGCGGCGGCCAGCAGGGCCGGCATCAGCAGGCGGGTCAGCTGGAAGTGACCCAGGTGATTCGTACCGAACTGCGTCTCGAAGCCGTCGGCGGTCAGGCCCTGCGGGGTGGCCATGACGCCCGCGTTGTTGATCAGGATGTGAATGCGGGGTGCGGCGGCCAGGATTGCCGCCGCCGCCTGCCGCACCGAGGCGAGCGACCCAAGATCCAGGTGAAGGACGTGCACATCGCTGTTCCCGGTCTCCTGGGCGAGATCGCGGGCGACCTGCTCGCCGCGCGCCGTGTCGCGCACCGGCATGATCACCCGCGCGCCGGCGCTCAGGAGGGCACGAACCGTTTCCACCCCCAGACCGGACGCCGCGCCGGTCACGACGGCGGTGCGGCCATGTAGATCAGTGTGTGCGAGGACGGTGGTGGCGTCGGCGCGGGGGGCCAGTGGGCTCTTGATCGGAGTCATGCCCTCACCGTAGACCTCCGGGGGCGTGCGAGGGCAAGGGCGCCCACGCCAATCAAGGAACAGTGAAGGGGCACGCCGGGCAAGGGCGCGCCCCTCCTGCGGGTGCGGCGTTCAGATGGTGGGCTGGCTGATGCCCTGCAACGCCTGCTCGTCCGCGCCGGAATGCGTGCGCGTGGCGAGGTCCGCGAGGCTCACGATGCCGACCACCCGGCCTTCCCGCGTGACCGGCAGGCGGCGCAACTGCCGCTGTGCCATCTCTTGGGCCGCCTCCGCTACGTCAGCAGCGGCGTCGAGGGTGAACACGTTGCCGGTGGCGTAATCGCTGGCCTCGCTGCCCAGGTCGTGCCCGTACGCCACGGCCCGCACCACGATGTCCCGGTCGGTCAGGATGCCGGCCAGGGTGTCACCGTCCATGATCAGCACGTTCCCGATGTCCTGCTCGCGCATCAGCAGGGCCACTTCCTTCAGGGTCGCGCCGCGGTCCACGGTGGTCAGGTCGCTGGTCATGATGTCACTGAGGGTCGTCATGCCCTCACCCTACGAAGTGATTCCGGCAGACGGGTGGGAATCCAGCCAAGAAACGTTGGGCCGCGCCCACCCGGTACGGGCTGGGGGGCGGGACGCCCCGATCAGCGCCCCGCCCCCAGCCGCCTGGCGGTTACTTCATCAGCCAGTCGAAGCTGGTCTTCATCAGAATGTTGCGACTGTTGGGCGTCAGGCCTTCCAGGCCGAAGCCCATGGTGACGGTGCGGTACGACCCGGCGTCGTTCGCGACGATCGCTCCGGCGTTCTCACCGGCCGACTGGGCGCTCACGCGCGGGCGGTTCTGTGCCGACTGGGTGTTCCCACCCAGAATCTGGTTCAGGACGCCGCCCAGGATGTTCGCGGCCAGACGCTCGACCAGACCGCGTGGGTCCTGCACCTTCTGCGCGGCGCGGGTGCGGTTGGGGTCCACGCGGATGCTCTGCGCCGTGATGGTCCCGGCGGTCGCGTTCGCGCTGCCCCAGCTGGCGACGGTGGCGCTGCCGCCCAGATCGGCGATCACGTCGGGGTAGTACTGGTTGGCGGCGCTGCCCGACGCGTTCAGGGTGAAGGCGGTGCTGCCGAACGCGCCACCGGTCACGAATTTCGCCTGCCCGCTGCTGTCCGCCACGAAGCGGGCTTTCAGGGTGCCGGTGTAGAAGGCGCTGGTACCGATGTCGTACCCGATGTCCTGCCCGGTGATCAGGAGGTTCCCGCCGCCCGCCACGTACTGCCGCAGCGTGTTCTGATCGGCGGCCGTGATGGTGTTCTGGTACTGCTCGCCGGTCGCCCACACGACGATGTCGGCGCGTTTCATCTCACTCAGGGGCACGGCGCCCTGCGACTGGGTGTTCCACACGAACGCCCCGCCACTGACGGCGTTGGCCTTAATGGCGTCGCGCAGCGCGGCCGTCACGTCGGGGCCCTGGCCCATGTCGTCATCGACCAGGAGGACGCGGGGTTTCTTGCCGGCGCTGGGGGCCGGAGCAGGCGTGGGGGCCGGGGCGGGCGTGGGGGCCGCGCCGCTGCCCGGACGGTCCTTGATGAAGCAGCCTTTCTTCAGGCCGGGCGCGGGGTCGCGGCCCCACTCGGCGACCGTGCAGTTGAAGCCGTCCGTGCCGACGCCGGTCAGGTACTTCCCGGCCGTGCCGAACGCCGCATCCTTCTGACCGCTGAAGTCACACTTGCTGCCCTCCAGCGCGCAGAGGGTGTAGCCGGCCGGGCCGGTCGGCGCCGGTGCGGGCGCCGGGGTCGGCGTGGGGGCAGGGGGCGGCGTCGGGGTAGGTGTGGGTGTCGGGGTGGGTGTCGGTGCAGGTGCGGGCGTGGGGGCCGGAGCCGGAGCGCCCGCGTTCACGCCGAGTTTACCCAGCGCGCCCGGCACGCTGATCAGCCCGAAGCCCGTGTTGTTGTTCTTGCTGCCCGCGTTGCTGGCGCTGGTGTACAGGGCGTTCTTGATGCCGTCCACATTGGTGCCGGGCTTGGCGGACAGCAGCAGGGCCGCCGCGCCCGCCGCGATCGGACTGGCCTGCGAGGAGCCGCTGAGCGCCCCGTACTGCCCGTTCGGGAAGGCGCTGGTGATCTCCACGCCCGGCGCGGCGATGTCGGGTTTCACGAACACGCCCTTGATGGTGCTGTTCCAGTTGACCGGCCCGCGGCTGCTGAAGCTGGCCACCTGCCCGTTGCGGTCCACGGCACCCACGCCGATGGCGTCCGGCAGGTTGCCGGGGCTGCCGGTGCTGGCCGAGGTCGGCCCGAAGTTCCCGATGGCGAACATGGGGACCACGCCCGCCTTGATCATGTTCTGCACCGGCACGATGAACTCGTCGAAGGTGCCGGGAATCCCCAGGCTCATGTTCACGATGTCGGCGCCGTCATCCGTGTCGGCATTGTTGTCCGGGTCCAGCACGTACTGCATCCCGGCGATCACCTGCGCGAAGGTGCCCTCGTTGTTCGGGAGGACCAGCGCGCTGATGACCTTGGCGCTGGGGGCCACGCCCACCGTGTCGCCCACCAGCAGGCCCGCCGTGTGCGTGCCGTGGTTGGTCGTGTCGCGGGTGGCTGCACCGTTGACGCGTTCACCCTCGCCGTTGAATTCGGCGAACGCTGCGACCTTCCCGTTCAACTGCGGGTGGCTGGCGTCGATGCCGCTGTCCAGGTGCCCGATCCTGACACCCTGTCCCTTGAATCCGGCGGCCCAGGCCTGCGGCGCGCCGATCTTCGCGAGGTGCCAGGCCTCGCCGGGCGCGGCGGCAGCGGCACTGAGGGCCACGGCGCGCTGCGGTTTGGGAATCTGCACCTTGAAGTTCTCGAACACGTCCGACACGAACGGCAGTTGTGCCATGCGGCGCGCTTCGACGGGGCTCAGGGGCAGGAAGATACTCTGGTCGAGCCAGAGGTTGGTGGCCTGTTTGACACTGCTGGCACTCACGATCCCGGCGGCCGAACCGAGCTGCGCGACGATGGTGTTCAGCTGGGCGCGCAGGTTCTTGAACTGGGCGCGGCCGCGCTCATCGTTGGGAAGGTTGAAACGGACAATCACGCCCACCTTCGTCTGGTCGCCCTTCTGCGCGCGCGCCAGCAGGGTGGGCGAGAGTCGGCCGGCGTCGGCCTGACTGAGGCCGCCCAGGGTCAGGGCCGCGCCGAGCATCATGAGATTCCGCTTCTTCATGAGGTTCAGCCTATGCGCCCGTGCGTGACTCGCCCTGAAGGGAACGTGAGGAAGCCTTGACCTGCCGTCAGCCGGGGGTCAGGGTCGGCTGGCGGGTGGGCCGCTCAGCGGGTGTACTCGACGATCAGTTCGCCGGTATCGACCGAGCGGCGGATCATGCTGGTGCGGGTGTAACTGAGCACCACCCGCCCGCTGGTGAGTTGCAGGAGGCTCAGGGTGCCGCGCACGCCGTTGCCGCTGGTGGCGTTGCTGCCCGCAATGCGCCACTGGAAGCCGCTGCGCACGTCCAGCCCCTGGTCCGGCGCCGTGCTGGGCGTGACGCTGGTGGGGCGGGCACTGAATCCTTCCGGGCCGCGCATCTCGCCGGTTTTCAGGTCGATGCTGACCCCCTTCAGGACGCCGTTCATCAGTGGGCCGTCCCCGAAGGTGATCTGGTTGGCGTCGCGCGTGACGGCCAGCCGGAAGGTCTTGCCGGTGGACGCCAGGATCTCCTGGAAGACCACGTAGCGTTTGAAGTCCTCGCGGGAGATGCCCAGGCGTTCGTCGTAGGTGGGTTGCAGGCCGCGCGCGGCGTTCACGATCACCTGCTGCAGCGCCTGCGGGTTCCCGCCGACACTGGCGACCCGCAGCTGCAGTTCCACCGTGGAGATACTGGGCCGCCGTTCGAGCAGCGTGACGGTCTGTGAGGTGGCGGGCAGCAGCGCCGCGAGCCGGGGCTGCCAGCCGGCCGGTAGCGCGGGCGGCGTGGGAGCGCTGCTGCTCAGGCCAGACATCGACAGGCCGAGCGTCATCACTACTGCGGGGAGAGGCCAGGCCACCTTCATGCAATCGCGAGCATAGTGCGGCATGGTGAGAATTCCCCGCTGCACAGGCCGAGTTTTCTGAACCGCACGTCAGTTCGCCGTCAGGTTGCCGGAGGGGGATGAACAGGCTGGGAGCAGGGCTGGTGTGGGTAGGACAGATAGAAACAGAGGCGACACGAGGCCGCCTCTGCTACGTGGGGTGGGGAAGGCTCATACGGACTGCCGTCTGTTTCGCTGACCATCCGGAACTTCACCGGATCGCCAGCTCCACGTCCGGAGGGGCGTTTCTCTCCTGCTCGCTTCGCTCGGATTGAATGGGCTTTGCAGCCCATTCAATCGGAGTCCGTATCAGGCCTTGCCGACACTGCCGAGCACGCGCAGTTTGTGCTCGATGACCTGGCTCATGACTTCACGGGCCGGGCCGAAGATCTTGCGGGGGTCGAATTCTTTGGGGTTGGCGGCCAGCGCCTCGCGGATTCCGACGGTGCTGGCCAGACGCAGGTCGGTGTCCACGTTCACCTTGGCGATCCCGAACCCCGTGGCGCGCTGCAGGTCCTCGTCGGCGATGCCGGCCGCGTCGCCGATCTCGCCGCCAGCCTTGCGGAAGCGTTCGACGATTTCCTGCGGGACGCCGCTGCTGCCGTGCGCGACGAGGGGAATGCCGGTCAGGCCGGCGATCTTCTCGATGCGGGCGTGGTCGATGTACGGGCGGCCCTTGCCCTTGAACGCGCCGTGGCTGGTGCCGATGGCGATGGCGAGGTAGTCGGTGCCGGTCTGCTCGATGAACTGCACGGCTTCCTCGGGGTCGGTCAGGAAGGCGTCCTTCTCGTCCACGACGATGTGCTCCTCGATGCCGCCCAGGCGGCCGAGTTCGCTTTCCACGCTGATGCCCATGGCGTGCGCGGCCTCCACGACCCGCCGGGTTTCCTTGACATTGCCTTCGAAATCGTGGTGCGAGGCGTCGATCATGACGCTGGTGAAGCCCATCTTGATGGCTTTCAGGGCGCTCTCGTAGGAGCTGCCGTGGTCGAGGTGCAGCGCGACAGGCACGGTGGCGCGCCGGGCGAGGTCGATCACGATGTTGGCGAGATCCTGGCCGCCGTACTTGATGGCCCCCTCGCTCATCTGCACCATGACGGGGCTGCGCAGCCGCTCGGCAGTGTGGATGATCGCCTGGGTGATCTCCATGTTGTTGGTGTTGAACGAGCCGACGCCGTACTTGCCGGCACGGGCGGGAACGAGAATGTCATTACCGGTCACGAGCATGAGAAGACCTCCTTACAGTCGCCTTTCACTTTACCTGCCGGAACTGGGCGGATGCCGGGGCCGTCCACATCTCTGGGCCGGGAACAATAGACAGGTCGGCGCGGGCGCGGGCCGGGGCGTAGCATGGCAGGCATGAACAGTCCCCTCTCCCCCGCAGCCTTCGACCTGACCGGGACGCTGTCGCGCCGCGCGCAGAGCATGAACGCCAGCGCCATCCGCGAGATCCTGAAGATCACGCAGCGGCCCGACGTGATCAGTTTCGCCGGGGGTCTGCCCGCCCCGGAACTGTTCCCGCTGGACGAGGTCCGCGCCGCGAGCAACCGCGTGCTGGACGTGTACGGCCCCGCCGCGTTGCAGTACTCCACCACCGAGGGCCACCCGCCGCTGCGCGAGTGGATCGGCGCGCAGGCCGGCATTCCGGCGGGCAACGTGCAGATCGTGACCGGCAGTCAGCAGGGCCTGGACCTGCTGGGCAAGGTCCTGATCGACGAGGGGGACGTGGTGCTGGTCGAGGCGCCCACGTACCTGGGCGCGCTGCAGTCCTTCCAGCCGTACGGGCCGCGCTACGTGCAGGTGCCCACCGACGAACAGGGCATCGACGTGGACGCCCTGGAAGCCCTGCTGCCCGGCCTGAACGCCAAGCTGCTGTACGCCGTGCCGAACTTCCAGAACCCCACGGGGCGTACCCTGAGCGCCGAGCGCCGCCGCCGCCTCGTGGAACTGACCGCGCAGCACGGCGTCCTGCTGATCGAGGACGACCCCTACGGGCAGCTGCGCTTTACCGGCGAGGCGGCCCCCAGCCTGTACAGCCTGGGCCTGGAGCTGCACGGCGACGCCGACCGCAACCACGTCATCTACTCCAGTTCCTTCAGCAAGACGCTGGTGCCGGGCCTGCGGGACGCGTGGGTGCAGGCCGCCGCGCCCATCATCGGCAAGCTGATCCAGGCGAAGCAGGGCGCTGACCTGCACACCCCCACCTTCAACCAGATGATCATCGCGGAACTCGTGGACAGCGTGCTGCCCCGCCAGATCGAACGGGTCCGGCAGGCGTACGGCGAACGCGCGACCCTGATGCTGGACCGCATCCGCGCGGACTTCCCGGACGGCGTGGACTACACCACCCCGCAGGGCGGCATGTTCCTGTGGCTGACCCTCCCACAGGGCATCGACACCCAGGCGCTGCTGCCGCGCGCGGTCGAGCGCAAGGTCGCGTACGTGCCGGGAAGTCCCTTCTACGCGCTGGGCGGCGGCCAGAACACCATGCGCCTCAGTTACAGCAACGCCACGCCCGAGCAGATCACGCAGGGCATCCGGGCGCTGGGCGATACGCTGCGGGGGGCCCTGGCCGAGCTGTAAGGGGGCTCTGCCCCGTATCATCAGGCGCGATGAGTGACGCACCGCTTGGCGTGTTCGACAGTGGCGTGGGGGGCCTGAGCGTCCTGGCGGACCTGCGCCGGGCCCTGCCGGGCGAGGACCTGCTGTATCTGGCCGATACGGCGCACGTGCCGTACGGGGCCCGTCCGGACGACGAGATCCGGGACCTGACGGACCGGGCGGTCTCGGCGCTGCACACGCGGGGCGTGAAGGGCGTGGTCGTGGCGTGTAACACGGCGTCGGCGTTCAGTCTGGGGCACCTGCGGTCGCGTTTCGAGATGCCGATCATCGGGCTGGTCCCGGCCGTGAAACCGGCGGTCCTCTCGACCCGTTCGGGCGTGGTGGGGGTGCTGGCCACGCCGGGCACGCTGCGCGGCACGCTGCTGGCCGACGTGATCCGTGAGTTCGCGGACCCGGCGGGCGTGCGGGTCATGCGGGCCGTGAGTACCGAGCTGGTGCCGCTGGTCGAGGCGGGGCAGGCGGACTCAGCGCGGGCGCGCGAGGTGCTGCGCGAGGTGCTGACGCCGCTGGCGCAGGCTGGGGCCGACGGGCTGGTGCTGGGTTGCACGCACTACCCGTTCCTGGCGGGCAGTATCCGCGCCGAGTTCGGGGACACGTTCACGCTGCTGGACAGCGGCCCGGCGGTGGCGCGGCACACGCGGCGCGTGCTGACCGAGCGGGGGTTGCTGTCCGTGCGGGAGTCGGGCGGCCAGGAGCGTTTCCTGGTGACGGGGGACGTCGCGCGGGCCGCGCCGGTCATGGCGGCGCTGCTGGCAGCGGCGGGTATGGGGGCGGCGGGTATGGGGGTGGGCGGGGCCTATACTGAAGGTCAATCCAACCGGGCGGCCCCGCTGCCCAGAATTGAGTCCATCCAGACATGAGCACACCAATCAAAGGCAGCAGCACCCCCCAGCTCCTCCCGGTCCGTGAGGGCCGTACCCTTCTGGAGCCGCGCCCGCTGACCGTCAAGCGCGGCGTGAATCCGCACGCGCCGGGCAGCGCGCACCTGATCATGGGCCGCACCGAGATCATGGCGACCGTCAGCATTCAGGACAAGGCCGCGCCGCACATGCGGGGCAGCAAGGAAGGCTGGCTGACCGCCGAGTACTCCATGCTGCCGCGCGCCACCACCGACCGGCAGGCCCGCGAACGCAACCTGCAGGACGGCCGCCGTTACGAGATCCAGCGGCTGCTGGGGCGGGCGCTGCGGGCCAGCATGGACCTGCGGCACTTCCGGAACCAGACGCTGTACGTGGACTGCGACGTGCTGGTCGCAGACGGCGGGACGCGCGTGGCGAGCATCCTGGCCGGGCACGCGGCGCTGCATGACTTCTGCGACCGCCTGATCCAGAAGGGGCAACTGACCGACTGGCCCATCGCGCACAACGTGGGCGCGATCAGCGTGGGCCTGCTGCGCGACGAGGTCCGCGTGGACCTGGATTACGCCGAGGACCGCGTGGCGCGCGCCGACCTGAACGTGGTCGCCACCGACACGGGCCTGATCATCGAGGTGCAGGGCGGCGCCGAGGAGGGCGCGCTGACCCAGGAGGAGTACGTGCGGCTGCTGTCCACCGGGGCGTTCGCGGTGCAGGGCGTCATGGCGGACCTGACGCGGCAACTGTCGGTCATTCAGGGCATGTGAACGCCGCCCAGCCGCCCGGCCGGGGCGGGGCGGGCGGCTGCGGTAGACTCCAGGCCAAGTTCCAAGGAGGTTACCCATGAGCGTGACGAGATTCATCGGGCGGGCGTTGCTCGCGAGCATCTTCATCAAGAACGGCCTGGACCACCTGCAGAACCCGGACCCCATCGTGCGCGCCGCGCGGGGGCCGAGGTGCCGGAACCGGAACTGGCCGTCAAGGTGAACAGCGGCGTCATGGTCGGCGCCGGGGCGCTGCTCGCGCTGGGGCTGGCCCCACGGGCGGCCAGCGTGGCCCTGGCGACCAGCCTGGTGCCCACCACGGTCATCGGGCATCCCTTCTGGGACAAGGACGGCAAGGAGCGCGCGCAGCAGCAGGGGCAGTTCCTGAAGAACCTCGCGCTGTTCGGCGCCCTGCTGTACGTCAGTAAAGAGTAAAAAGAGACGCAGGTTGAACGTTGATGGTTGATGGAGGGGGCGACCCTCTGTCAACCATCAACCATTCACCATCAACCCCTCATACGGATTCCGTTTGTTGCGCCAACAATCCGGAACTTCACCGGATTGCCGGCTCCACGTCCGGAACCCGTTTCTCTCCTTCTCGCATCCGCTCGGATTGAACGGGCTTTGCAGCCCATTCAATCGGAGTCCGTGTCACAGCACGCGCAGGCGGTAGAACACGCCGGCCACCGCGACGGCCAGGGCCACGGCGAGGCCCAGCACGATCCAGATGCCTTCCGGGTTGTTCTGGAACGGGATGGGCACGTTCATGCCGAAGATGCTGGTCACCAGGGTCGGGATGGCGACCAGGATGGTGGTGACGGTCAGGACCTTCACGACCTGATTGACGTTGTTGCTGATCACGCTGGCGAAGGCTCCGGCCATGCTGGTCAGGAT
Source organism: Deinococcus sp. LM3 (assembly GCF_002017875.1). Lineage (NCBI taxonomy): Bacteria > Thermotogati > Deinococcota > Deinococci > Deinococcales > Deinococcaceae > Deinococcus > Deinococcus sp. LM3. The sequence continues at coordinate 1,617,904 of NZ_MUFV01000001.1, read as the reverse complement.
GTTGCTGGCGATGGACGCCATCTCGATGGCCTGAAGGTTCTCGATCAGCACGTCGTCGAGCAGGTCGCTGTCTTCCTCGTACATCTCGAAGATGCGGTCGCGTTTGACCCGTTCCATCATGGCCTCGTTGGCTTTCAGGCCGGTCAGGAAGTACACGAGGCTCTTTTCCAGTTTCAGCAGGTTCAGCAGTTCGCGGTTCTGCTGGCTGTTCTCCAGTTTGTCCTCGATGGCGTCCACGCGCTTGTTGATCTGCCGCACGTCGATCAGGAAGCGCTGGGCGTTGCGCAGGAACAGTTGCAGCGTCAGGCGGTTCTTCTTGCTGGTGCTGACGCGCCGCACCAGACCGCCCAGCACGTCCTTCACGACCGGGTTTTCCGGCAGGGCGCACACGGTCACGACGCAGTGGTCGGTGTGCAGGATACCCAGCGGGACCGTGTCGTAGGGAATGTCGCTCTCCTCGGGCAGGCGGTAGCTGGTCTGCATGATGATCAGCAGCTGCCCGTCTTCCCGTTCGAAGCGCGAGCGTTCATCCGGGTCGAGCGGGTAGGACAGGTAATCGAGGTCCAGGCCGGTCTCGCGGGCGACGCGGGCGAGTTCCTCGGCGGTCGGGTCGGCGGCGTTGATCCAGCAGCCGTCGGTGTAGCCGTCCGTGCGGGTGAGTTTCCCGCCGATGCTGCGGTAGTACGTCAGCATGCGGCGCCTCGGGTGGGGTGGGGCATGGCGCGTCCTCCAGGGGGTGCGTGAGGGCCGGCCTCGGCCACTCGGTGTGGTCGGGCTGAACTGGGCGGTTCGGCGTCCAGCGGTTCGGGGTTCACAGTCACCTCCCAGGGGGCGCAGCCGCCTACTGATCAGCCGCCTTCTGAGGACGGCGCGGCGCCGGTCATGCTAGCCCCGGCGGGGCGGGCGCGGCAAGGCGCGGCCACGGCGCAGACGAAAACCCCCACCGGGCGGGTGAGGGTTTTCGGATTTGGGCCGGGCCGGCACGGTGACCGTACATCATGTGGCCGGGCCGGCAGCAGGGCCGGTTTCCCGCGCTGCTGCCCCGCGCTGGGGGTTGCGACCGGAGCGGCGCGCGTCAGGCCGCTTCAGGCAGGGAATGGATTACAGGCCGAAGTAGACGCGGTTCTTGGCGATGAAGTCTTCCTCGCCGCCGGGGACGTCCTCTTCCGGGAAGATGGCGCTGACGGGGCAGGCGGGCACGCACGCGCCGCAGTCGATGCACTCGTCGGGGTGGATCAGGAACTGGTCGCCGCCGTCGTAGATACATTCCACCGGGCAGACTTCGGTGCAGGCCTGGTCCTTGACGCCAATGCAGGGGCTTACGATCACGTGAGGCATGAGGAACAGTATGCACACCTGCCCGCCTCGCCGCAAGGGCAGGGCAGACAGGTTTTTTGACGTTCAGGCGCGCAAAACCCGACCCATGAGGTCAGGATTGGGACGCGGTTCAGATCCCGGCGGGACCCGGTACGCCCGGCCGGCCGGTCAGTTGCGCCTCGGCCAGCGTGAGGTCCTCGTCCTTGTCCACGTCGGTTCCGACCGCCGCGTGCGGGGTGATCAGCGCGCGCGCCGGGACGCCCAGCAGCGCCGAAACCTTCGCTTCCAGCGCCGCCACGCTCAGGCGGCCCGTCACCAGCCGCAGCAGCACGCCCGGCCCGATCAGGCCCGCGAGCTTCAGCGGAGCCTTGCGCGCCGCGAGCACCTCGCGCAGCCTGGGCAGGAACTGACCGATCAGGGCCGGGTCCAGCAGGAACAGGTTCCCGCCCGTGAACGTTCCGTCGCGCAGGCGCGCATACGTGCGTTTCACGCCGGGGTACGCGGCCTCGCACACCTCGCGCCGCACCACCGGGTACACCAGCCCCGCCCCGGCAGGCGCGGCGTCCAGCACGCTGCGGACCTCTCCGGCGCGCAGCATCGGCACGTCCGCCGTGACGACCAGCACCCGCTCGCCGGGTTGCAGGCCGGCGGCGCGCAGGGCGTCCACACCGGCCTCCAGGTTGCTCAGGAGCGTGCCGTGATCGGTCACGCGCTCGTCGATCAGGTCGTCCAGTTCGGGCGTGGTCGGGCCGACGTACGCGACGCGCCCCACCCGGCCGCTGCCGCGCAGGGCGCGCAGCACGTGCAGCGCCATCGGTTCGCCCGCCACGGGAATCAGGGGCTTGACCTTCACGCCGTGCGCCGCCGCGAACGGATCGCCGGGGTCACCGCCGCCCAGCACCACGGCGCTCCAGGGCGTTGCATCCGTTTGTGTCATTGCCGCCCAGGGTAGCAGACCGCGCCGCCCGCTGCCCACGCCCCCCCGCCGCCGGTCAGGCCGGCAGGTGCAGCGCCGCCGTGAACCCCTGCCCCGGCGCGCTGCGCAGTTCCAGCGTGCCGCCGTGCAGCTGCGCCACGTGCCGGGCGAGCGCCAGCCCCAGCCCGTGCCCGCCCACGCCGGACGCGTCGGCCGCGCGGCTGGCGTCCGGACGGTAGAAGGCCTCGCCCAGTCGCGCGAGCGTGGCGGCGTCCACGCCGGGGCCATCGTCCTGGACCGTCACGGTCGCGCCGCCCGGCACGGCCCGCACGGTGACGGTCACGGTCGCCTGCGGGGCGTGCCGCACGGCGTTGGTCGTCAGGTTCCAGATGGCCTGCCCCAGCAGCACCCGGTCGCCGGCCACCGTGACCGGGCCGCCCGCCACGAGGTCCACATCCGCCAGCGGGTCCAGTTCGCGCGCGCGGTCCACGGCGTCCGCCGCGAGGTCCAGCAACGGCACCGGCGCGCGCTGCACGGCCCCTGGATCGCGGGCCAGCAGCAGCAGGTGGTTGGCCAGCGTGGACAGCCGCGTGATGTCCGTCCCGATCTCACGCAGGTCCGCCCGGTACCGCCCGGCGTCCCGGTCGCGGGCCAGGGTTCCCTCGACCCGCGCCGTCAGGGCCGCCAGCGGCGAGCGCAGGTCGTGCGCGGCCGCCCGCAGGAACCCCTGCTCGCGGTCACGGGCGTCCGCCAGCCGCGCGAAGCTGTGCTGCAGGGTCAGGGCCAGCCGCGCCAGTTCGTCCCCATCGCCCGCGCCGGGCAGCGGCACGCGCAGGTCGCCGCCCTCCCCCACCGACCGCGCCGCGTTCTCCAGGGCCCGCACCGGCCGCAGCAGCCGCCCCGCCACCACCCACCCCACCAGCAGCGAGAACAACAGCGCCAGCGGCAGCAGCCACACCAGCGCCCGCCCGAAAGCCTGCCGCGCCTCGGACAGCGACCGGGCGTCCACCGCCACCTGCAGCAGCGCGTCCCCCCGCAGTGGCCGCACCAGGATCAGGTGCGCGCCGTCCGCGCTCAGGTACCCGCCGGGCCCGGCCCGCAGGGTCAGCGGCACACCCTCCGGAAAGGACGACGTACCCACCGACGCCAGCTCCTGCCCCTGCGCCGCCACCAGCCGCAGGTCCACACCCTGGCGGTCCACGCCGTCCGCCACGCGCTCCAGGTCCCGCTGCGACACGGTCGCCACGCCCAGCAGCGCCCCCACCAGATCATCCCGCCCCGGCCGCAGCAGGCCCTCCACGCGGCCCTGCACAGCCCCCACCACGCTCAGCAGCCGCGCCTCCTGCGCCTGCCGCAGGAACCCGTTCACGGACCAGAACAGCCCGGCCGCGACCAGCGCCACCGCCAGACCGGTCGCCAGCGCCGCCCACAACGCCAGTCGCGCCCGCAGGGTCAGCCGCAGCAGGTCCAGCCGCATCTGCCGTTCCCGGCGCCGCTCAGCGTTCCACGCGGTATCCGCGTCCACGCTCGGAACTGATCGCCTCGGGCGCCATCTTGCGCCGCACGTACCGCACGTACACGTCCACGATCCGCGCCTCGCCGCCGAACTCCGGCCCCCACACGCGGTCGATCAGGTCCTCACGCGTGAACCACCGCTCGGGCGACAGCGCCAGCGCCTCCAGCAGCGCGTACTCGCGGCCCGTCACGGCCACCTCGGCGCCGTCCCAGGCGACCGTGCGCGCCACGGTATCCAGCGCACCGCGACCCGCCGCGAACGTCACGCGCGGCGCTCCCGCTCCCCGCTCGCGGCGCGACAGGGCCCGCAGCGTCGCCAGCAACTCCGGCATGGCGAACGGCTTGACCAGATACGCGTCCCCGCCCAGGTCCAGGCCCTGCACGCGGTCACTCAGTTCCCCGCGCGCCGTCAGGAACAGCACCGCCGAATCCACGCCCTGTTCGCGCAGTTCACGCGCCACCTGAAAGCCGTCCATGCCGGGCAGCATCACGTCCAGCACCACCAGCGGGAACTCGCCCATCACGGCCGTCTCCAGCCCCTCGGGGCCCGTCTGCGCCCAGGTGACGGCGTACCCGGCCTCCCGCAGCGCCTCCATGGTCGGCTGCGCGATCCGGGCGTCGTCCTCCACGAGCAGCAGTCTCATGCGGCCCAGTGTACGCGCGGCGGTTAAGGGGTGGTTAGCCGCTCACGGCGCGCCACAGCAACCAGCCGCCGAGCGTCATGAGCAGTAGCAGGACCGCGATCAGGGTGGGGATCAGCCAGGGCAGGCGGCGCTGCACGCGCAGGCTGCGGCCGCGTGCCTCGGTCAGCACGGGTTCGGGCAGGGTGCGGGCGGCCAGGGCCAGCAGGGTGGGCACGATCAGCACGTCGTCCGCGAGGCCCAGCACCGGGGTCAGGTCGGGCAGCAGGTCCAGGGGCAGCAGGGCGTAGGCGACGGCCAGGGCCGCCATGAGTTTCGCGCCTGCGGGGGTGCGGCGGTCCCCGAGGGCGAACAGCAGCGCCAGCGAGTCACGCCAGCTGGAACGGATACGTGCGATCACACCCCCTGGTACGCGGCCCGGCCGGCCGGCGTTGCGGGCCGCTCCCGCCGGACCGGGGGTACCCGTCGGGGGGGATGGTGGTATGCTGGGAGGGTCCGCTGTGACCGTGCTCCCGACCGGGGCCGGCGCGGCGCTGGAGGTCAGGCAAAGTAGGCGGCTCGCCCTGCGAGTCCACGTGTACCGCGAGGACACGTTCACGGAAGACGGGAACACGCACGCAACTCACACCATTCAGGCCCCGCCACGCGCGCCGGGCCGGTGTGAACTGCCTGACTCCCCGCCTTCCGTCGCCTGAGTTCCGGACGGCCGGGTGTGTTTCCGTGTGTACCGTTTCACGCCCGGCCTGTGGTACAGTTCTTGCTTGGTGACCCGCTCGTGCGGGTGCGCGACAAGGTCCAAGCCGTCCGGGGCAGCGATTCCCGGCCGCGCGGCAGGAGGAATCACAATGTTTGCAATCATTCAGACCGGCGGGAAGCAGTACCGCGTTCAGGAAGGCGACGTGATCCGCGTCGAGAGCCTGCAGGGCGAAGCGGGCGACAAGCTCGACCTGGCCCCTCTCTTCGTGGGCGGCGACAAGGCCCTGTTCGGTGACGCCGTCGCCAAGTTCGTCGTGAACGCCGAAGTGGTCGAGCACGGCCGCGGCGAGAAGATCTACATCCGTAAGTACAAGAGCGGCGTGCAGTACCGCCGCCGCACTGGCCACCGCCAGGACTACACGGCCATCAAGATTCTGGGCATCAAGGGCTAAGGGAGGATACCGACATGGCACACAAGAAAGGCGTAGGTTCGTCCAAGAACGGACGTGACAGCCAGCCCAAGTACCTGGGCGTGAAGAAGTTCGGCGGCGAGCAGGTGCTGGCCGGTAACATCCTGGTCCGCCAGCGCGGCACCAAGTTCAAGGCCGGCCCGAACGTGGGCATGGGCCGCGACCACACGCTGTTCGCCCTGGAGCACGGCAAGGTCGTGTTCACGAACCGTGGCGCGAAGGGCCGCTTCATCAGCATCGAAGTGCCGACCGAACTCGCCGCTGACTGATTCCCGGTCGCGGGTTTTCAGGCAGTTCAGCGCCCTGCCCCGGTGAAGGGTGGGGCGCTTTTTTACGGTTTTCCGGGTCCGGGTGTTCCGGGTTCCGGCCGGCCGGGGCCGCAGGGCCGCAAGATCAAGCAGGGTGAGGACGGTGCCGCGCGGCACGCACCTTGCCCCGAAGGGAGAGGTGAGTGCAGTGGCGTTTCGTGACGTTCTGAATATCGAGGTGGCCGCCGGGAACGGCGGGGACGGCAGCATGTCCTTCCACCGCGCGAAGTACATGGAGAAGGGTGGCCCGGACGGCGGGCACGGCGGGAAGGGCGGCAGCATCATCCTGCGCGCCATCGAGGGCGTGGAGTCGCTGGAGCGCCTGCTGGGCCGCCGCAAGTTCAAGGGCCCCAACGGCGCGTACGGCGAGGGTCGCCTGCGCCAGGGTTCCGACGGTGAGGACATCTACATCGACGTGCCGGTCGGCACCACGGCCTTCGACGAGGAAACCGGCAAGGTCATCGCGGACCTCGTGCGGGTCGGGCAGACGAAGGTCATCGCGCGCGGCGGTCTGGGCGGGCGCGGCAACAGCACCTTCACCAGCAGCACCCGTCAGGCGCCGCGCTTCGCGGAACTGGGGACGCCCGGCCAGAAGCGCCGCGTGCGCCTGGAACTGCGTCTGATCGCGGACGTGGGACTGGTCGGCTACCCGAACGCCGGCAAGAGCAGCCTGCTCGCGGCGCTGTCGCGCGCGAACCCGGCCATCGCGGATTACCCGTTCACGACCCTGTCGCCCATCCTGGGCGTCGTGGACCGCGTGGACGCGCACGGCAGCCCGCTCGACGAGCGCCTGACCCTGGCGGACATTCCGGGCATCATCGAGGGCGCCAGCGAGGGCAAGGGCCTGGGCCTGGAGTTCCTGCGGCACATCAGCCGCACGCGCGTGCTGGTGTACGTGCTGGACGTGACCCGTGACCCGCTGGGCGAACTGGCGCAGCTGCAGGCCGAGCTGCGCTCCTACGACCCCACCCTGCTCGAGCAGGTGGCGCTGATCGCGCTGAACAAGGTGGAACTGGTCGACGAGGACCTGGCCGTGATGGTCGAGGACGAACTGGTCGGCGCGGGCCTGCCGGTGCTGCGCGTGAGTGCCAAGGAAGGTCTGGGCATGGACGAACTGCGCGAGTCGCTGTTCCAGCTGCTGCCCGACCGGGAACTGTGGGCGCAGACGCACGCGCTGGACATCGAGCCCGACGTGGTCCGCGAGGAACCGCTGCGCCTGGAATTCCGGATCGATCCGGCCGCGCAGGGCGTGGGCATCATCAACGACGGCCAGCCGGAACGGGTCTGGAAGGTCATCGGCGGGGGCTTCGAGGAACGCATCGTGCGCTTCTCGCGCTACCTGGAGGAAGCCTCGGAGTACCTGGGGAACGTCTTCAAGCGTCAGGGGCTGTACAACGCCCTGAAACGCGCCGGAGCGCGCGAGGGCGACACGGTCGAGATCGGGCCGCACCGCTTCGAGTACTTCGACGAGGACGAGAACAAGGGCTGAGCCCGTTCAGAAGGTAAGGGAAGGAGCCGGGAACAGATTGCGCTGTTCCCGGCCCCTTCCCTGTGGGGTCGAGGCCTGCGCTCAGCGGGTGCCGCTGTAGGCGCCGCTGCACGCCGCGCCGCGTTCCGGGGCGGTGGCGCCCTGCTCGTACTTGTCCAGGAAGGCTTTCAGGCGGGCGTCGTCGGGCTGGTCGACTTTCAGCTGCGCGCCCCAGGCGCTCATGGCGACCGGTGTGTCCAGGCCCTCGTAGGGGCTGAGCAGGGTGTAGGGGCGGCCCTCGACCAGTTTCTTCAGGGTGTCCAGGCCCGCGGCGTCCAGGTCCGGGCGGTACGTGACCCAGACCGCGCCGTGTTCCAGGCTGTGCACCGCGTACTCGTTGTACAGGGGGCGATCGTACACGCCGCAGTTCTGCCAGCTGGCGTTGTGCGGGCCGCCGGCCGGGGGGTTCTCGGCGTAGATCAGGGAGCCGGTGCGGTGGTCCCCGGCGGGGTACTTGAAGGTCTGGACGCCCTCGATGCCTTTGGAACCGCAGGCGGTCAGGGCGAGCAGCAGCAGGGGCAGCGCGCGTTTCATGAGGTCACAGAGTACCGCGTGGGTACCGGCGCTGCCCAGGGTCATCCGGACCTGCGCCCCGCCCGGCGCGTGCGCGGGGGCGAGTCATACGGGTTCCGTTTGTTTCGCCGACATCCGGGACTTCACCGGATTGCCAGCTCCACGTCCGGAACCCGTTTTTCTCCCACTCGCTTCGCTCGGATTGAACGGGCTTTGCAACCCATTCAATCGGAGTCCATATCACTCGCCGCCGTGACTGCCGGAGCGGGAGGGCGGCGGGGTGAAGCCGGGTGGGCGGCCGTCCGGGTAGCCAGGGCCGGTCAGGTCCACCGGCTGCCGGTCCGGGACGAGGTCGCCCTTCAGGCCGCGCGCGGCGAGGACCGGCAGGAAGGATTCCATGACGTCCGGTTCGCCGTGCACCAGCCACACGTGCGGCGTCCCGGCGGTCGCCAGGAAGGCCAGCAGGTCGTCCTGGTCGGCGTGCGCGGAGAAACCGCCGATGGTGTACACGTGGGCGCGCACGGCGATCTCCTCGCCCATGACGCGCACGTGGTCCGCGCCGGTCACGATGCGCCCGCCGAGGCTGCTGGGCGACTGGTACGACACGCTGATCAGGCTGGTGCTGGGTTTCCAGAGGTGGTGCTTGAGGTGATGCTGAATGCGCCCGCCGGTCATCATGCCGTTGCCGGCCAGGATGATGGCGGGGCCGTCGTAGCGGTTGATGCGCTGCGATTCGGCGCTGGTGGGCACGACGTGCAGCGTGCCGGGCCGGAAGGGGTCCTCGCCGGCCTGCAGGGCGCTCCGGACTTCCGGGATCAGTTCGTCTCCGAACTCGAAGTACTCGTGCGTGGCGCGCGCCGCCATGGGGGAATCCAGGAACACCGGGATGCGCGGGACCTCGCCGGCGTCCATGAGGTTCTTGATGGTGTGCAGGATCGTCTGGGTGCGTTCGATGGCGAAACTGGGAATCAGGATCTTGCCGCCCTGCCGCACCGCGCCGCGCAGCGCGTCGCGGAACTCGGCGAGCGTGGCGGCCCAGGGGCGGTGGGTGCGGTTGGCATAGGTGCTTTCCAGCACCACGGCGTCGGCGGGGGGCGGCGGCGTGAAGTCCAGTTGCAGCCCGCTCTCGCGGTTGCCGAGGTCGCCGCTCATGATCAGGCGCGTGCCCCCGCCCTCGATCAGCAGGTACGCGCTGCCCAGGATGTGCCCGGCGCGGTGCGGCGTGACGCGCAGTCCGGCCACGCGGGTCGTCTCGCCGAAGCGCAGGGCGGGGCGCAGCAGGGCCAGGGCGCGGTGGACGTCCTCCTCCTCGTACAGCGGGGGCGGCACCTGCTCGTCGGGAATGCCCTGACGGCGGGCGCGGCGCAGGTCGTGCCGGTAACCGTCCACCTGCAACCGGGCGGAGTCCAGCAGCACCGTCTCGGCCAGCGCGGCGGTCGGTTCGGTGCAGTGAACCGGCCCCCGGTACCCGAGTTTCACCAGCAGCGGCAGGCGGCCCACGTGGTCGAGGTGCGCGTGCGTGAGGATCACGGCGTCCAGGGCCGCCACGTCGAACGGGAGCGGCTCGCGGTTGCGGGCCTCCAGGTCGTCGTTGCCCTGGAACAGGCCGCAGTCGATCAGCACGCGCCGCTCGCCGACCGTCAGGAGGTGCATGCTGCCGGTGACCGTGAGGGCCGCCCCGAAACTCTGGAGTTGCATGGGCCAGTGTACCGCCGCCCACACCCCCCACGCGGGGCCGGGCCATGCACCCGCCACGCCACCCCGTGGGGGTGCGCGTAATCCGGCCGCGCGTGACAGAGTTGTGCCGCTCCCCGCCGGATCATGGACGCGTGACGGCATGGAGGACACAGACGCAGGACGCCGAAGCCGTGCGCCACCGGGCCTACGTGCTCGCGGCGCTGGTGTCGGCGGCCGCGCACCTGGGCATTCTGACCCTGAAGGTGCCGCGCGGCGAGTGGCAGGACCTGCCGTCGTTCCTGACCGGGCTGGCCGTGTCGCTGCTGATCCTGTGGGCGCTGCTCTGGAAGCGCCTGCCGACCACGCGGCTGAACATGCCGGTGGCGGTCGCCGTGACGCTGGCGACCACCGCGGAATTCCTGCCGCTGATCTCGGCGCCGGCGGTCGGCACGCAGGCGTACCTGACGTTCGTGGGCACGGTGGCGCTGTGGTTCGGGCTGCTGCCGATCCGGCTGGCGGCGGTGCTGTCCGGGGCGGGGTACGCGCTGTTCGCGGCGCTGATCCTGACCCGCCCCACGCCGGACCTGACGCTGCTGACATACCTGGCGTGCATCACCATCGTGGTGGGCATGGTCGCGAGCTTCGGGCAGCGGGTCGTCACGCACCAAGAGCAGGCGGCGGCGTTCGAGCAGGACTCCCTGACCGACCCGCTGACGCAACTCCCGAACCGCCGGGCACTGCTGGCGCAACTGCGCGTCCTGTGGCCGGACGCCGGGCCGCGACGGGCGGAGTTCGCGCTGGTCATGCTGGACCTCGACCGGTTCAAGGACGTGAACGACCGGCTGGGCCACACGACCGGGGATCAGGTGCTGCGCGAGACCGGCCCGGCCCTGCGCGCCCTGACCGGCGCGGGCCTCCCGGCGGGCACGCTGCTGGCCCGCTGGGGCGGAGAGGAGTTCATGCTGCTGCTGCCCGGCGTGGGCGCGCAGGCGGCGTACGCCATGACGGCGCGGCTGAGCGGCGCGGTCCTGCCGCTCCCGGCGCACCTGCCAGACCTGACCTTCAGCGGTGGGGCGGCCCTGTCGCACGAGGTGGCCAGCCTGGACGACCTGCTGGCACTGGTGGACCTGCGGCTGCACGCGGCGAAGGCAGCGGGGCGCGCGCAGGTGCGCTGGGACGCCCGCGCGTCCGGCCCCTCAAGCTGATGGGACAGCCGGATCGGCGGCCGGGCGGATCGGCGGCTGGTCGGGTCGGCCCGGCGTCTTTATGGGCCGTTCATGTTCTGCCCGGGCGGGTGGGACCGGGGTGTACGTTCAGGGCATGACCCAGCACGAACCGGCAGCGACCAGCAGCTTTCAACGCATCCTGGTGGGCGTGGACTTCTCGGAGTCGTCCACGCACGCGCTGGCCACCGCCCGCACCCGCTTTCCCGGCGCGACCCTGCGGCTGGTGCATGTGACCGACGCCCGCGTGACCGCCGCGCCGGACCTGATGGGCGGCGTGAGCGCCGCCATGCCCGACCCGACCCTGCTGCACACCCTGGAGGACGCCGACGCCGCCCGCATGACACAGCTGGCCCGCCCGGACGAGGAGACCGAACTGATGGTCGGTGACCCCGTGACCGGCGTGCTGGACGCCGCGGGCCGCTGGAGCGCGGACCTGATCGTGGTCGGCACGCACGCACAGGGCGCGCTGGAGCACTTCTTCCTGGGCAGCACCGCCGAGAAGATCGTGGCGCGCAGCCCCATTCCGGTCCTGACCGTGCGCCGCGAGGACCGCGCATGAAGGTCGGGGTGGTCGGTGCGGGGCTGGTCGGCGCGACCGCCGCCTACGCCCTGACGCTGCGCGGCTCGTGCAGTGAACTGATCCTGACCGACCTGGACGCCGCGCGCGCCCGCGCCGAGGCTCAGGACATCGCGCACGCCGCGCCGGTCAGTCATGGCGTACGCGTCAGCAGCGGCCCGGTGGCGGACCTGCGGGGCAGCGCGGTCGTGATCGTCGCGGCCGGCGCGAACCAGAAACCCGGCGAGTCCCGCCTGGACCTGCTCCAGAAGAACGCCGCCATCTTCCGCGAGCTGATCCCGCAGGTGGTGGCGGCCGCACCGGACGCGACGCTGCTGATCGCCACGAACCCGGTGGATGTCCTGACGGACCTGACCGCCAGGCTGGCGCCGGGCGCGTCCGTGATGGGGTCCGGGACGGTCCTCGACAGCGCCCGCTTCCGGCACCTGATCGCCGAGCACGCCGGGGTGGACGGCACGCACGTGCACGGCTACGTGCTGGGCGAACACGGCGACAGCGAGGTCCTGGCCTGGAGTACCGCCAGCGTGGCGGGCCTGCCGGTCGCGGACTTCATGGCGGCGCGCGGCCGCGAGTGGACGCCGGAGATCCGCGCGCAGATCGACGCGGACACGCGCGGCGCGGCGGCGCAGATCATCAGCGGGAAGCACGCCACGTACTACGGGATCGGCGCGGCGCTGGCCCGCATCACCGAACGCGTCCTGGGCGACCGGCGCGGCATCCTGACGGTCAGCGCGCCCACCCCGGAGTTCGGCGTGAGCCTGAGCCTGCCGCGCGTGGTGGGCCGGGGTGGGGTGGTGGACACCATCTCGCCGTCGCTGACCGGGCCGGAACGCCAGGAGCTGGAACGCAGCGCCGGTGTGCTCAGGGCGGCGCTGGCAGCCCTGGACTGACCGGCGTGGTGGTGGGCGGGGTGGGCGCCGGGTTCAGGGGCGGCAGCGGATCGGACGGACTGGGAATCGCGGTCCGGTTCCCGGCTGGCGTACCCGCCGGGGTGTCCGATTCGGTGAACTCGCCCGTGATGGTGCCTCCCTCGGCCTTCATGGCGTACACCTCGTTGCGGTCGAGGTCGTACACGATCACCCCGGCGCGCAGGGTGTCGCCGCCCTGCACGCTCTCGGCCGGCTGGGTGGCCGTGCCGTACAGGCGGGCCACGTTGCGGGTGTCGTCGTACTCGACCCGCGCGGCGCGGCTGACCCGCCCGCCCGCCGAGTTGAACACCACGTTCCCGACCAGGGTGGTCTTCTCGTCGTCCACGCTGACCTCGATACGGTCGCTCTGGCCGGTCAGGGGATCGGTGTCGCTGCGGCGCGTGAACCGGATCGGCCCGTCGATGCGGGCCACGCCGTCGGCGCTGTCGTACACCAGGTTCTGACCGCGCAGTTCCGTGCGGCCCTGCGTGACGATCACGGTATCCGGCGCGGGTTTCGGGGCGGCCTGCACCTCGCAGCGGGTCAGGCGGTCGGTGGTGTCGGCCGGCACCTCCCCCGGTTCAAGGAAACGGCCCGTTCCGGCGCTGGCCTCCACGCGGCCGTCACTGCCGTCCTGCCCGTCTTTCGGGGCATTCTGCGTGACCACGGCCAGCGGCACGCGGATCACGTTCTTGTCGATGGTGATCTGCACGCCGCCCGCACCGGTCTCGCTGAACACCGCCAGGGTCGGCGCGCCCTCCGGGTCGTCCGGGAGCGGCTGGCACAGCGCGAACACGCCCGTGGTGTCGTCCGTGCCGGTCTTCACGATCACGATGCGGCGGTCCTTGCCGTCCTTCTCGCTGCGGCGCACCAGGGTCAGGCTGGACTGCTCGGCGCCGGCCTCGGGAGCGGCCTCAGCGGGTGCGCTCTGGATGGGGGCGGGCGGACTGGGTTCGGCCTGCTGCGCCCGCCCGCCCGGCACCCCGCCCGTGACCGCCAGCAGCGCGGTCAGGAGTGCGGCGACGGTCAGGCGGGAACGGGACATGCGCGCAGTTTACTTCTCGCCGCGCAGCTTGAACTGCTCGGCCGGAATCTTGTAAGCCGAGTTCAGGGCGCGCACGCGGCCCAGGTCGGTGCGCTGCTCCAGGTAACCGCTGGCCGGGGCCTTGACGGTCACCTTGCTCTTGCTGTCCACGCTGACGGCGTTCCCGACCACGTACGCCACGTTCTTGCGGTCGTCGTAGTACACGGCGTCGCCGGTGGTAGTGGTGGTGCCCTGCACGAGTTTCACGCCGCCACGCACGTACAGCGTCTTGGTCTTGGTGAGCGCGCGGACCTCCTGGCCGGTGATGACCAGTTCCTTCTGGTTCCCTTTGGCGGCGCGGGTCAGGCTGGGTTTGCCGGTCAGCTGGGCCAGTTCGCGGTCCTCGTCGAACACCAGCTTGTCGGCCTGTCCGTTCTGGGTGCCGGTGGACAGGGTCACGCCGCCCGTGCTGGTGGACACGTTGTTATCCACGTCCAGGCTCATCTGCGCGGCCTTGATGGTCACGGTGTCGCCGTCCTCTTTCTTCTCGGGGACGAAGGTGGCGCTGGCGTTGCCGCTCAGGACGCCCTGACCGGTCGTCTCGTCGTACGCGAGGGTGCTGCCGGCGGCGCTGAGGCGGCCGCGCGTGACCTTCACGGCGCCGGTGAAGTTCGCGGTGCGTTTGCCTTTCGCCTCGATCAGCGGCGTGCCCTTCGGCGCGGCCAGCACGGCCTGCGAGGCCTCGATGTTCAGGGTGCTGACCTTCGCCTTCACGGGACTGCCGGTGAAGGTCAGGGGGCCGTTGCGCACGTCGCCGCGCGGGCCGCCCTGAATGGTGATCAGGCGGTTGGTGGCGTCGGCCTGCGCCAGCACGGGCGCGGCGACGGTCAGGAGGGCCAGCAGGGACAGGGTCTTGGTACGGTTCATCATGGGGCTCCTTGAAGGTCAGGCTCCGGGGACGCGCTGGCCGTTCTCGCAGCGTTCCGTGCCGTCCAGGTCGTATTGCAGGGTCGAAGTGTCGTTGTCGGAGTCCTCGATCTTGAAGTCGAAACTCATGCGGAGTTTCTCGACGTGCCCGGTCATGAGCGGCGAGTCGAGTTCCGCGACCGGCGCGCTGAAGCCGCTGCCCTGCTCGATCTTCACGGGCATCTGCTCGGTGCCCTGAAGGTCGATGTCGGCACACTGCTGCACCAGCGTGATGCGCGCCTGACGGGTGGTCATGTTGTCCTGCCCGTCAATGGTCAGGTCCGGGGCGCTCAGGGTGGCGTCCAGCGTCTGGCGGCCCGTCAGGCGGCCCGAGGCGTCCCGTTCGCGCAGCAACCGCTGCCCCTGACCCAGGTCGGTCAGGCGCGTCTCGCCCAGCAGCGGGTCGTTCGTGACCTGCCCCGCCCGGAACTGCCACACGGCGTCCGGGTCGCGGGACGGGTACAGCGTGAGCTGCACGCCGGACAGGACGGCGCCGGTGGCCACGGCCGTGCGGTCCGCGCCGGGCAGCAGCGCGAAGATCAGGGCGAACCCCAGGATGCCCGTCAGGGCGTACAGGCCGAGTTTCTGCACGGGCGCACTCTAGCGCGCCCCTCTCATGAGAGTGGTGGGGATCGGGTGGGATACTCCGGGAGATCGTTCCGGCGGCGTTACCCTGGGCGGCATGATCGACTCTCACACCCACCTCGACTACATCGACGATCCGGCGGGCGCGCGCGGCGAACTGGGCCTGAACGCCATGGTCTGCATCGGCGCCAGCCCGCAGCACGCCCGGAACGCCGTGGCGCTGGCCGAACAGTTTGACGACGTGTACGCCACGGTCGGCCTGCACCCCACCGACACCGACGAGGACAGCCCGGACGCCCGCGCGCAGATCGAGGCCCTGCTGACCCACCCGCGCGTGGTCGGCATCGGCGAGAGCGGCCTGGACGACTACTGGGACGACACGAAACGCGCCGCGCAGGTGTCGGCGTTCGAGTGGCAGCTGGACCTCGCACGGCGCAGCGGGAAGGTGCTGGTCATTCACACGCGGGATAAGGCCGGGCAGGACAGCGCCCACCGGGGCGTGATGGACGTACTGCGAGCGTGGCCGGACGTGCCGGTGATCCTGCACTGCTTCAGCGGGCACCCGGAACTGCTGCGCTTTGGCCTGGAGCGGGGCGAGCACACGTACTTCGGCTTCGCGGGGAACACCACGTACAGGAACGCGCAGGAGATCCAGGCGGCCGCCCGCGACCTGCCCCTGACGCGGATGCTGCTGGAAACCGACGCACCCTTCCTGGCCCCCGTCCCGAAGCGCGGCAAGCCCAACCGGCCCGGCTACGTGCGCCACACCCTGGAGTTCATCGCGGCCCTGCGCGGCCTGGACCCCGCCGAACTGGAGGCCACGACCGACGCGAACACCCGCCGCGCCTACCGCCTGCCGCTGGCCTGACGGTCTCCACGATACCTCGACTTGAGATGCATCCAAATCAGAGGTATCGTGAAGGCATGAACGCCCGCGAGCAACTCCGCATGCTCATCCTGGCCGTCCTCGACCGCCAGCCCGAACACGGCTACGCCATCGCCCAGGCCATCAACACCCGCAGCGAAGGCCTCCTGCGCGCCCGCGAAGGCACCCTCTACCCCGCCCTGCACGCCCTCGAAGCCGAGGGGCTCATCGAGAGCCATGAACACGAGGTCGCCGGCCGCACCCGCCGCGAATACCGCCTGACCGACAAGGGCCGCGCCGCGCTGGCCCGCACCCGCCGCGACTGGCAGGCCCAGGTCGGCGCCGTGCAGGCGGTGCTGGGAGGAGGAGCGTGACCGGCGACCTCCGCAGCCTGCTCAGCCCCCGCCTCCAGCCTCCCCGGACCGTCGCGGAGTGGCTGGAGGTCGCCACCGACGGCCTGACCCCCGAAGCCGCCCACCGCGTCCGCCACGACTACCTGAACCACCTTCAGGACACCCTCGCGGCCCAGCCCGACCTGACCCACACCGACATCCTGCGCTGCTGGGGCTCCGCGCACACCACCAACCGCGAACTGCGGCGCACCCACCTGACCGTCCGGGACGCCCGCCGCCTGCCCCCCCGACACCTCAGCCTGGGCGGCAGCCTGTGGTCCGCATCCGCCCCGGTGGCTGGCCTGACGGTCGCCGCACTGCCAGACCTGCGGCGCGGCGAAGCCGTCACCCCCTTCCTGCTGAGCGTGGGCATCCTGACCGCACTGGCCCTGCTGCGCTGGTGGGTGCTGTCCCGACCGCTGCCCCCCACCCGCCGCGCCGCTGCGTACTGGCTGGCCGAGCCCCTCGGCGGCGCCCTCATGGCCGGTCTGGTGGCCGCGCTGTGGTTCCTGCACACCGGCACCCTGACTCCCGACCGACTGATCGCCTGGACCCGCGAACCCGCCTCCTGGGTTGCCCTGAGCTTCTTATCCTTCCACATCTGGCGACTCTCGCTCGCCGTGAACGCCAGCCGCAAGCTCGGCGCGGAGACAGCGTGACCCTGCACGACTGGCTGACCGTGGCCCTCCGCAATCTCGCCTCCGCCGCACAGGAGCGCATGAACGCCGAGTACCAAGCGCATGTGCAGGACGCCATGACGGGCGGGCTGACCGAACCGGAAGCCGTCGCCACCCTGGGCGACCCCGCGCAGGTGAGCCGCGCGCTGCGGCGCACCCAGTTGACGGTACAGGACGAGCGGTGGTTGCGGCACCTGACCTCGCCGGGAACGCGCACGCGCCGCGAATCACGCCGGGTGCTGTGGCTCCTGCCGCTGTGCCTGCCCGCCTGCGCCTTCACCTTTCAGCTGATCTTCGCGCTGGACGTGGGGTGGTCGTGGCTGACTGCGGCAGCTGTGGTGAGCGCGGTTGCCCTGGCCCTGCTGGCCGACCTGCGCATGGGCGACACCCTGCACGCGGCCGTCCGCTCGTCCCGGCGTGGCATGACCCTGTTCGCGGCGCTGCTGCTCGCGTTGCTGGTCGCCCCGTGGCCCGTGCCGCTGTCACCGCCCGCGCAGCTGTCCCTGCTGGCCGGACTGGCGCTGCTCGCGCTGGCAGCGTGGCGACTGTCCAGCCTGCCGCGCAAACTCACGGAGGTGCCGACATGACCCTGCACGACTGGCTGAACGTCGCCCTGCGTGACCTCGCCCCCGCCGCACAGGAGCGCATGAACGCCGAGTACCGCGCCCATGTGCAGGATGCCATGACGGACGAACTGACCGAAGCAGAAGCTGTCGCCACCCTGGGCGATCCCGCGCAGGTGAATCGGGCGCTGCGGCGCGCGTACGCCACAGATCAGGAATTGAGCAACGCGCAGGGTCCGAAGGTGTGGTGGTTCATGCTGCTGCTGGTGGCGGGGTACGGACTGTCCGCGCTGTGGTTTGAACAGGCTGTCGAAGCTGTTGCAGCGGCCACCGCCCTCGTGCTGGCCTGCCTGGCGTGGGTCATCGTACGAAGCGAACCACGGCCAGTCAGGAACCTCCTGCTGGCCACGGCCGGACCGTGGGTCTTCAACTTCACCTTGTGGCTGGGCTGGAGCGTGCAGGCGTGGCTGGGTGATCCGCCCTCCTTAGGGGCCATCCTGTGGCTCCTGCCAGTCCTATGGGTGGTATGGCTGGTCGGCACCATGCAACAGGCCCGCCGGATGCGCCGCACCCTGACCCTCGGGGGCCGGGCGTGACTCCAGCTGATCTGAACGCGGAGCTCGCCGCCTACCTGGATGAGGTGACGGCGCCGTTCCCGGAGGATTCGGCGGCGCGTATCCGGGCGGACCTGACCGGGCATGTGCTGGAGGCCGTGGGGGCGCGTGATGGCCTGGAGCTTCGGGAGGCGCTGGCGGCGCTGGGTCCGGCGGCCGAGGTGCGGGCGGCGCTGAAGGCGCAGTTCTTCACGCGGGCGGACGTGGCGTGGCTGGAGCGGGACGGGCAGTTGCGTCGCCTGCTGGCCGGGGGAGCCACGGTACCCGCGCCGCTCTGGCAGAGTGCGCTGGGCTGCGTGGTGGTGGTGGGCCTGCTGACGTGGCTGGTCTGCGGCTGGCCGGGCCTGCCCGCGCTGATCGGTTCGCGGGAATTCACGTGGGCCGTGCCGATCCTGCTGACGCTGGAACTGGCGCTGCTGGAGTTCGCGCAGCGGGTGATCCTGCGTCGGCCCGTGCGGTCGGCGGCAGTACTGCGCCGCGTGTACGGCACGCTGATCGCGCCGCTGGGATTCGCGCTGAGTCTGCCGGTGTTCGCGCCGAGTGTGGTGACGGAACCGGGCCTGCTGGCGGCAGCACTGGGCAGTGCGCTCGTGGCGGCCTACCTGACGCGCCCGCGTGAGGCGCTGACTCTGGCCGGGAAGGCGTGGCGCGGCGCATGGTGACGTCGGTGCAGGCATGGCTGACCGTGGCTTTGTCGGGGCTGGCACCGGAGGTTGCGGCGCGGCTGCGGGCCGAGTACCTGGGGCACGCGCAGGACATGCTGGAGGCGGGTGAGCCGGTGGGGGCGGTGCTGGGGGCGCTGGGTGATCCGGCGCGCCTGAACGCGGAGTTGCGGGAGCGGTACCTGACGGAGTTCGAGGCAAAGGTGCTGGCGGCGCGTTCGCGGGCGTGGTCGGCGCGGGCCGTGTGGGTTCCGCTGCTGATGGGCGTGCTGGGGGCGCTGGCGGTGTCGGTGCTGAATCCGGCGGTGGGGGCGTGGGCGCTGTTGCTGCCGCTGCTGGGCCTGGGTGGTAGCGGGTGGTTGTGGTGGTTGGCGCGGCGGTTGCCGCCGGAGAGGCTGGCGCTCAGGGGATCGTCGGCGCTGGTGTTTGTGAATGCCGTGATGCTGGCGGCAGTTCAGGGTGTGAACTCGTCGCGGCCGGAGCTGGTCCTGCCGCTGTTCGTGGGCACGGCAGCCCTGGTGTTCGCGTGGTGGGAGTACGGTCTGAACGGTCGGCTGCACGCCAAACTGGGACGGTAGGCGTGCGGTGCGGGGTGCGGCATCATGCGGGCATGAACGCCGTGACTGCTGACCCTGCCCCCTTCCCTGCTGCTGCCCTGACCGTGCTGGATGTGATCCGTGCGCGCCGGACGGTGGATATTGGTCTGCTGAGGCCCGACGCGGTGCCGCGTGAGGTGACCGAGGCCATTCTGGAGGCGGGCATCTGGGCGCCGAATCATGGGCGCACCGAGCCGTGGCGGTTCACGGTGTTCACGGGTGAGGGCCGCGCGAGGCTGGCGGAGGTGTTCGCGCAGGCGTACGCGGCGGGCAGCGCGCCGGACCGGGAGGAGGGGGCGGCGCTGGAGGCGCAGCGGGCGCGGGCTTGGCGGGCGCCACTGTGGATCAGCCTGGAACTGCACATGCCCGAGAAACCGAAGATGCCCGAGTGGGAGGAGCAGGCGGCCCTGGCGTGCGCGGCGCAGAACATGTGGCTGGCAGCGACGGCGTTCGGGCTGGTCGGGAAGTGGGTGAGCGGTCCGGTGATGGTCAGTCCGGTGGCGGCGCAGGCGCTGGGCGCCCCGAAGCTGATGGGCCTGCTGGTGCTGGGCTACCCGGCCGCCGAGTTGCCGACTGCGACCCGTGCCCCGCTGGCGGACAAGGTGACCTGGGTGGAGTGACGGGCGGCGTCCGGATTACAGGTTCTCCTTGAAGAACTGCACGCTGCGGTTCAGCGCGGTGCGGAGGTTGCGGGACAGGTTGTGGTCGTCGCCCTCGTAGCGGTACGCCTCGACGCCCTGCCCGGCGTTTCTCAGGTCGTCCGCGAGGTTCTTCTGGAACGAGTACGGCACGTCGGCGTCGTTCGTGCCGTGGTGCAGCTGGATGGGCCGGCCGTTCAGTTCCCGCAGGTACGCGTTGGGGCTCAGGAGGCGCAGGTAGCGGCGGTTCAGGGCGTCCAGGGTGCGCGGCTCGCCGGGGGGCGGGTTCCAGTCGGTGGACAGCACGTCGTAACTGGCGATCACGCCCGCCCACAGGGACGCGGCTTTCAGGCTGGGATCGACGATCATGGCTTTCAGGCTCAGCTGCCCGCCCATGGAGTGGCCCCACAGGCCCAGTCGGTCGGGGTTCACGCGCGGGTCGCGTTTCAGGCTGGCGGCGGCGTTCAGGACGTCCACGGTGTAGCCGGGGTCGTTGTAGCCGCCGCGCGCCTCTCCCTCGCTGCTGCCGTGCCCCCGGTAGTCGCTTTTCAGGGTGACGAAGCCCGCGCGGGCAAACGCGTCCTGGTACGCGACGTAGCGTTCGGTGGTGCGGTACTCGGCGGGCGGGATGTACCCGTGGTTGAACACGATGACCGGCCAGCCGCCCTGCGGGGGCGTGCCGCGTGGGACGGTCAGCAGCGCATTGATCCGCAGTCCCTCGGACTGGTAACTGACGACCTGCCGGGTGTAGTTGCTGCCTGCCGCCAGGGTCTGCCGCACGGTCAGGGCGCTGCCGGGGTACTCGCGGGCCTTGAGGGCCTGGATGCTGATGGGGTTGCGGGCCACGGCAGTTTTCAGGGCCGTGTCGCTCAGGTCCTGCAGGGGGCGGTCACTGTCTGGGGCCGCCTCGCCGGGCGCGGCGGGCGTGACCGTGACCGGCGGGTTCCAGGGCAGGCGGAACGGCAGAGATTCCGGCTGCGTGACCGCCACGAACGCCGCCCCCAGGATCAGCGCGAACAGCACGAGGTTGATCAGGCGGCGCATGGCGTTACAGCCGCTCCCGGAAGAACTGCACGCTGCGGTTCAGCGCCGTGCGCAGGTTGAGGGACAGGTTGTGGTTGTCACCGGGGTACACGTAGTTGCCGCCCAGTTTCCCCAGCGGGCGCAGTTGCCCGGCCAGGGTCGTGTGGAACGCGACGGGCACGTCCTCGTCGTTCGTGCCGATGTGCAGCTGCACCGGGCCGCCCAGGTCGCGCAGGTACGTGTTCGCGCTGAGTTTGTTCCAGAAGGTGGGGTTCTCGCGGGGCGCGCCGTACTTCTCGACGGCCCGCTTGCGCAGGTTCAGCACGGCGCTGGGAATGCTGGCCGGGACGGGCGCGCGGCGCGTCCAGCTGTTCATGAGCTGATCGTAGTCGCCCACCACCCCGGCCCAGATCACGCCCGCTTTCACGCTGGGGTCGATGGCCATGGCCCGCAGGCTCAGGAACCCGCCCATGGAGTGGCCCCACATACCGATCCGGGCGGCGTTCACGCGCGGGTCACGCTTGAGGCTGCCCAGGGCGTTCATCACGTCCGTGGTGTAGCCCGGTGCGTAGTACCCGCCGAGCGCCTCGCCCTGCGAGCTGCCGTGCCCCCGGTAATCGCTTTTCAGGGTGACGAACCCGGCTCGTGCGAAGGCGTCCTGGTAAGCCACGTACCGTTCAGTCGTGCGGTACACCTTCGGGGGCACGTACCCGTGGTTGAACACGATGGCGGGCCAGCCACCCTTCGGAGGCGTGCCGCGCGGGACGGTCAGCAACGCGTTGATGCGCAGTCCCTCGGACTGGTAACTCACGACCTGCCGGGTGTAGTTACTGCCCGCCGCCAGGGTCTGCCGCACGGTCAGCGCGCTGCCCGGATACCCGCCCTTCTGGAAAGTCTGCCGGGCCGCCGGGATGCTCATCTGCGCGGCGTCCACGCGGGCCAGCGCCGCAGCGGACTGCGCGGAGGCCAGGGTCAGGGCGGGCAGCAGCAACGCGGGCAGCAGGGTCAGCGGGAAGCGGCGCGGCAGGTTCATACCCCTGAACGTAGAACCATCGGACAGCGCAGACTGCGGCTGAGCCGACCTTGTCCCCTTCAGGTTTTCCCCAGTCGCCCCTCATGGGCGCCCGGCTTCAGCGGCTCAGATCGTAGGAACTCAGGGTGGTGAACGGCGCGGGGTTCGCGTTCCCCAGCGGCCGTGACTGGTCGTACACGTTCCAGCCGCTACGGACCCTCATGGCGGGCAGGACCTCGCCTCCACCCAGCAGCTCGGGGAGGGTCACTTCCGGAATGTTAGCATCGGCCGGACTGACCACCAGCCACTTGCGGTTGCGGGCGACCGTCTCACCCAGGTCGTACCGGGCGTTGTTGTTCGCGTCGTCGAACGCCACAACCTGATACACGCCCGCCACGTTGAACACGCCGGGGGCCGGCAGGTCGAAGCCGAACTCCCAGCTGTTCAGGCCACTGCTCACGAGGTTCTGCCCGATCGCACTGTCGTTCTTGACCGCACCCGGAATGCCCGTCCCGACCAGCGCCAGCCGCAGGCGCGGGCTGTCGCCCCAGCGGCCAGACACGGCCCCGGCCAGCGGGTAGGCGTCCGGCGCGCGGACCTCCTGCGGGCGGCAGGCGACCAGGACGACACTCAGAAGCAGCAGGGCAGGCAGGACGGAACGCATGACCTTCAGGGTACCCGAAAGCCCGGCACGCCGGGTGCGACCATGCCGCAACAGACAGCCGCAACTGACCTTAGTTTCAACTGAGAAACGTCTGAAATGGCCTTGTGATACCGGTCCATGAGCGTTATATTTGTTTTCCATAGCAACACAAACCCTGATTTCAAATCAGGTGCCTCTGCGGTCATGTTCGCCGGACCCGCTCCGCTGTTCGCCTTCTTTCAGGCGCGCGTGCCCACACAGGTATCAAGGAGTTCACATGAAGCGAATCGGTGCCTTTTCACTCCTCGCTCTGACCGGCACGCTGATGTCCTGCGGCGTCGGCCCCATCGACATGACCGCCCCCACCGCCACCCTGACCGTGACACCCACGACGCTGGTCGCGGCCGGCACCGTGAACATGACTGCCACTGCCAGCGACGCCAACGGCATCAGCAAGGTCGAGTTCTACGACAACGGCGCCCTGGTCTCCACCGATACCACCTCGCCCTACACCGCCAGCAAGACCTACACCTTCGCGGACAACGGCGCCCACACCCTCAGCGTCAAGGCCTACGACTACAGCGCCAACGTGGGGCAGGCCAGCGCCGCCGTGACCGTCGCCATCGCCGACCGCAACGAACCCAACGACAGCATGGCGGCCGCCACGGCCCTCACGGTCGGTACGCCCGTCAAGGGCGCGGTCGCGGCGCAGGGTCGGGATTACGACTACTTCAAGTTCACGGCCAAGACTGGCGACCCGCTGAAACTGACGGTCAAGACCGGCAGCGTGGATGCCAACAGCACCCTGGACCCCTACGTGATGATCCTGATGCCCGACGGCAAGACGGTGCTGGAGAAGGATGACGACGGCGGCAGCGCCATGGAGTCCGAGATCCGCTTCAACGTGCCGGCCGACGGCACCTACACGGTCGTGCTGACCAGCTTCAAGATCCACAACGATTCCGCTGCCACCGACGATCTGGCCACCAACACCTACGAGCTGCTGCTCAGCCGCCGCTGAACCCGAGGAGAACACTGTGAAGAACACTGTCAAATCCCTGTCCCTACTCAGCCTGGCCCTGGTGCTGGGTGCGTGCGGCAACAGCAGCACCGTCTCTACCCCTGCCACCTCTGGCGTGAAAGCGCCGCAGTTCACGGCCATGCCCGGCAAGTGGTTCGTGGAACTCGAGGGCGACCCCACGGCCCTGAGCGTTCAGAGCGTCGGAGCGCAGCAGGCCGTGTTCCGCGCCCAGGCGGCCGCCAGCGGTATCCGCTACCAGGAAGTCATGAGCTTCGACACGCTGTTCAACGGCTTCTCGGTGCAGGCCGACGAGGCGGAAGTGAACCGCCTGTCGCTGCTGCCCGGCGTGCGCGCCGTCTACCCGGTCGAGCAGGTGGAGCGTCCGGTCGTGCAGCGCGACCTGCTCTCCAGCCTGAACCCCGACATGATGACCGCGATCAGCATGACCGGCGCCGACATCGCCCAGAACGAACTGGGCCTGACCGGCAAGGGCGTGAAGGTCGCCGTGATGGACACCGGCATCGACCTCGAGCACCCCGCCTTCAAGAACCGCGTGGTGGCCGGGTACGACTTCGTGGGTGACGAATTCGGCACGGGCGGCAACTTCACGCCCAAACCCGACCCCATCGCGGACGACTGCGGCGGTCACGGCACGCACGTCGCCGGGATCGTGGGTGGCGCCGACGCGGCCGCGAAGTTCAAGGGCGTGGCCCCCGACGTGACCTTCGGGGCGTACAAGGTGTTCGGCTGCGACGGCTCGACCAGCAGCGACATCATGATCGCCGCCATGGAACGCGCCTACAAGGACGGCATGCACATCCTGAACATGAGCATCGGCGCCTCATACCAGTGGCCCGAGTACCCCAGCGCCAAGGTCGCCAGCCGACTCGTGAAGCAGGGCATGGTCGTGACCGTCTCGGCCGGTAACAGCGGCACCAACGGCCAGTGGGCCACCGGCGCGCCCAGCCTGGGTGAGAACGTGATCGCCACCGCCTCGGTGGACAACACCCGCATCGACCTGAGCAGCTTCACGCTCAGCGACGGCTCGAAGGTCGGTTTCTACGCCGCCACCGGCTCGCCCGCGCCCACCAAGGGCACGACCTTCCAGGTCGCCAAGAAGCCCGGCAGCACGACCACCACGACCAACGACGGCTGCACGGCCAGTGGCGGCTTCGCGGCCGGCAGCCTGACCGGCAAGGCCGCCCTGATCCGCCGCGGCAGCTGCACCTTCTACGAGAAGGCCAAGAACGCCCAGGATGCCGGGGCCACCGCCGTGATCCTGTACAACAACGCGGCCGGGTACATCAGCCCCACGGTGACCGGCTCGCCCGCCATCACCATTCCGGTCGTGTCCATCAGTGCCGCCGACGGCGCGAAGATCGACGGGCTGATCGCCACGGGCGCCAGCTTCACCTTCGACGGTGGCACCCTGAGCATCGAGAACCCGACCTCCAGCACCCTGAGCAGCTTCACCAGCTACGGCATGTCGCCCGACCTGGAGCTGAAACCCGACCTCGCCGCACCCGGCGGCGCGATCAAGAGCGCCTACCCGCTCACGGTGGAAGCCGGCGGATACGCGGTCCTGAGCGGCACCTCCATGGCCGCCCCGCACGCGGCGGGCGTCGCCGCGCTGATGCTGCAGGCCTACCCCAACCTGAAAGCCAAGGACATGCGCGCCCGCCTGATGAACACCGCCAGCCTGCGCAAGTTCCGCGGCGCCAGCGGCGTGACGAGCTTCAACGATTACGTGCAGCGCCAGGGCGCCGGCATGATCGACGTGATCGCCGCGCACAACGCCACGGTCAGCGCCACCCCCAGCAAACTCAGCCTGGGTGAGAGCGACACCTTCGCCACCCGCAGCAAGGTGGTCGTCCTGAAGAACAGCGGCGCGACCCGCGAAGTCTTTGCCGTGAAGCACGCGCCGGCCCTGACCGTGGCCGGCACCACGCTGGCCCCGTCCGCCAGCACCGCCGCCGCCAAGATGACCGTGAACGGCACCGACGTGGACGCCGGTACCCTGATGATCGAGGTCGCTCCCTTCAGCGAAGTCGAGCTGAACGTGACCATCACCCCGCCCGCCACCGCCCCCGACAAGGCGCAGTACGGCGGCTACCTGAGCCTGCAGAGCAAGACGGCCAGCAGTCTGGTCGTGCCCTACAGCGGCTTCAAGGGCGACTACCAGAGCATCGAGGTACTCGGGCGCGCCAGCATCGGCGGCACGAGCTACGACTTCCCCGTGCTGTACGACGCCAAGGAAGACGTGTTCTTCGAGGAGAACGAGGCCGTGACCACCCTGCCCGACTTCACCATGGCCGCAGACGACCAGCCCAGCGTGCTGGCCCAGCTCTCGCACCAGGCCCAGCGCATCACGCTGGAACTGCTCGACGGCAACGGCAACGTGATCGAGCAGCTCGGCAACTACCCCTACGTGGGCCGCAACGCCACCAACGTGTACGTGGACAGCACCAGCGACGCCTGGGACACCTTCGGGTGGGACGGCAAGCTCAAGAACGGCGCGGCCCCCAACGGCACGTACCAGCTGCGCCTGAAGGTCCTCAAGGCCCTGGGCGACGAGAGCAACCCCAAGCACACCGAGACGTACACCAGCCAGAAATTCACCGTCAAGCGCCCCTGAGCGCCTGACCACCTGAGCGCAGCGAAACGCCGCCCCAATCTGCGGGGCGGCGTTTTCCATTCGGGTCAGCGCAGGCGGGTCAGGATGGTGTCGATCACGCCCTGCAGGTCCAGCGGGCCGGTATCGATCACCAGCGCGTCGGGGGCGGGGGCGCTCTGCACGGTGTCGAGTTCGTCGCGGCGTTGCAGGGCCGCCTCGATGGCCGGCACGTCCTCCGGGCGTTCGCGGGCGCGGCGCTCGGCGCGGATGCGGGCGCTGGCCGTCAGGTAGAACTTGTGGCTGGCGTGCGGGAACACGTTGGTGCCCATGTCGCGGCCCTCGGCCACGAAGGGTTCGGGCAGGGCGCGCAGCTGGGCGTCCACCCACTCGCGCACCTCCGGCAGGGCCGCCACGACACTGACCCCCCGGTCCACACGGGTCGAGTGCAGGTCGTCGGTGAGTTCACGGTCGCCCTGCCACACGCGGTTCCCGCCGGCCAGGGGTTCCAGGCGGACCGGGTGCGCGCCCAGCAGGGTCAGCAGCCGGGGGGCGGCGTGCAGATCCAGGCCCGCCTCCAGGCCCAGCAGGGTCGCGGCGCGGTACAGCAGGCCGCTGCTCACGTAGGGCACCCCGAGCGCCTGCGCGACCCCCGAGGACACGCTGGATTTTCCGCTGGCCGCCACGCCGTCAATGGTCACGATCATCAAGAGGGCAGTGTAGCGCGGCCGCGCCATCCGCGACCCGACCTCATCCTTCTGCGTGACGCGCGGCGCGTCCGGGCCGCTACACTGGAGGGAACGATGAAACACGCTGCCCTGATCCTGACCGCGCTTCTCGCACTGACCGCCTGCCAGCAGAAGGACGACGCGACCACGACCGACACGAAGACGGACACGGCCGCGACGGACACCCCCACCGACACCCCGGCGACCGAGACGCCGGCCACGGACACGAAGGCGGACGCCGCCCCGGCCGTCACCGAGCCCGGCCGGGTTCCCGCCGGGTTCACGGTCGTCCCGGCCCTGGCGAAGGAACCCGTGCGGACATTCGACGCCGAGCCGGACATGGCCCTCACCGAGGGTAAGGACTACTACGCGCTGCTCGACACCAGCAAGGGCCAGATCCTGGTGGACCTGTACGAGCAGGAGACGCCGGTCACCGTGAACAACTTCGTGTTCCTGGCCCGCAACCTGTACTTCGACGGTATCCGCTTCCACCGCGTGATCGACGGGTTCATGGCGCAGACCGGCGACCCCAAGAGCGTGGACGACAGCAAGAAGGCCGAGTGGGGCACCGGCGACCCCGGTTACAAGTTCGCGGACGAGTTCCGGCAGAAACTCACCTTCGACAGCGGCGGCATTCTCGCCATGGCGAACAGCGGCCCCGCCACGAACGGCAGCCAGTTCTTCATCACCTTCGAACCGACCGAGTTCCTGAACGGCAAACACACCATCTTCGGGAAGGTCGTGACCGGCGACGACACCCTGCCGAAACTGACGCGCACCATGGACCAGAGCAACGCCGAGATCGAGGGCGCCACTGCCGACGAGATCCTCAGCGTGCGGATTCTGACCAAGGGCTGAGCAGCCAAGACAGCCAAGAAACGAAGGCGGCGGCTCCCATCGGTACGGAGCCGCCGCTTTGATCTTGCCGCTTACTGACGCGTGACGGTGCAGTCACCGCCGGTCAGGCGGGTGCCACTGCCGCTCAGCTTGGCAAAGACGGCGTTGATGTCGGCCATGGAACCGGCCAGGCTGATCCCGGGGAAGGTGTTCTGCTGCGAGGCGTAGCGGTAGGGGGCGCGCACGATGCAGATGACCAGGCGGGAGGGGTCGCGGGTGTCCCAGACCTGGAATTCGTTGGTGCCTTCCGTGAAGTAGATGCGGGCGGCAGCAGTGCGGTAGTACCATTCCCGGTCGGTCGCATCGTAGCTCGGGTTGGCGGGCACCACGACGTTGCCCTCCAGTCTGTTGTTGTTCTGATCCAGCCCGGTGATCGTCCACCGTTCTCCCTCGACCATAGGGCCTTTCGGTGGTTCAGTCGAGATCATGCCAGGAGCGCAGGAAGCGAGAAGGGCCGTCAGTGTCAGCAGGGGCAGAAGACGCATACGGGTCCCACTTTACTGCAGTCCTGAATATCCCGTGAGAAACATTGACCTTTCTTTACAGTTCCAGGCCGGTGGGCGTGGCGGCGCGGGCGGGAATGGCGGTCAGCAGCACCTCGTACTTGCCGGTCACGAACACCTTGAAGTCGTGTTTCTGGAGGCCGCGCCGGGCGTTGGTCAAGTCGGCGGTCAGCAGGCTGAGGTCCGGGCGGGCGTAGTTGCGCATGCGGGCGCCGTACGAGAGCGTGCCGTCGCGGTAGCGGGCGTTCGGGTAGCCGAGGATCAGGCCGCCGCCGGGCGTCAGGTGGTGGCGGCGCAGGGTGGCCAGCAGCACGTCCTGCGTGACGCCGGGGCTCTGCAGCAGGCTCAGGGCCAGGATCAGGTCGAAGCGGCCCAGTTCGGGCGGCAGGGCGTTCACGTCCGCCGCGTGGATGGTCGCCTGGGGCCAGCGCTCGCGGGCGGCCTGCGCGGCGGCCGGGTCGATTTCCACGCCCACCACCGTCAGCGCGCGGTCCGGGAAGGCCAGCGGCAGGCCGGCCAGTTCGTGCCCGGCGTTCAGGCCCAGCGCCAGCACCCGCCCGCCGGGTGGGGGGTTCACGCGGCGCAGCGCCTCGATGAACGTCGAGAGGAACACCGGGTCTTCCAGCTTGTTCACGCGCGCCCAGTCGCCGTCCGGGCCGTACCCGGCGTGGTCGGGGTCGCGGGCCGGGGCGTGGGCGCGCAGGGTCAGGCGCACGCGGCCCTCCCCTGCCCGGTCCGGGGTCAGCAGGTGCGCGCCGAGCAGGTCCGCGAGGTCCGTCCAGGTGTGCCAGGGGCGGTGCGTGCCGTGCGCGGTGGCCTCGCCCGCGTATCGGCCCAGGCCCGCGTCGGGGTCGGGAATCTCGAAGGTCACCTCACCCGCTGCGCGCAGCCGGTCACGCACGGCGGGCAGGATGACGCTCATGGGTTCGGTCGTGAAGTGGTGCGCCGTCAGGGGTCAGTACCCGTGGTGCTTGACGACCGCGCCCTGGCCTTCGAGCCAGCGGGTGACGACGCCCACGGCCGCCTTCACGCCGGTCGTGATGATGGGGCCGCCGAACTTGGCAAGGCGCACGAGGTGCGTGCCGTCCTCGCGGGCGGTGATGCCGATCAGGACTTCCTGGGTCAGTTCGCCCTCGACGACGTGGGCCAGGACGACCCAGCCGTCGCGGCGCAGTCCGGCGTACAGGTCGAGCAGCACGACGGTCCACGCGCCGCCCTCCTCGGCGTTGCGGCTGCCGGGGTTGCGTTCCGTGAGTTTCTCGAAGGTCTGGGGGTTAAAGGTGTCGGGCAGGGTCAGGACGGCGTGGGGCACAGCGGTGGGTTCCTCCGGGTAGGGCGCGGTCTGCCCGTGCGGGACGGGCGCGTGCGCGGTGGGAATGAAACGGGCGTGGTGGGCGCCGAGGCCCAGGTCGCGCCACTTGAGGGCGTACTTGGTTTCCAGCGCGGCGGCGGGCGGGTCGGTGATCTCGACCTGCATGACGCCGCTGGCCCGGGCCTGTTCGCACGCGAACTCGAAGTACTCGTCGTGGTCGGTGGTGAGCAGGATCATCCCGCCGGGTTTCAGGCGACTGGCCGCCAGCCGGAAGAACGGCGCGCGCAGCAGGCGGTGGTCGGTGTGCCCGGCCTTGGGCCAGGGGTCGGGGAAGTTCACGACGATCAGGTCCAGGCCCGCGTGCGGGATGACTTCACGGATCAGCACGTCGGCGGGCAGTTTGGTCAGGGCGGCGTTCTCCAGGCCCGCGTCCCGCAGGCGGCGGTGCGCCTTGAGCAGGGACACGCCGGACAGTTCGACGCCCAGGTAGTTGGGCGCCTCCGGGAAGGTGGCGGCGAAGTGCGGCCAGAAGCGCCCGTCCCCGAAGCCCACCTCCAGCACCCAGGGGCGTTCGGGGGTGTGCGGGTACAGGCGCGCGGCGCTGTCGGGGAACTGGAAGTCACCGAGGCGGGCGATCACGCGTCCACCTCCGTCAGAAGGTGCTGCGCGAGGCGGGCCGCGTCGCGCAGCACGCTGTCGTAGGTGTGCTCGCCGGGCGTGCACTGGCCCAGCATCCGCACGCGCTCCAGGCGGTTCACGCGGAAGCCGTCGAGTTCGGTGGGGGCGGGCGTCAGGAAGCGCACCTCGTACGGGGGTTCCACGCCCTCACCCTCGGCGCGGCGTTCGTTGCCGATCAGCCAGATGCCGCTGGCGGTCAGGTCGTCTGCCAGGAAGTCGTACGCGACCTCGCTGAGCCGCCCGGCCTCGTCCATGGTGTCCCCCACCAGCAGGCGGCCCTTCAGGAACGCACCGACGGCCAGCACGCACAGCCGGGCGTGCAGTTTCGGCCCTTCCCAGGTCGAGAGCACGATCTGCGTCTCTTCCTCGTCCAGGGTGGTCACGGTGCTCTGGAGCAGGTGAATTCCGGCGGTTTCCTCCACACGGGCCTTCAGGTGCCGGTGGAAGGTCCAGCCGTCCGTGTCGGGGTGCAGCGCGGCGCGCACCTCCTCGAACAGGCTGCCCGGTGGGAAGATCACGCCCTGCGTGGTCGGCTGGTACAGGTTGCCCAGGTGATCGAGTGCCTGCGAGACCAGCAGCACGTCCCGGCCCGCGCGGGCCAGCCGCCACGCCAGTTCCGTTCCGGCCAGCCCGGCGCCGACCACGGCCACGTCGTACAGGTGCCCCGGTTGCGGGCGACTTCTGGGGGAAACAGGACCAAACATCACCGGCCAGTGTAGAGGTTGGGCGCAGGCAGCGGGAGGCGGGGGCGCGGGAAGGACCACCGGACCCGCGTTCCGCGTACCCTGTCCCCCATGTCCGACGACGCTCCGTCCAATGCCGGTTTCGCGTTCCGCTCGCAGGTCCGCGCGGGTGGGGAGAGCGTGCTGGCGTTCCTGACGCGTGAGTACCGGCACTCCGGCGCGGAGGCCTGGGCGGCGCGGCTCGCGGCGGGCGAGGTGGAGGTGCGTGGCGTGCGGGCGCGCGGGGACGAGGTACTGCGCGGCGGGGACGTGGTCGTGTGGCACCGCCCGCCGTGGCGCGAGGAGGCGGCCCCGCTGGACTACGCGGTGCTGCTGGAGGACGACGCGCTGGTCGCGGTCAGTAAACCGCCGGGCCTGCCCACCCTGCCGGGCGCGGGGTTCCTGACGCACACGCTGCTGACGCAGGTGCGCCTGCGCTATCCGGGGGCCAGTCCGCTGCACCGGCTGGGGCGCGGCACGAGCGGCGCGGTGCTGTTCGCCCGGACCGGCGAGGCGGGCGCGGCCCTGTCCCGCGCGTGGCGGGAACACGAGGTGAGCAAGGTGTACCGCGCGCTGGGGGCCGGCGTGCCGCAGTGGGACACGCTGGACATTCAGGCGCCCATCGGGCCGGTGCCGCACCCGCGCCTGGGCAGCGTGTTCGCGGCCAGCGCGGAGGGCAAGGCGTCGCGCAGCGTGGCGAGCGTCCGCGAACGTCGGGAGGACTGCACGCTGTTCGACGTGGAGATCCACACCGGGCGGCCCCACCAGATCCGTATCCACCTGGCCGCCGCCGGGCACCCGCTGGTCGGCGACCCGCTGTACGGCGTGGGTGGCCTTCCCTTGCCGGACCTGCCGGGCCTGCCGGGCGACCTGGGGTACCTCCTGCACGCCTGGACGCTGCACTTCCGGCACCCGGTGACGGGCCGCGAGGTCCGCGTGGAGGCCCCGCCGCCCCCCGACCTGCACTGAGGGCGGCGTTCAGCGTTCGGTGTCGGCGGTGTACGTGCCGTCCGCGCGGCCCTCGAAGGTGACGGTGCCGTGACGGTCCGTGCGGTACACGCGCGCGCCGGTCTGCCGGTACAGCCGCAGTGTCTGCGCGGTCGGGTGGCCGTAACTGTTCTGCCCGACGCTGATCACCACGTTCTCGGGCCGGACGTTCGCCAGCCACGCGGCGTTGTCGCCGTTACTGGCTCCGTGGTGAATGCTCTTGTACACCTGGAAGGGGCCGCGCAGGTCCGCGCGTTCCTGCGCGAGCCAGCCCTCGGTTTCCTCGGTTTCGCTG
This sequence comes from Deinococcus sp. LM3, assembly GCF_002017875.1. Lineage (NCBI taxonomy): Bacteria > Thermotogati > Deinococcota > Deinococci > Deinococcales > Deinococcaceae > Deinococcus > Deinococcus sp. LM3. The sequence continues at coordinate 1,585,598 of NZ_MUFV01000001.1, read as the reverse complement.
TCGCCGGTCAGCAGGGCGCGGAACTCCCCGAACTGCACGGCCAGTCCGACGCTGTTCAGGTTCTGGTCGTCCGGCATGCCGGGGGGCGGCGCGATGACGCGCAGTTTCACGCTGCCCAGGTTCACGGTCTGGTTGCTGGCCTTCGTGAAGGTGGCGTCCACGCCCTGCAGCGCCCGGACGAGCCGCTCCCAGGTCTGGGTGGTGCCGCCCAGGCCGTTGTTGATGAACACGCGGGGCTTCAGCGCGGCGGCCGGCACGAGGCCCGCGATGTGGTCGGCGTCCGCGTGCGAGGCGATCATCAGGTCCAGGCGGGTCACGCCGTACTTCTCCAGCTGGTCGCTCAGGCGCTCGGCGCTGCGGCCCCCGTCGATCAGGGCGGTCTTGCCCTCGGGGCTGCGGATCAGGATGGCGTCCCCCTGCCCCACGTCCAGGAAGCGGATGGTGACGGTCCCGCCGGCCGTCCCCGGCGCCGCGCCTGTGCCGGGGCCGCTGCCGGCGGGGGCGGCGTCCTGCTGGCGGATCCAGCCGCACGCGGCGAGGCTGCCGGTCACGACCAGGATCAGCAGGCCCAGCAGGTCCGAGGCGCCCGGTCCGCTGCGGGCCTTCGCACGGCCCCGGCGGCCAGTGGGGGTCCGGCCGGGGGTAGCGCGACCCGTTGCCGTGCGGCTGGCACCCGTGCGGGACGCGCCGGCCTCCCCGGCGGTTTTCGCGCTTCCGGGGGTGGCCCGGCCGGTGGCCTGACCGGTGGCGGCGTTCCGGCTGGCAGCGGGGGTCTTGCGGGCCGGGCTGGCCTTGCCCGTGGCGGCCTTGCCGGTCGCGGCTGGTTTGCGGGAGGTGGGGTCGGGTTTCTTGGGGCTCACAGGGTGATGTCTCCGTCGTCGTTCAGGGGCAGGGTGGCGCGGCCCGCCGCGTTCAGGGTGTCCAGGGTCGCCTGGGCGGCGCGGCGGCGCGCGGCGGTCTCTTCCGGCAGAAGCCGCAGGGTCACGCCGTCCGGGCCGTCCGTGACGGCCAGCAGGTCGCCGCCGCGCACGCCGGGCGGCAGGTCGCTCACGGGCCGGACGATGGTGCGGCCGTCCGGGAGTTCCAGGCGGGCGACCGGGCCGCGCGGGGTGTCTTCCAGGCCGTCGACCGTCCAGTGTTCGGTCGGTGCGCCCGGCGTGGCGGCGCTTGCGGCGGGCGGGGTGGCCCCTGACCCCTCCTCCACCGATTCTGTTTCGGAACGAACAGGTTCAGGCTTCACGCCCACAGCGTAGCGCACCCGGCACGCCGTGTACCGCCCGGAACTTCACGCCCGCTGGGCGCGCGGCGGGGTGCCGGCTCAGCCAGTCTCGATTCAGCTGGTCTCGATTCAGCCAGTCTCGATCAGGTGCAGCCGGCGGCGTTTGGCCTCGTACATCTGCGAGTCCGCCTCGCGCATCCAGTCGCTCATGGAGTAACTGGGGTGCGCCTGCGCCAGCCCGATGTTCAGGTGCGGCGGCGCGGCGGTCGTCCAGGGGTGGGCGCGCACGTCCTCCAGCCAGCCTTCCAGCGTGAGGCGCGCCCCGCCGCGGTCGCCCGGCAGCAGCACCGCGAACTCGTCGCCGCCCAGCCGGAACACGTGCGCCCCGCGAGTGGTCAGGCGGCGCAGCAGCGTGCCCACCCCGGTCAGGACCTCGTCCCCGACCGCGTGCCCGAACCGGTCGTTGATCGCCTTGAAGTCCTGCAGGTCCATGATCGCCAGCGTGAAGCGCTCGCCGCCACTCTGCGCGGCATTCAGGGCTGCCTCGCCCCGCTGCGTGAACCGGCGGCGGTTCCACAGGCCCGTCAACGGGTCCGTGTGCGCCTCCTGATCCACCCGTTCGTGCAGCGCGGCGTTCTCCAGGGCGATGCTCAGGTGCACCGCCAGCAACTCCAGGAATTCCAGGTCCTCGGGCGTGAAGGCGTGCAGGGCGTAACTCTGCACCGACAGCACGCCCCTGACCTCCCCGGCGTGCAGCGGCACGCCCATCCACGACAGGGTGTGCGGCAGGTCCGACCGGTAGTGCAGGCGAATGACGCCCAGCCGCTCGCGTTCCAGGTAGGCCGGCAGGTCGTTCTCCAGCCGGAGCGTGCCGAGCAGCACCCGCTCCAGCAGCCCGTCCGGGCGGGGCGGGATGTGCTGCTCGGAAACGTTGTCGCCCTCCAGGGTCAGACAGTGCCAGCCTCCGCCGGGCGTGCAGCGGGCCAGCAGGGTGATCGGCGTGTCGAACATCAGGCGCACCTGCTCATGCATGGCGCGCAGCAGGTCGTCGGTCCGCACCAGCCGCGCCAGGGCCGCCGTCACCTGCACCAGGGACCGGTACCGGGCGATCTGCCGCTGCGCGTCGGAGGCATGGAAGGTCAACGTACCTGCCATTGTTTCACGTCAAGCTGTCGAAAATCTGACACCCACCCCCGGTGGGTACCGGAAGCCCCCCGCCGGGCGGGATTCCGTTCATGGGGACATTCACGGTCCCCGCGCGGGCGTATCCTGCGTGCATGAAGTGGCTCTCCGACCCGGCACTCGCGCCCATCGTGGAAAAGGTCGAGGCGGGCGAGCGCCTGACCTTCGCCGAGGGTATGCAGCTGTACGACACCCGCGACCTGAACACCCTGATGAGACTGGCGAACCTGCGCAAGCAGCAGCTGCACGGCGACCGGGTGTACTTCGTGCACTCCATGCGGCTGGAGTTCACGAACATCTGCTACGTGGGCTGCACCTTCTGCGCGTTCGCCGCCCACAAGAACGAGGAACGCGCCTGGGACTACAGCCCCGAACAGGTGGCCGAACAGGTCCGCCGCCGCTACCTGCCCGGCATCACCGAACTGCACATGAGCAGCGGCCACCACCCCAACCACAGGTGGGAGTACTACCCCGAGATGGTGCGCGGCCTGCGCGAGGCCTTCCCGGACCTGCAGGTCAAGGCGTTCACCGCCGCCGAGATCGAGCACCTGAGCCGCATCAGCAAGAAACCCACCCTGGACGTGCTGCGTGAACTGCAGGCCGCCGGGCTGGCCGCCATGCCCGGCGGCGGCGCCGAGATCTTCGCCGACCGCGTGCGCCGGCAGGTCGCCAAGAACAAGGTCAAGGCCGAGAAATGGCTGCAGATTCACAGCGAGGCGCACTCCCTGGGCATGCGCACCAACGCCACCATGCTGTACGGCCACATCGAAACCCTGGAGGAACGCCTGGACCACATGGACCGCCTGCGAACGTTGCAGGACGACTCCGTGGCCCGCTTCGGCGGCGGGTTCCACGCGTTCATTCCGCTGGCGTTCCAGCCGCTCGGGAACACCCTGGCGCAGAACCTCGGCAAGACCGACTTCACCACCGGCCTGGACGACCTGCGTAACCTCGCCGTGGCCCGCATCTACCTCGATAACTTCCCGCACATCAAGGGTTACTGGGTCATGATCGGCAGCGAACTCACGCAGGTCAGCCTCGACTGGGGCGTGTCCGACATCGACGGCACCATCCAGGAAGAACACATCGCGCACGCCGCCGGAGCGACCAGCCCCATGAAACTCAGCGAGCAGGGCATGATCCGCATGATCCAGCACGCCGGCCGCACCCCCGTCCTGCGCGACGCGTACTACAACGAACTCCAGACCTTCCCCCGCACCCCGGCCACCGAAGCCGCCGACTGACCGCCGGTGTCCAGTCAGCCTGTGCCCGGGCCGCCCGGCGACCTCGACCTGATCCTCGCCCTGGACGACCGCTGGAACGCCGCCTACCACCACCGCGACCCGGGGCGGCTGGACACCGTCCTGGCCGACGACTGGCTGGGCTTCTACCACGACGGCACCCCCGTCACGAAACAGGAACTCCTGACCGGCATGCAGACCAACCCCACCACCCCACTGATCTTCGAACGGCACGCCGCCCGAGTGCACGGCGACACCGCCATCACGCGCGGCACCCTCTACGCCACAGGCACCCGCGTGCAGAGCTTCCTGCGCGTCTACGCCCGCCGGGACGGACACTGGCAGGCCGTCAGCGTGCAGGTAATCCCGTGAGCGGGCCCGTGGCGGATGGCCCATGGCAGATGGCGCAGCGCGAGGCTGATTCCTCTCCATCACCCATCACCCATCACCCGTCACCGCGCCCCCCCGGCGCGCCGTACCGCGCGGGTTGGATTCATTTCACGAATGTGGCGCCGATTCTGGATTCGCTGGTGCTGCCGGAGGGTGTCTCGGCGATCACGGGCGTGCCGACGCAGATGAATGCGGCGCTGCTGTCGGGTGAGGTGGACATCGCGAATATCAGCGCCGTTGAGTTCATCCGGAATGCGGATGTGTTGGAGGCCCTGCCGGATTTCAGTGTGGCGGTGCTGGGGCCGGTGTACTCGGTGAATCTGTTTCACACGCGGCCGCTGGAGGACCTGCGGCGGGTGGCGTTGACGGCGCAGTCGGCGATGAGTGTGGCGTTGCTGGAGGTGCTGCTGCGCGAGCGGGGCCTGAGCCCGGTGCTGGAGCGCGCCGAGGGTGAGGCGGAATCGCTGCTGGCGCAGGGCTTCGATGGGGTGCTGCGGATCGGGGACAGCGCGCTGCGGGAGTGGTACGGGGTGGTGGGGCCGCTGACGCCGGAGACGACCATGACCAGCCTGCCGCACGCGGCGCGGGGGATCGGCGTGACGGACCTGGCGGAGGAGTGGTTCCGTCTGACGGGGCATCCGTTCACGTTCGCGGTGTGGGCGTACCGAAAGGACAACCCGCCGCCGGCCGCGCTGGTGCAGGCCATGCGGGAGGCGCGTCGGGCGGGGATCGGGCATCTGGCGGACGTGTCGGCGCGGCACGCGCGGAAGCTGGGGTTGCCGGAGCGGGTGGTGCAGCATTACCTGTGGAACTTCCGGTACCACCTGGAAGCGCCGGACCGGCTGGGGCTGCACGAGTTCGCGGCGAAGGCCGTGCCGGGGCACGCGCCCCTGACGTTCGGCCCCCGCCCCGGCCCGCACTGATATGGACTCCGATTGAATGAGCTGCAAAGACCATTCAATCCGAGCGGACTCGGAGAGCTGCGAAGCAGAGCGATTAGGAGCAAAGCGGGTTCCGGACGTGGAGCCGGCAATCCGGTGAAGTTCCGGATTGTTGGCGAAACAAACGGAATCCGTATGAGCTGCCGGGCCGGGCGGCCGGATCAGAGTCGGTCGATGGGGCCGAGAGCAACGACGGTCAGGCGGTCGAGCGGGCACAGCCGCAGCACCTCGCGCACGTCGTCGGCGGTGACCTGCTCGTAACGGCGGACGCTCGCGGCGGTGTCGGGGGTGCGGCCGGTCGCCAGGAATTCCATGCCCAGCGTGAACAGGCGGCCCTGGGGCGTCTCGGCGCGCAGCAGGGTGCCCACCGCGAGTTTGCGGGCGGCGCGGCGCACGGCGACCGGGGTGATCCGGTCACCCGCGCCGGCCAGTACGCGGCGGTACGTGGCGAGCGCGGCGGCGGCGCGGTCCGGGTCGCAGGAGAACCCACCCTCGAAGGTGCCGGCATCCTGGTATTCCAGGTGGCCGAGGTCGGCGCTGTCGCAGGTGCCGTCGTCGATCAGGTGCCAGTACAGCGCGCCGTTCTCGCCGCCGATCAGGTCGGCCAGCACGTGCGCCGCCTCGCGCAGCGGGTGGGTGGCGTCCAGGCCGGGCGTGGCAGCCGTGACCTGCACGCGGCTCAGGGTGGGGTCGTTGAGGACGCGGACGGTGCCGGGGTGGCGGGGCGCGGCATGGTCCGGTCGCCGTGCGGGCAGGCGGGCGGGAGCGGGGCGGGTCGCGGCGGGCCAGTCCTGCAGGTGGGTGCGCGCCCAGTCCAGCACGGCGGGCGGGTCGAACTGGCCGGTGACGGTCAGGGTGACGCGGTCGGCGCCGTAGCGGTCGAGGTGGTTGCGGCGCAGTGCGTCCGGCGTGAGGGCCGTGACGGTGGCGGCGGTGCCCAGAATAGGCCAGCCGAGCGGGTGGTCGCCCCAGTAGTCGGCGCGCAGTTCGTCCGTGACGCGCACGGCGGGCTGTTCGGCGTACATGGCGATCTCCTCGAGAATCACGCCGCGTTCGGTGGCGATGTCGTCGGGGCGCAGGGCGGGACGCATCAGTTCGGTCAGGGTGCCGAGCAGTTCGGCCGTGCGTTCCGGCAGGGTCGCGGCGTGGTAGACGGTCGCCTCCTCGCTGGTGAAGGCGTTGGCGTGCCCGCCGAGATCGTCGAGGCGTTCGTTCAGTTGCGCGGCGCTCAGGGTGTCGCTGCCCTTGAACAGCAGGTGCTCGATGAAGTGGCTGGCGCCCATCTCGGCGGCGCTTTCCTCGCGGCTGCCGGTGTTCACGAAGTACCCGGCGGCGACGGTCTGCGCGTCCGGGTCGGGTTCCAGCAGCAGGGTCAGGCCGCCGGGCAGGCGGTGGTGTTGGGGGCAGGGTCAGGCATGCAGGGTCTCGCTGGGGTGATCGGAAGGCTGTGGGTGGGCGGACGGGTCGGCGCTGTTCGCGCCGGGAGGGGGTTCGCCAGGACCGTGCGTGTCTGGACCGTGCGTGTCTGGACCGTGCGTGTCCGGGCCGATGGTGACGGTCGTGGCGTCCGGCGCGGGGTGGTAGCGGGCCAGGAAGGCGTTCACGTCGTCCAGGGTCAGCTTGCTGAGGGACTCGCGGAGTTCCGGGACGCTGCGGATGCGGCCGAACACGGCGGCGTCGCGGGTCAGGGCGTGTGCGCGGGCGCGCATGCTCTCGGCGCCGAAGACCACACTGGCGTCCAGCCCGGCGCGGGCGCGGCCGAACTCGGCGGGCGTCAGGCCCTGCGGGAGCCTCTCCAGTTCCGCCAGGATGACCTGCAACGTCTCGGGCGCGCGGGCGGGCGTGCTGCCGGCGTACGCGCCCAGGAACCCCTGCCCGCCCAGGATGACGGGGTTGGCGCTCACGGCGTACGCCAGCCCGCGTTCCTCCCGCACGGCGTGGAACAGGCGGCTGGCGCTGCCGCCGCTCAGGGCGGTCAGGGCGACCTGCCACGCCATCCAGTCCGGGTGGCCGGGCGGCACGCCGGGCATGGTGAGGCTCAGGTGGGTCTGTTCGGCATCCGGGTCGGTGGTGTGCGCGCGGGCGCGGGTGCGCAGCACGGCGGGGATGGGGTCGTGCACGCCGGGGCGCAGACCGCCCAGCGCGGCGGCCGTCAGGTCGCGCGCCTGTTCGGGGTCCAGGTCCGCCACGAGGCCCAGGACGCTGCCCGCCTGCCCGTACCGTTCCAGGTGGGCGCGCAGCGAGGCGGGTGTCAGGGCTTCCAGTCCCTGCGGGGTGCCGCTGGCCGGGTGGCCGTACCCGCTCAGGGGCGCGCCGGGCGGGGTGGGGAACGCCGTCTGCCGCGCCAGCGTGGCCAGCAGGTCGGCGGGACTGTCCAGCAGACCCTCCAGGTCCTGGCGGGCCAGGTCGGTCAGGATGGGCAGTTCGTCTTCCGGCAGGTCCGGACTGTTCAGGACGCTGGCGGTCAGGGTCAGCGCGGCGCGCAGGTCGGCCAGCAGGCCACTGACGGAAAAGCGGGTCGCCTCCGGGCCGACCCCGCCGCCCCGGCGCACGCCGAGGTCGTCGAAGGCGTCCTGCAGGGCGCGGGCGTCCAGGCCGGCGGCCCCCTTGAACAGCCATTCTTCCAGCACGCCGCTGGCGCCTTCCTGCCCGGCAGGATCGTGGGCGCTGCCGACAGGGACGCGCAGGTCGAAGGCGAAACCGGGTCCGGACCGGCGTTCAAAGGCGACCGTCAGGCCGCCGGGCAGCGTCCAGAGGTGCGCGGGAATGGGGTGGGAACGCGCGGGCATCCGGTCAGTCTACCCCGCCCGGCCCTGCCGACGGGGGCCGCGCGCACGGTCCGGGCTGGCCCCGTTGAGGCAGGCTTCATGCGGGGCGCACTCTGCAACTTTTGTCCGGTTCCGGCGCGGCCCCCGCACGCCATCCTGGGGGCATGAAGCTGGGTCAGGATGGAGGGCGGGCGTGAGGCGGGTACTGGGCTGGCTGATCACGCTGGCAGTGCTGGGCGGCGCGGCGTTCCTGCTGTGGCCGCAGATAGAGGGGGCGCAGCGGTACGCGGCCCTGCTAGCCGAACCCGCCCCGGCGGCCGCCTCGCTGCCCAACCCGCTGCCGGGCCAGCGCTTCGTGGACACCTGGGGCGGGGCGCGGAGCCAGGGCCGCACGCACGAGGGCGTGGACATCTTCGCGCCGCGCGGCACGCCCATCCGCGCCACCACGCGCGGCGTGGTCGTGAACGTCGGCCCGAACAACCTGGGCGGCCGCACCGTCATGGTGCTCGGGCCTGGCGGACAGCGGCACTACTACGCGCACCTGGAACGCTACCCGGACCTGAACCGCGGCGACTGGGTCGAGCAGGGCGACGTGGTGGGCTACGTGGGCGACAGCGGGAACGCAAAGGGCACGCCCCCGCACCTGCACTACGGCATCTACACGACGGGCGGCGCCATCAACCCCTACCCACTGCTGATGAACGAGTAGGGGTGGTCAGGTAGCACCCAGCAGCCGCGCCCGCACCGCTGGCCATTCCTCCGCGATGATGGAGTACATGACCGTGTCGCGCTGCGTGCCGTCCGGGCGGGGCATGTGCTGACGCAGCACGCCCTCGCGGGTCGCCCCCAGGCGTTCGATGGCCTGCTGGCTGCGGGTGTTCAGGAGGTCCGTCTTGATCTCCACGCGCAGCACCCCCATCTGGCTGAAGGCGTGGTCCAGCAGCAGGCGTTTGAAGGTACGGTTCGCGGGGGTGCGCATGAACGCCGGGGCCAGCCACGTGCTGCCGATCTCCAGGCGACGGTGCGCGGGGCGCATCTCCATGAAACGGGTCGCGCCGGCCAGTTCGCTGCCGACCAGTTTCACGAACGGCCACTGATCCGGGGCGTCCAGCGCGCCCGTGTAGTAGCGCTCCTGGGTGGGAAAGGTGCCCATGCGGGCGTACTCGGCCTCGTGCGCCCGTGCCAGTGCCAGCAGCGGGGCGGTGTCGGCGTCGGTCATGGGGCGCAGGGTGTACGGGCCTTCGCTCAGGGTCAGGTCGTGGCGCATGGGGTCACTGTACGGGGCGGGTCAGGGCAGGTGTGGCGTGAGGTTCACGCCGGTCAGCAGGGCCGTGTGGCTGCCCCGGCTCAGGCGCAGCGTGGCGAAGGCCGTGTCGCCGAACGCGAACCAGCCGCGCTGCGTGCCGAGCAGTTCGCGTAGCAGGCTGTTCCCGAAGCCACCGTGCGTGACGAGCAGCACCCGCTGGCCGCCCCCATTCCACACGAGTTCCAGGGCGTGCAGGGCGCGGGCGCGGATCGCCGCCTGGGATTCACCGCCGTCCGCTGTGAAAGGGTCGAGGTCGTGCCGGAACGCGGGAATGGGGTACCGCTCCAGCGCCTCCTCGCGGCCCATTCCGGCCAGTGGGCCGTTGTCCCACTCGCGCAGGAGGTCCGTGGGGGTCAGGGGCACGCCCAGGGCGTCCGTGACGATGCGGGCCGTACCGTGCGCCCGCTGGAGCGTCGAGCAGTACGCCCGGTCGAAACCCGGCGGGTGCGCCGTCCAGTACGCGGCCAGAGCGGCGGCCTGCGCCTCACCTTCCGGGTTCAGGGGACTGTCGTAGCGGCCCTCATGGACGTTCTCGTCGTCGGCGCGGCTGCGGCCGTGGCGCAGGATGGTCAGATGCAGCTCGCCGGTCACGCGGTCCTCACGGCCAGCAGCACGCGTTCGCGGCGGCGGACTTCCAGTTCGGTGCAGGTCAGCTGCGGGTGCGTGAACAGCGCGTCCCGCAGCGGGTCGCCCGCGTGCCGGTCGGGCGGGATGAAGGCGGGCGGGCTGAAGTTGTCCATGAGCAGCATCCCGCCGGGCTTCAGGGCGCGGGCCAGGGCGTCCGGGTCGGCTTTCGCGGCGGCGCAGTCCGCGAAGATCAGGTCAAACGGCCCCTCGCGCAGCACGTCCCGCCAGTCGCCCCGTTGCACGCGGGCGCGCGGGTCGGCCTGCAACACCTCCCAGGCCGCCTCGGCCCGTGCAGGGTCGGTCTCCACGGTCAGGAGGCGGGCGGCGCGGTCCAGGCCCGAGAGCAGCCACGCCGCACCCACGCCGGTTCCCGTGCCGAGTTCCAGCACCCGCCCGCCGGGGCGCGTGGCCGCCAGGGTCCGCAGCAGTCGGCCTGTTTCGGGCAAGCAGGAATGCCGGAATTCCAGCGCCCCAGCGGCGGTCTGCGCGACCTGCACCAGCGTGGGCACCCGCAGGTGCTCCGGCGTCTGCCCGCGCGCGGCCAGCACCTCGCGGATCTGAAGGTCGTCCGCCCACGGCAGCGAGCGTGGGTTCACCCAGGTCACGGGGCGGCCCTCCGGGCTGGGTTCCAGGTGCTTCAGGCGCAGCGGGACGCACACACTCTCGCCGGGCAGCATCACGGCCTCGCCCGCCACCCCGCCTGCCGCCTCGGCGTGCGCTCCGGCTTCCTCCCACGCCTCCCGCACCGCCGCCTGCTGCGGCGTCTCGCCGGGGTGAATGCCGCCGCCCGGCAGGGTCCACCCGCCCCACTCCAGACCCGTCATCAGCACGAAGCCGTCCTCCCGCTCGATCCACGCGCAGGCGCGGCCCACGCGGTCCAGGCCCGGCGACAGGTTCAGGAACGCGGGGCGGCTCATGCCAGCACCGCCAGCGCCTCGGCCAGCGGGGCGCGGGGCGCACGCAGGGCCGCCAGGGTGCCGGATGCGTGCAGGGCGACCGCCGCGTGAACGTCGTCCGGGTATGACGCGAAGCTGCGCAGCATGGGGCTGTCCGGGTCCTGTCCGTTCTCCAGGTGGGCGACCAGCACCAGCCGCAGCGCCGCCCTCTGCACGGGCTCCGGGGCTCTGGATACCCTCACGCCCTTGCGGGACACGTACGGGTCGTGCGTCAGGAGGTTCGACTCGGCAATCCAGGCGTCCGGCGCGGCGTAGGATACGTGCCGCATGCCGCCCATCGCCGCGATGGCGGCGCACTGCGGGCACGGTTGCAGGGTGGTCAGGAGCGTCCAGCTGTAGCACTCGGGGCGGGGCGTGTCTTTCAAGTTCAGCAGCGCGTTCACTTCCGCGTGCGCCAGGTCGTGCCCGCTGATGACGCCCCCCTCCGCGCCGCGCGGCTCGCCCAGGCGGTTGCGGCCCCGCGCGATCACGGTTCCCTGGGCGTCGATCACACACGCCCCGATGGCGTACGACCCAGCGCAGTAGGCATCCCAGGCTTCCTGAAGCGCCGCGCTCCAGCCGGCGGAGAGGTTCACGCGCCCGGTGCCGTTCACAGTTCGCCCCGGTTCTTCTCGATCAGGTCGTCCACGGCTTCGCGCAGCAGGCTGGCCTCGGTGCGGCCCAGGGCGCCGCTCAGTTTGGCGAGGCGGTCGAGCTGGCTTTTGCTGTAGTAGTTGCTTTTCAGGACCATCTTGCTTTCCACGTAGATGCACACGCGGGCGCGGCCTTCGCGTTTGGCGCGCAGGAGGGCTTCCTCGGCGGCGCGGTACAGGTCGGCGTAGTGGGTGGCGTGGGCGGGGCGGGAGGCGAGGCCGACGCTGAGGCCCAGGCTCTTGGGCCAGTGGGGGTCGCGGTGGATATGAAAGTGCTTGATGACCTCGTCGAAGAGGATCAGGGCGGTCTCGGCGGCGGTTTCGGGGAGCAGGCAGGCGTACTCGTCGCCGCCGATGCGGCCGATGACGCTGCCCGACGGGAGACTGCCGGAGAGCAGGCGTTCCACGCCTCGTAGGACGCGGTCGCCTTCGCTGTGGCCCAGCGTGTCGTTCAGGGTCTTGAAGTGGTCAAGGTCCAGGACAGCGAGGGTGAGGGGGGCGGCGCCGAGGGCGGCGAAGGCGTCCTCGAAGGCGGTGCGGGCGAGGATGGCGGGGCGTGCGGCCATGCGGGTGGTCCTCCTGGGACGGGGGGTGGGGGATGCCGGAGCGCTGGGTCAGTGGCGTATGTTCCACATACATATATACGTTGCGGCTATGAGACTGCAAGCGCATATGCGCTTTGCGCGTGCTGGCGCACCTTGAGCGCACCAGACTCAAATTGTCAGATTCCCCAACTTGACATTTTTGTTATGTCAGGCCTAGGATTGCGTGCGGAACGGCAAAAACAGCCGGAGTGTCCGGCAGGCCGAAGCTCCACATCCCACTTCACAGGAGGACACAACATGCTGAAACCCTTAGGTGACCGCGTTCTGGTTGAAATCATCGAGGAAGCCGAGCAGAAGACCGCCGGCGGCCTGTACGTCCCCGACACCGCCAAAGAGAAAAGCCAGCGCGGCAAAGTCATCGCCGTGGGCAGCGGCAAGGTGCTCGACAACGGCACCCGCATCGCGCTGGACGTGAAAGAAGGCGACACCGTCTACTTCGCCAAGTACGGCGGCACGGAAGTCAGCCTCGAAGGCAAGAACTACTCCATCCTCGCCGAACGCGACATCCTCGCCATCGTCGAGTAAAGCGCCCGCCGACTGAGGCCTCACCCCTCAGTCAGCGGCGCTGACCGCTCCCCACAACAGGGAGCCACCCCGCAACCTCAATCCACTCAACAGGCGTGACCCCAGCAGCCCACCGCTCTGCGCTCACCGCCCCCAAAGGAGCCCCACCATGGCCAAGCAACTCGTGTTTGATGAAGCCGCCCGCCGTAGCCTCGAACGTGGCGTGAACGCCGTCGCCAACGCCGTCAAAGTGACCCTCGGGCCGCGCGGCCGCAACGTCGTCATCGAGAAGAAATTCGGCAGCCCCACCATCACCAAGGACGGCGTGACCGTCGCCAAGGAAATCGAGCTGGAAGACAAGCTCGAGAACATCGGCGCGCAGCTGCTGAAAGAAGTCGCCAGCAAGACCAACGACATCACCGGTGACGGCACCACCACCGCCACGGTCCTCGGCCAGGCCATCGTGAAAGAAGGCCTGCGCAACGTCGCCGCCGGCGCCAACCCGCTGGCCCTGAAACGCGGCATCGACAAGGCCGTCCTGGCCGCCATCGAGGAAATCAAGACCCTCGCCGTGCCCGTCGAAGACAGCGAAGCCATCAAGAAAGTCGCCGGCATCAGCGCCAACGACGAGCAGGTCGGCGAGGAAATCGCCAACGCGATGGACAAGGTCGGCAAGGAAGGCGTCATTACCATCGAAGAGAGCAAGGGCTTCGACACCGAAGTGGACGTCGTGGAAGGCATGCAGTTCGACAAGGGCTACATCAGCCCCTACTTCATCACCAGCCCCGACACGATGGAAGCCGTCCTCGAAGACGCCTACATCCTGATCTACGAGAAGAAAGTCAGCGCCCTGAAAGACCTGCTGCCCGTCCTGGAGAAAGTCGCGCAGACCGGCCGTCCCCTGCTGATCATCGCCGAGGACGTCGAAGGCGAAGCGCTGGCCACCCTGGTCGTCAACAAGCTGCGCGGCACCCTGAACATCGCCGCCGTCAAGGCCCCCGGCTTCGGCGACCGCCGCAAGGAAATGCTGCGCGACATCGCCGCCGTCACCGGCGGGGAAGTCGTCAGCGAAGACCTCGGCCACAAGCTCGAGAACACCAGCATGGACATGCTCGGCCGCGCCGCCCGCGTCCGCATCACCAAAGACGAAACCACCATCGTCGACGGTAAAGGCGAGCAGGCCCAGATCGACGCCCGCGTCAACGCCATCAAAGGCGAACTGGACAGCACCGACAGCGACTACGCCAAGGAAAAACTCCAGGAACGCCTCGCCAAACTCGCCGGCGGCGTCGCCGTCATCCGCGTCGGTGCCGCCACCGAAACGGAACTCAAAGAGAAGAAGCACCGCTACGAGGACGCCCTGAGCACCGCCCGCAGCGCAGTCGAAGAAGGCATCGTCTCCGGCGGCGGCACCACCCTGCTGCGCATCATCCCCGCCGTCCGCAAGGCCGCCGAAGCCCTCAGCGGTGACGAGGCCACCGGCGCCCGCATCCTGATCCGCGCGCTCGAAGAGCCCGCCCGTCAGATTGCCGCGAACGCCGGTGAAGAAGGCAGCGTCATCGTGAACGCCGTCATCAACAGCGACAAGCCCCGCTTCGGCTTCAACGCCGCCACCGGCGAGTACGTCGACGACATGATCGCCGCCGGCATCGTCGACCCCGCCAAGGTCACCCGCACCGCGCTGCAGAACGCCGCCAGCATCGGCGCGCTGATCCTCACCACCGAAGCCATCGTCAGCGACAAGCCCGAGAAGGCCGCCCCCGCACCCGCCGGCGGCCCCGACATGGGCGGCATGGACTTCTAAAGCAAGTCACAGTTGACCGTCGGTTAGTTGATGGTCAATCAGCGAAGCCGGAGCGTCATGCTCCGGCTTTCTTCTATGGGATGCGGCCAAAGAGCTCTTACCGTGCCTGGGGACGAAAGCCTGCGGATCGCTCTTTACGGTAGGTGCATGGGATTCATCGTGCTGCTCCCGGTACTCTTCCTGCTGGTCATCGGTGCTGGGGTGCTGGTGGCCCTGGCGACAGCGGCGCATGTCCGGAAACGAAATCCGGTGTATACGGGCGCGTGGGTGGGGGCCGGGGTGGTGTCCACTCTGGCGCTGGCGTTTTCGCTGATTATGTTTTTTTCCGGTGGGGCAGGCAGCGATGCTGACGGGGGAGCATTGGATTTCTACAAGACGCCTCTGGGCGGAGGTTTCTATCTGGCGAGCATCGATTCTGATCGGGAGTTACCGCTCGGACTTGAGCACCGGGATGGGGATGAGAGGTTGCCTCGGAACGGGAGCATGACCGTGACGGGGCTGGCTTGCGTTGAGGGTCGGACGTTTCTACAGTTCAAGGAAGGGGAGAGGTTCGGGCGTATTGATGTGCCGGGACGTCGGCTGGAAGTGCTGACGGCAGCGGCTCTGCCCGTCACGGCGGAGGGCCAGAGCTTCTGGCTGAACAAGGCCTCCTTCAGATCCACCTCGTGCGCTGATGTGAAGGCTTCTGCGGTTGATCAGGTGCGCAATGCGCTGCTGTTGCTCGCGGGGCCACTGGTCAGCCTGGGGTGCCTGATCTGGTTGTGGGTGTGGGGGCGGCGATTACCGAATGCTCGGGTGCAGAAGGAAGCCGACTGGTGAGAAGGCAAACCCAGATTTATCCGCCAAACTGATTTACTTTTTCAACCATTCGCGCTAGCCTGTGCCCATGAAGAAGATCGGGTTTCTCTCGTTCGGGCACTGGAATCCGTCCCCGCAGTCCGGCACGCGCTCGGCGGCGGACGTGCTGCACCAGACCATCGAGCTGGCCGTCGCCGCCGAGGAACTGGGCGCGGACGGCGCGTACGTGCGGGTCCATCACTTCGCTCAGCAGCTGGCCTCTCCGTTCCCGCTGCTGGCCGCGATGGGCGCGAAAACGAAAACCATCGAGCTGGGCACCGGCGTGATCGACATGCGCTACGAGAACCCGCTGTACATGGCCGAGGACGCCGGTTCCGCCGACCTGATCTCCGGCGGGAGGCTGCAGCTGGGCATCAGCCGGGGCTCGCCGGAGCAGGTGATCGACGGGTGGCGGCACTTCGGGTACGCGCCCGCCCCCGGCGAGACCGACGCGGACATGGCGCGGCGGCACGCCGAGGTGTTCCTCGACGTGCTCGAGGGCAAAGGCTTCGCGCAACCCAACCCCCGCCCGATGTTCCCGAACCCGCCGGGCCTGCTGCGACTGGAGCCGTACTCGGCGGGCCTGCGCGACCGCATCTGGTGGGGCGCCGCGTCGAACGCCACCGCTGAATGGGCCGCGAGGATGGGCATGAACCTCCAGAGTTCCACCCTGAAACAGAACGAGAACGGCCAACCCTTCCACGTGCAGCAGGCCGAGCAGATCCGCGCGTACCGCAACGCGTGGAAGGAAGCCGGGCACACCCGCGAGGGGCGCGTGTCCGTCAGCCGCAGCATCTTCGCAATCGTGAACGACCAGGACCGTACGTACTTCGGACGGCAGGGCGGGCAGGACCAGTTCGGGGTGATCGACCAGTACCGCGCCGTGTTCGGCCGCAGTTACGCCGACGAACCCGACCGCCTGATCGAGCAGCTGCGACAGGACGAGGCCATCGCCGAGGCCGACACCCTCCTGCTGACCATCCCGAACCAGCTGGGCGTGGACCACAACGCGCACCTGATCGAGAGCATCCTCACGCACGTCGCCCCCGGTCTCGGCTGGCGCTGAATCGTCCCACAACCGGATGCGGCGGCCCGGCGCACACGGTAGCGTGGCACGCATGACACTGCTCCTGATCGTGTCGGGCATGCCTGCTTCCGGAAAATCCATGCTGGGAGCGCAACTGGCCGGGGCGCTGAGTGTGCCGTTCGTGACGAAGGACGAGTACAAGGCGCTGCTGCTGGCCCGTCTGCCAGGGCTGGAGCGCGCCGTGTCGGGACCGCTGAGCTTCGACCTGATGTGGCACGTAGCGGGCGTGACGCTGGCGGCGGGGGCAGACACGCTGCTGGAAACGCATTTCTACCGGGGCGTGAGCGAGCAGCACATCCTGACCCTGGCAGCGGCCCACGGAGCGAGGGTCGCGCAGGTGTTCTGCCACGCGCCCGTGGACGTCCTCCAGGCGCGGCACGACGTGCGGGTGGCGTCGGGACGGCGGCCGGGCATCGATCTGCCGATGGAGTACGCGGCCCTGCCAGCGCACTGCTGCTGGACACCACTGGATCTCGGCGACGCGCCGTGCCTGACGGTGGAGACGACCAGGGGGGACGTACTGCCCGGCGTGCTGGCTTGGCGGGTGGGCCTGCCCCACAGGCTGGAATGAGGAAAGCCACCGCGTGGGTGGCTTTCTGGGGGATCAGGGGGGCCGGTATGACCGGCCTCTGCCGCTGTTCGCGCGCCCGTGTTTTTGTGACTCCTAGAGGTGGGCGCCTCCCTCAAGTGCATTCGTGTACAACGTGGACTGCACTGCACGATCCTTTCAGACCAGAAGGAGACTATACCGGTCTTTCAGCCTGCTGTCAAGTGGGCGGGGCGGGTTCTGTTTTCAGCGGAGCGCGGGAACGGCGCGGCGCCGCTCGATCACGTACACGGCCAGTCCGGCCAGAATGCCCCAGAAGGCCGCGCCGATGCCCAGCGGACTGATGCCGCTCAGGGCCACCAGCAACACCACGGGCGCCGCGAGACTCCCGGCCGCCGAACCCTGAAACGCCGCCTGGAGACTGCTGCCCATCGCGGCCAGCAACGCCAGCCCGGCCAGCGCCGCGATGGCCTGGGCGGGCAGGATGCCCATCAGGTGCAGCACCGTCCCCGCGAACAACGCCACGATGATGTTGAACACACCCGCCCACACGGCAGCGGTGTAGCGTTTGCGCGCGTCGGGGTGCGCCTCGGGGCCAGTCACGATGTTCGCCAGCAGGGCGCCCAGCGTCAGGTTGTGGCACCCTGCGAAGGCCGCCGCGACGCTGGCCGTCCCGCAGGCCCGCAGGATCGGCCCCGGCGCCGGCTCGTACCCGCTGGTCTTCAGGACCCCGAACCCCGGCACGAACTGCCCCGTGAACGCCAGCAGCGTCAGCGGCAGCGCGAGGTTCAGGGTGGCGTGCAGACTGAACTGCGGCACCACGAACTCCGGGCGGGTCAGGGCCAGCGCCACCGGCTGCGGGTCCCACAGGTTCAGTGCGCCGCTGGCCACCACCCCGGTCAGAAGCACGCCCGCCACCGCCCAGCGCGGCGCGACCGCCCGCAACGCGAAGTACGCGGCGATCATCGCCCCCACCAGCGCCGGAGCCGTCCCGAACGCCTGCAAGGCCCGGAACCCGAACGGCAGCAGAATCGCAGCGTTCAGCGCGGCCGCCAGCGGCGCGGGAATGCTCTGCAACGCCCGCGTGAGCGGCGGGAACAACCCCAGCCCCAGCACCAGCAACCCCGACGTGAGGAACGCCCCCACCGCCTCCGGGAACGGAATGCCCGGCAGGGCCGTCACCAGAAACGCGATCCCCGGCGTGCTCCAGGTCACCAGGACCGGCACCCGCGTCCGCAGGCTCAGGATGATGCCGGTCAGGCCCGCCAGCAGCGCGTGCGCCCACAACCACGACATCGCCTGACCATCACTGAGGCCCGCCGCCTGCGCCACCGCGTGGATCAGCACATTCGGTCCCGCCCACCCGATCACCATCGTTATCAACCCCGCCAGCACCGCGCTCGGATGCGAATCCCGCCAGAACGAAGGCGGAGTGCTGGCGGCAGGGAGCGTGGTCATGCTCCCGAGTGTGCGCCCGAATGGCCCCCCTGGGCAGAGGCAATGGCCCGCGCATTGGCCTGCTCATCCAGACAGATTGGCCCGTAAGCTTAGGCGCATGCCCACGCCGCCCAGCCCCACCGACGCGCCCCACTGGGCCGCCCTGCTGCGCGGCTGGCGCGACCTCCCCGGCCCCCTCCACACCCGCCTGCACACCCACCTCCAGCACGCCATCGAACGCGGGGAACTCACACCCGGACAGCGCCTCCCCGCCGAACGCACCCTCGCCACGCTCCTCGGCATCAGCCGCGCCACCGCCGTCACCGCCCTCGACGACCTCACCGCCAGCGGCCACCTCACCCGGCACGTCGGACGCGGCACCCACGTCGCCCCCACCGCCCCCCGCGCCCAACCCCTCCTGACGCTGCGCACCCCCATCGGCACCGCCCACCCCAGCGAGATCGACCTCACCATCGCCGTCCCCCTCCTCACCGACCAGCAGCGCGCCCGCCTGCGCGCCGCCGCGCAACACGCCCACTACGACAGCCCCTACCACCCCCACGGCCTCCCCGACCTGCGCGACCTCATCGCCCAGCAGTACACCCACGCCGGCCTCCCCACCACCCCCGAACAGATCCTCATCACCAGCGGCGCCCAGCAGGCCATCTCCCTGACCGCCACCACCCTCCTCCGCCGAGGCGACCACGCCCTCCTCGAAACCCCCACCTACTTCGGAGCCATCGACGTCTTCCGCGCCGCCGGCGCCACCCTCACCGGCGTACCCGTCACCCCACACGGCGTGAACCCCGACACCTTCACCACCCTCGCCCGCACCCACCACCCCCGCCTCGCCTTCCTCACCCCCACCCACCAGAACCCCACCAGCACCACCCTCCCCCCCCACGCCCGCGCCCAACTCGCCGCATTCATCCACGACACGCACCTCCCCACCATCGAAGACGACACCCTCACCGACCTCGGCTTCACCGACCAACCCCCACCCCCACGCCTCAGCACCCACGCCCCACACGCCCCCATCATCAACGTCGGCTCCCTCAGCAAGCTCTACTGGGCCGGCCTCCGCATCGGCTGGATGCGCCTCCCACCCACCCTCGCCGCACCCCTCACCCAGGCCAAAACCCTCACCGACTTCGGCAGCAGCCAACCCGCCCAGCACCTCGCCCAGCACCTCCTGCAAGACCTCCCCACCCTCATCAGTGAGCGCCGCGCCGCCATCACCCCCGCCCGCGACCACCTCGCCCACCTCCTGCGCACCCACCTCCCCGACTGGACCTTCACCACCCCACCCGGCGGACAATTCCTCTGGATCACCCTCCCCACCCCCACCGCCAGCGCCTACACCCACCACGCCGCCCGCCACGGCCTGCGCCTCTACCCCGGCGCCAGCATGGGCGTCACACCCCTCCCCGACCAGTACCTCCGCATCCCCTTCACCCTCCACCCCGACCACATCCCCGAAGCGGTCACGCGACTCGCACGGGCCTGGGCGGAGTTCACGAGCCGGGGGAGTGAGCGGCTGGCGTGAACTGGGCTCTGTCGGAAGGTGGGCGCCTGCGGCGGGCCTCCCGTGTGCTTCCCCACCCCCCAGCCCCCTACCCCAGGGGGGCAGGGGGAGCAACGTTGCACTGGGCAGGTATTTCGCTGAGGTGGTCAGCGGGCATGGAGCGGGGACGGCCACGGATGGGGTTGCATGCCTCCGGTGTCGCGGCGTTCGCCCCGCGCGCTGCGCGCACGACGGGCCGCGTTGCCACGACGCAGAGCTGGCCAGCCAACTTGGTGCGAGCGGGAAGGTTCTACTTTTCTTGCTTTGGCAAAAGCGTGGTTTTCAAAGTCGATCAGCGGCGCGAAGCGTTCCACCTAATCACCTGACCGCAGATCAGCACCGGCCGTCGTGCGCGCAGCGCGCGGGCCTTGCGCGGGGGCGGCAGGATGGCGTCGAAGCCGGACACGTCAGCGCCCAGCACGACCTAAGCACCATCAGTCGAATCTCTTGCCGAGCGCAGCGACTGCTCCCCCTGCCCCCCTGGGGTAGGGGGCTGGGGGGTGGGGAAGCGCACGGGAACCCCGCCGCCAAGCGCCCCCCTCCAGCAGAGCGGCCACACGACAGAAAAGCCCCTCCCAGAGCGGGAAGGGCTGCAAGGCGCGTCTGTGTGTTACGCGCCGTACTTGTTGAGTTTGAGGGCGTTGGCCATGAGGAGCGGCATGAGGTCGGTGCCTTTGCGCAGGCCGAGGCTGCCCCTTTGGGCTTCGTCTTCGGTGTAGCGCTGGGCGAGGTCCTTGCGGCCGTAGTTGCTGCGGATGAGGACGGGAACGGGGTGCCAGGAGTGCGTGGCGAGTCGGCTGGGGGTGCTGTGGTCGCCGACGATGGCGATGACGTCGGGATTCAGCGCGAGGAGCTGGGGGAGGAGGGCGTCGAAGAGTTCGATCTTCTTGACTTTGGCTTTGAAGTCGCCGTCTTCGCCGGTGCTGTCGGTTTTCTTGACGTGGAAGTAGAAGAAGTCGTACTTGTCCCAGTTGTCGCGCAGCGCCTGGACTTTGCCGTCGAGGGCGTCTTCTTCGCCCTGCACGGTGAGGACGTCCATGCCGACGAGGCTGGCGAGGCCTTTGTACATGGGGTAGCTGGCGATGCAGGCGGCTTTGAGCTGGTAGGCGGCGTCGAAGCTGGGGAAGTGGGGGACGTCGCTGTACCCGCGGAAGAGGACGCCGTTGACCTGCGTCTCGTCTTTGAGGGCGGCTTCGGCGCGCTGCACGAAGGCGTTGACGAGCCCTGCGGTTTTCTGGCTGGCGTCGTCGTGGGCCTGGGCGGTCATGGGGGGCACGCCGGTCGCCTGGGGGTCGACGTCGCTGAGGTTCGCGCCAAGGGGGGCGCCGCCGTTCGCGCGGAAGACGACCACGAAGCGGTGTTCGCTTTCGGTGTAGATCTCGACGGGGGTGCCGTCGATGTCGGGGATGGCGGCCTTGAGTTTGGTGACGATCTCGGCGTTCTTCTCGTCGCTGGGGCGGCCCGCGCGGCGGTCGAGGACGCTGCGGCCCTCGCCGAGGGTGGCGAAGTTGCCGCGCACGGCGACGTCACCGGCGCCGAGTTTCACGCCGATGCCGACGGCACTGAGGGCGCCGCGTCCGACGATGTACTTCAGGGGGTCGTACCCGAAGAGGCTGAGGTGGCCGGGGCCGCTGCCGGGCGTGATGCCCGCGCCGACGAGTTCGATCTGTCCGAGCTGGCTCTGCGCGGCCAGTGCGTCGAGGTTGGGGGTGCTGGCGGCGGCGAGTTCGGTGTCGCCGTTCGTTTCGAGGGGGAGGCCGCCGATGCCGTCGAGGACGACCATCAGGATCTTGCTGTCGGTGGGTTTGGCGAGGTCGCGGATGGTATCCAGAAGGTCGCTCATGGAGTTCAGTGTACGCCGGACACGAAGGGGGCCGGTCAGCCCATATGACCAGCCCCTCACCAACCCGCGCCGGGGCTCCGGGTGGCCGGTCAGGCGAGGATCTGCCCGTGCTCGTCCAGGGCGGGGTAGGCTTCGCCACGTTCGCGGTAGGCGGGGGCGAGGTCCGGGTACGCCCATTCGAAGGCGCGGTCCGCGAGGGCCTGGGGGGTCAGCTGGGGCGTGTCGTACATTCCGGCGGCGAGGCGCTGGCGCTGCGCTTCGAACAGGATGGTCGCGGCCGCCACAGAGACGTTCAGGCTCTGCACCATGCCGAACATGGGAATGATGATGTTCCCGTCGGCGGCGTCGGCGGCCTCGTCGCCCACGCCCCATTTCTCGGCGCCCAGCAGCACGCAGGTGGGGCGGGTGTAGTCGGCGTCGCGGTAGTCCACGCTGCGCTGCGAGAGGTGCGTGGCGAGCACCTGCACGCCCTGCGCCTGCAGGTCACGCACAGCCTGCGCGGCGTCCTGGTGGCGGTTGACGGTCACCCACTTGTGGGCGCTGCCGCTCGTGGCCTCGAAGGTGTGCCCCTCGAATTCCGCGAGTTTCCCGCCCTTCGGGGCGACGGCGTGCGCCTCGAGGACGCCGACGGCGTCGCAGGTGCGGATGATGGCGGACAGGTTGTGGGGTTTGTTCACCTGGTCCATCAGGACGGTCAGGGTCGGCTGGCGTCGGCTCAGCACCCGCATGATTTTCGCGTAACGCTCCGGGGTCATAACGCTCCAGAGTACCGCACGGCGCGCAGGTTCAGGTGCGGGTGAACAGGCCCGCGCCGTCCTCGCGGGTGGTTTCGCTCAGCGCGCCTGTCGCGGCCAGATATTCCGCCAGTGCGGCGGTCTGGTCGAGCAGCAGCACCGCCTGAATGGACCGCAGGCGCGGGTGCAGCGCGAGCAGCAGGTCGTGGATGGTCATGGGGTGCGTGCAGGCGGCCAGCAGGCCGTCCAGTTTCTCGTGCGTGCGCCCCCGCAGCGCGTGGATGCGGGCGCGGGGGTCGGACATGGGGCCGTCGTGGCCGCCCAGGGCGAGGGTCACGCCGTCCAGCCTCTCCACGCGGTCCAGTGAGTCCAGGTAGGCGGCCACGCCACTGCCGCGCAGGAAGCGGGCGGGCATCAGCGGCGGCGAGTTCAGCGGCAGCAGGTGATCGGCGCTGAGCAGCACCTCGTCCACGCGCAGGCAGATCTGGTTGCCCTCATGGCCCGGCGTGTGGATGACGTGCAGGAGGTCGTCTAGCACGTCCCCATCGTGCAGGGGCGTGGCGACCGGGAGGGCACGCGGCACGGTCAGGTTCGAGCCCCGGCGGCGGATACGCCCGTCCAGTTCGCTGCCGGGTGGGAGGCCGAGCCACACGGCCTGCGCGTCGGGTTGTGTCAGCCACGCCGAGCGGATCGCGCCGGGCTGCTCGATGAACGGCACGGCGCTGTGGAACGCCGCCACGGGCACGTCCGTGTACTCCCGCAGGGCGCTCAGGCCGCCCAGGTGATCCGGATGCGGATGCGTGATCACGATCCGGGTCAGGGTGTCCAGCGCAACCGCCTCGCCGTACCCGGCCCGCACCGCCGCCAGTCCGGCCTGAAGGTCCACCAGGTTGTCCGGGCCACTCCCGCCGGTATCCACCAGCGCCGCGTACGCCGGCGCGTGCGGGTCACCACGCACCAGCAGGTAGGCGTTCGCGCGGAAGTTCGGGAAGGCCCGCACGGGCAGCGTGTACACGCGCGCGCCGCCACTCGTCACGTACTGCGCGGGAAGGGGGGCCACGTCGGTCATAAGCGGACTCTAGCGGCTGCGCGGGCTGAGGTCTCCCCTACTCCGCCCACTGCCGGGCGTAGCGGTCGATATCGAATTTGCGTTTCAGGCCGCCGGCGTTCATGTAGCGGACGGTGCCGAAGATGGGGCGGCGCGTCCAGGGGCGGTCGTGCAGGCCCAGGACCCAGCCGATGCCGGCGTAACTGTTCGGGTCGCGGCCGTCCTGTTCGTGGCGGTTGTTCAGCCACAGCATCTCGGTGTACGCCTGCTGGGGGGTGGGGGTCCATTCGAGGATTTTCTTGCCCCAGTACATGCGCATGTAGTTGTGCATGCGGCCGGTGCGGGTCATCTGTCGTTGCGCGGCGTTCCAGTACGGGTCATGCGTCTGTGCCCCGTCCAGTTCGGCGCGGGTGTAGGTGTATTCGCGGCGGTCCCCGGCGTGTTCCGCCAGGGTGGCGCGTGCCCAGCTGGGCAGGCCCTCGTAGCGGTCGTAGTGGGGGTTGTAGGTGGTGTAGTTGAAGCTGAGTTCGCGCCGCACGATCAGTTCTTCCAGGAAGGCGTCCGCGCCGGGGCCGCCGTGTTCGCGGGCGGCGATGGCGGCGCTCAGGGGCGAGAGTTGCCCGTAGTGCAGGTGGGCGCTCAGGCGGCTGCTGCCGTCCACGGTGGGGTCGTTGCGGCGGGTGTCGTAGGTGTCGAGTTTGCGGGTGATGAAGTCCTCAAGCAGGTCGTGTGCGGCGTTCTCGCCGCCTTCCTCGTCGCCGGGGGGCACGCTGTGGTCGATGGGCAGGGTCTTCAGGAGGGCGGCAGGGTCGCTGACGTCCTCGCCCGCCTCCCAGTCGCGCGTCTGCTTTCTCAGGTCGTGGGCGTCCAGCGGGACGAGATAGTCGTGCCACAGCCGGTGGATCTTCGGGCGGATGGTGCGCGCCGCGTACTCCTGCTTGCCGCTGACCACGCCCACAGGAATGAGGGCCTCGGATTCCACCTGCATGAGCGGTACGTCCAGCCGGTCGGCCAGCCACCCGCGCCACTCGCGCTGGATGCGGGTGTAGCCCACGTCGGTCACGACGAGCGCCGCGCCCCCGGCCGCCGCCAGGACCGCAGCGGGCGGGTCGCCCAGCGTGACGCGCAGCGGAATGCCGCGCGCAGCGAGGTTCACGCGCAGGTCGCGCAGGCCCTCCAGCAGGTACGCGTAGTGGCGGGCGTTCGCCTCCGGGTAGCCGGGCGTCAGGCCGAACACGGCCACCAGGGGCAGGTTCAGGCGGTTGGCCTCGCGCACCCCGTACTCCAGGGCGTGGTTGTCGCGGGTGCGGACGGTGGCCTGCACCCACAGCAGCACGAACCCCTGGCGGCGGGGCGTGCCGGGCCGCAGGACCTGCACGCGGGAGTCATGGATCATGCCTTGAGGTTGTACCAGTCCCGGCGGGCGCCGGACGGTGGGAAGCCTTACCTGTGATAACCACTGGCCTGCCGTGCGGGTGGGTTCAGGCTCCGGGCAGGCGGCGCACCGGGAGTTTCACCCAGCCGCGCCGGGACAGCCAGCGCAGCGCGACGACCACGGCTGCGCCCGCGAACTGCGCCTGAAACGGCGTGACGTGCGCGTGCAGCAGCCACACGGTCAGCGCCCCGGCGGCGGCGGCGGTGGCGTACAGCTGGTCGCGGCGGTACATGACTTCCGGGACCTCGTTGGCGATCAGGTCGCGGATGATCCCGCCGCCCACCCCGGAGAGCATCCCGGCGAACACCACGCCCAGCGGCCCCAGCCCGATGTTGATCGCGCCGATCGCGCCGGACGCCGCGAACAGGGCCAGTCCGGCGGTGTCGAACACGCTGAGGGTCCGTTCGAACCGCGCCAGCCGCTCCCCGAACGCGAAGGCCAGCGCCGCGCCGGCCAGGGCCGCCCACAGGTACGTCTCGTCCCGCAGGAACAGCGGCGGGGTCTGCCCGGTCAGCGTGTCGCGGATCGCGCCTCCGCCCACGGCGGTCACGCAGCCCAGCACCAGCACCCCGAACAGGTCGAAGCGTTTGCGGACGCCCAGCAGCGCCCCGGACAGCGCGAAGGCCAGCACGCCGATCAGGTCCAGGGCGTGCAGGCCCGTGGCCAGCGTGATCGGAGTCCACTGCAGTTCATGCACCCGTCAACTGTACCGGAGGAGTCGGCGGCGCGGGCCGGTGCTGTCCGGGTCGCGCGCCGGGAGAAAGCGGGCCGGGCAGAGGGGGGCGGTGCGGGTGGCAGAGCAGACGACAGGCCGCTTCACACGCCGCGCAGGCTGCCGCCCGGCCGTGGGCGGTGGGGTGCATTGGCAGCGTGGGGAGGCGCTGTGCTATACTCCCCGCTGTTGTCTCGCCCGGGTTCGTTGTGGGCAGAGAATCGCGCCCCGGCGAGAAACGCCGTGCGGCCCAGGAGAAAAATCATGGCCAAGCACCCCGTCCCCAAGAAGAAGACCAGCAAGAGCAAGCGCGACATGCGCCGCAGCCACCACGCCCTCGTCGCGCCCAACCTGACCGAGTGCCCCCAGTGCCACGCGAAGAAGCTCAGCCACCACATCTGCCCCAGCTGCGGTTACTACGACGGCCGCCAGGTGCTGGCCGTCTGAGACGCGCCACACGGAACATGCGCCCTCCCCTGCGGAGGGCGTTGTTCTTTTCTACCCGGCGCGCGGTATGCACTCCCCGCAGGCCTGCCCGTCCGACCGCAATCCGGAAAACGCCATGCCAGCCGCGCTTTCTCCGGGCTGCTCGCAGTCTGCCTGCGGAGGCTTGACCGGGCGTGCATACCGGGGTATATTGAATGCATCACCGTCCGAGAAGGGCGGATTTTTTGTTTGACCCCACCCTGTGTTGCCCCGCCCTGACGGCCCACGCAGCTGCGCGGCACGGGCGGGCCGGGCCGTGCGAGGATGTCAGGCATGCTTCAGGCGCTGGGGAACGTGCTGCTGCCGGTCATGCTGGTGGCAGGCCTGGGCGCGCTGCTGTCGTGGCGGATGCCGGTGGATCAGGGCACGGTGGCGCGGCTGACCATGTACCTGCTGATTCCGGCGCTGGTGCTGGACGTGATCCTGCGCACCCCGGTCCGCGCCGCCGAGGCCGCGCAGCTGGGCGCGGCGTACCTGCTGGTCATGGCGGCGTCGCTGCTGCTGGGCTGGTTGTGCGGACTGGGCCGCCCAGGGAGCGAGCGGCGCGCCCTGAGCGCCAGCGTGGGCATCTGGAACAGCGGGAACATGGGGCTGCCGATGGCGCTGTTCGCGTTCGGGCAGGCGGGTTTCGAGCGGGCGACCGTGGTGTTTCTGGTGTCCATCGTGGCGATGTACGTGGTCGGCCCGGCCCTGTTCGGCAGCGGCACGCGGGGCGATGCCGGGGGCGGCGGGTGGCGGGGAGCGCTGGGCGCGGTGCTGCGCCTGCCGACCGTGTGGGTGGCGGCGGCGGCGCTGCTGCTGCGGGCGCTGGACGTGACGCTCCCGCAGGGCCTGTCGCGCGGCGTGTCGCTGCTGGCCCAGGCGACGCTGCCGCTGGTGCTGCTGTCGCTGGGCCTGCAACTCGGGGCGGGCGGCTGGCCGCACCTGCACGGGCGGCTGTGGCTGGCGGCGGCGGCGCGGCTGATCGGGGGGCCGCTGCTGGGGCTGGGTGTGGGTGCGCTGTGCGGCCTGCGGGGCGAGTCGCTGGCGGTGCTGATCCTGTCGGCCAGCATGCCGACCGCCGTGAACGCTCTGCTGATCGCCCGCGAGTACGACGGGGACACGGACACGGTGGCGGGCGTGGTGCTACTCAGCACGCTGGGCAGCGTCGTGACGATCGCGGGCGTGGTGGCCCTGCTGCCCCGCCTGGGCTGATACGGACTCCGATTGAATGGCTTGCAAAGCCGTGCAATCCGAGCGGAGCGAGTAGGGGCGAAGCGGGTTCCGGACGTGGAGTTGACAGATCGGTGGTGTTCCGATCTGTAAACGAAACAAACGGAATCCGTATGATACGGACTCCGATTGAATGGGCTGCAAAGACCGTTCAATCCGAGCGGATGCGAGTGGGAGAAAAACGGGTTCCGGACGTGGAGCTGGCAACCCGGCGATGTTCCGGGTTGTCGGCGAAACAAACGGAATCCGTATGATGCATACCCCGCCGCGCTCCCGCGCCAGGAATGCCGTCCAGCAGCGGATTTTTCCGGGCTGCCGGTTGAACTTGACCCGGGGTGCATACCGGGCTATATTGAACTTATCAATCGAGGAAATGCCTCGCAGTCAAGCAAGACCACCGAAACAGCCGCCTGGGAAGGCGGATTTTTTATGTCTGCCCCGGCGGGGCGGTCGCGGCCTCCCCCACCTGCCGGGAGGCCGCGACCCTACGGTTCAGGTGTCGCTCAGGTGGGCGCGTCCCACGCGGGGGTCAGCAGGCCGCTGGCCGCGCGGGTGTACGGCAGCCACGCCAGGGCCACCAGCGGCACAGTCACGTCGGTACTCTTCGCTTTCACATCCACCTGCACGAGGTCGCTGCTGGCGGTCAGGGTCAGGGCGTCCACCTCGGACTGCACCTGCGCCTGCAACTCCTGCAGTTGCGCCGCGACCTGCGCCAGTTCGGTCTGCGCGGCCTGCACGTCCTGCCCCTCGCGCATGGAGCGGCCCATGCCGGACACGCCGCTGCGCAGCGCGGTCGTCTTGCGCCCGCCGCCGAACAGCGCGCCCAGCACGCCCACACCGACGCTCATGGCGGCCTGCAACCCGGCCTGCTGCGCCTGCGCCTGCTGCTGCTGCACCTTCCCCTGCGCGCGCGCCAGGCGGTCCTGAAGGGCCGTGACTTTCGGAGCGTACTTCGCGCGGAGTTTCTGCACGGCGGCGTCCCTGGCTTCCCGCCCGGCCAGACTGGCCCGCGCCCGGAAGTCCCCCTCGGCCTCGCCCGGCGCGCTGATCAGGCCGCTGCCCGGCTCCTGCCACAGCGTCAGGGGTCGGCTGCCCGCCACGAACTTCGCAGCCTCCTTCGCCCAGCGCGCGTGGTTCTTCGCGTTCAGCAGCGCCGCCGGCACGTCCGAGAAGGTCGCGCCGTCCACGCCCGACTGCTCCAGCGTGTTCGGATCGATGGGCAGGTCGGTCGCTCCGTCCCAGGTGACGGGAATGGGGCCGTCCGTCACGTCCACCACCAGCGGCAGCACGCCCGCCACGTCCACGCGGTACTTCACCGAGGCGTACCGCACCTGCGCGACCGCCAGCAACCGCGCGTGGTACTGCACGTCCGGCGCGCCGGTAGGCACGAAGACCTCGGTGATGCCGGGCGGAACCACGGGTTTTGCCGGCGCGGATGGCGGAAGGCTGATGGCCGAAGACGAAACCCCAGCCGGGCCATCTGCCTTCTGCCTTCCGCCATCCGCCTTCCTCTCCCCCATCAGTCGCCGGATCTGCGTGCCGGTGATCGGCCCGGCGAGGTAACTCATGGTCCAGCGGGTGGTGAACAGTGTGGGGCGGGCCTCGTGGACGTTGTGCATCAGGAACACGCGCTTGCCCAGGCCGGACAGCAGGGCGTCCAGCTGCTCGCGGGTCAGGGCGTTCAGGCCGCTGGTCGCGCCCTGCAGCGCCTCCAGCACGCGGGCCTTGTCGTTGTCGGTCTGGAGGCGGCCGATCATCCAGGTGCCGGTGTTGCTCAGGCCCTTGTAATCGAGGTCCACGGGGTTCTGCGTGGACAGCACGACGCCCAGCCCGAAGGCCCGCGCCTGCTTCAGCAGGGTCAGCATGGGCGGCTTGCTGGGCGGGTTCCCGTTCGGCGGGAAGTACCCGGCGATCTCGTCCATGTACAGCACGGCCCGCAGGGAGCTCGTGCCGGACTGCGTGCGCATCCACGCGAGGGTGGCGTTCAGGAGCATCGACACGAAGAACATGCGTTCGGCGTCCCCCAGGTGCGCGATGCTCATGACCGACACGCGCGGTTTCCCTTCCGGCGTGAACAGGAACCGGCCCACGTCCAGCGGCTCGCCCTGCGTCCACGCGGCGAAGCCCGGCGAGGCCAGCAGGTTGTTCAGGCTCATGGCCAGCTCGAAGCGCTCCTTCGGCGGGTAGAAGGCGTCCACCGGCATCACGCCGATCTGCGCGAAGGGCGGCGCCTGAATCCCGGCGATCAGGCCGCCCATGTCCAGCGACTGCCCCTCGCCCCACGCGTGCCCCAGCAGGTTCGACAGCAGCACGTGCTCGCGCGAGCGCATGGGATCGGCACTCAGACCCAGCAGGCCCAGCAGGCCCGTCACGGTGCCCTGAATGCGCTCACGCAGGGCGTCCGCGTCGTCCATGATCTCGGGGGGCGGCGCGTCGAAGCCCTTCAGGACGCTGACCGGCAGGCCCGCGCTGCCGCCCGGCGTGTACACCGCGAAATCCGCCTTCTCCCGCAGCGTCCGGATCCGCTCTCCACTCTGGCCCCACTCGCCCAGCCCCTTGTGCCACAACGCCGACTTCTGCGCCGCCAGATCATCGGCCGACACACCCGCCCGCGCGGCCTCCGCCTCGTCCACCCACGGGCGGAAATCGCCCGGCGCGAGATCCGGGAAGGTCAGCAGCAGGTTCCCCAGATCCCCCTTCGGATCGACCGCCAGGACCGGCACGCCGTCCATCAGGGCCTCCTCGATCAGGCTCAGGCCCAGGCCCGTCTTGCCGCTGCCGGTCATGCCGATGATCACGGCGTGCGTGGTCAGGTCCGCGCTGTCGTACAGCAGCAGTTCATCCGTCGGTTGATTCGTGTTCGGGTCGACCGTCCTGCCCAGGTAGAACGCGCCCAGCTTCTCGTAATCCTGCATCTGACCTCCGGCCCAGCTGTGTGATGAACCCAGCATAAACACCCCGCCCGCCGGTCCGCACCAGCCCCCCCGGCGTGGGCCTGCGGGCCAGGGGGCGGGAACGGCATGCAAGCGGCGCATACCCCACTGCCGGAAATGCCCACCAGCACGCCATTTGCGCAACCCGCCCGCAGAAGTTGACACACCCTGCATACCGCGCTATTCTTTCCTTATCACCGTCCGCGCAGGACGGATTTTTTGTTTTCAGGGTCAGCCGTACCCGGAGCCCAACTCGCTTCTGCCCACCCTGCTCGAACCCAGCGGTGCTGCGGACCTTTCGTGAGGCCGGGCACCCGCCCGCTATGCTGGGCGTCATGCAACACACCCGCACCTGGTCTGACGTGTACGGCAGTGCCCTCGCCCTGTTCGAGGGTCGCGCGGGGGGGCACGCGTGGCTGGTCGCCGCGCCGCCCTCGCTGGCGGGTGGGCTGGCCGGGGAACTGGCGGGCGTGGACGGCAAGGGCCGCGTGACGCTGGTCGTGCATGACGGCCTGACGCCGCTGCTGGCGGCGCTGCGCGAGGCGGACCCGCGCGGCGTGATCGTGGTGGCCCCGTCGGCCCTGTCAGGCGGCCCGGCGATCAGCGTGCCGGAGCGCGTGGTGAACGACGCAGGCGGCGTGGAGTACCGCGAGGGCGGCGAGTTCCCCGCCTGGACGGGCGCGGACAGCGCGGGCGGCCCGGCGGGCGAGTGCGCGGCCGCGTCGGCAGCGGCCCAGGCAGGCGCGGCGGTGGTCGTCGTCGGCCCGGAGAACGTGGGGGAAGCCCTGAGCGCCTGGATGGACCGCACGCCGCACGGCCGCTGACGTTCACTGGCGGGGCTTTACCGCAGGATCAGGCAGGTGGTCGTGGCGTGCGCGTACAGTTTTCCGGTGTCGTCCACGATGCGGCCCTCGGCGATGGCGGTCTGGCGGGTGCCAGCGACGACCTGCCCGACGGCCTGCACTTCGGGGCCGCCGGCGATCAGGGGGCGGACGCAGTTGAATTTCAGTTCCAGGGTGGTGTACCCCACCCCGGCGGGTAGCGTGGTGTGGATGGCGCAGGCCAGCGCGGAGTCGAGCAGAGTGGCGAACACGCCGCCGTGCACGCTGCCGATGGGGTTGTAGTGGAATTCCTGTGGTTTCAGGCGGAACACGGCGCGGCCTTCGGTGAAGTCCTCCTCGCGCAGGGGTTCCATGCCGAGCGTCATGCCGACCGGCGAGGGGGGCAGGTCGCCGCGGGCGATGGCGCGCAGGAATTCCAGGCCGCTGAGGGTGCGCAGGGCGGCCAGGGCGGGGGCGGTGTCGGCCCAGGTGTAGGTGCGCTGGCGGTCGTTCGTGAGGGGCGCGTCGGTCATCCGGCGAGGATACGCGTAGACTGCCGCGCGTGAGTGCCGACCCTGCCGCCCAGCCCAGCCCTGCCCCGGACGTGGTGCGGCACCTGTACGTGCACGTGCCGTTCTGCCCGACCATCTGCCCGTACTGTGATTTTCATGTGCTGACGCGCCGCGCCGGGCTGGTGGAGCGCTACCTGGAGCGGCTGGAGGTCGAGGCGGCGGCGCTGGCCGCCACGTACCGTGTGGATCTGGACACGGTGTACCTGGGGGGCGGGACGCCCAGTTTCCTGCGGGACGCGGAGATAGAGGCGCTGGTGGGCAGCGTGCGCCGTCACCTGGGCTGGGGCCGCCTGGAGAACACGCTGGAAGTGAATCCGGGGACGGTCACGCCGGAGCGCTCAGCGCACTGGCGGGCGCTGGGCTTCGACCGGGCCAGCGTGGGCGTGCAGAGCCTGGACGACGCGACCCTGAAGTTCCTGGGCCGCCAGCATGACGCGCAGCAGGCGCGCGAGGCGGTCACCACCCTGATCGGGACGGGCTTCCGGGTGAGTGGGGACCTGATCACGGCCGTGCCGGGGCAACCGCTGGAGAGTGACATTCAGGGCCTGCTGGACCTGGGCGTGGGGCACGTCAGTGCGTACACGCTGACCATCGAGCCCGGCACGGAATTCGCGCGCCGGGGCGTGACGGTCGAGGAGGAGGACGAGCGGCGCGGCTTCGAGCAGACCGAGGCCCTACTGACCGCGCGCGGCCTGACCCGTTACGAGATCAGCAACTACGCCCGGCCCGGTCAGGAATCCCGGCATAACCTCGCGTACTGGCAGGGCCGCACGTACCTGGGGCTGGGGCCGGGGGCTGCGGGACATTACCCGGCAGATGGCGGATGGCAGATGGCGGATGGGGCCGGACCGCGCGCGGCGGACGTGTTGACGGTGCGGCGCACGAATCCGCACCTGCACGAGTGGCTGACCGGCGAGGCGGGTGCGCCGGAGGCCATCGACGCGCCCGAGTTCGTCACGGACGCGCTGTTCATGGGCCTGCGCCTGCGCGCGGGCGTGAACCTGGGTGACCTGTCGCGCCGCAGCGGCCTGGACGTGCCGCAGGTGTACGCGGCGCCCATCGCGGCGAACGTGGCGCGCGGCCTGCTGACCCTGGACGGTGAGCAGTTGCGGGCCACGCCCGAGGGCTGGTGGGTGCTGAACCGCGTGATCACGGACTTTCTGGAGGTGTAAACCCATCCTCCGTCGACCATCCCCCGCCCCCCTCTGTTTGACCAGTGGGAGTTGTGAATGGGCTGCGTCCAGCTATGCGGGCAGGTCAGTGACGGCTCACGGGGGCCGCGTTAGACTGACCGCATGACGAAATCCTATGACTACGACGTGCTCGTGATCGGTGCGGGTCCCGGCGGGTACCACGCCGCCATCCGCGCCGCGCAGCTGGGCCTGAAGGTCGCCTGCGCCGAACGCGACACGGTGGGCGGCGTATGCCTGAACGTGGGCTGCATTCCCACCAAGGCGCTGCTGCACGCCGGTGAGCAGATCGCCGCCGCGCGGCACGCCGCCGACTTCGGCCTGACCTTCGGTGAGCAGAAGCTGGACATCGCCAAACTGAACGGCTGGAAGGACGGCATCGTCAAGAAACTCACGGGCGGCGTGGGCAGCCTGTTCAAGGCGAACAAGGTCACGCACCTGATCGGGCAGGCCAGCTTCATCGACGAGCACACCGTGCAGGTCGGCGACAAGACGTACACGGCCGCGAACTTCATCATCGCGACCGGCTCAGAGCCCGCCAAGCTGCCGGGCCTGGACGTGGATCAGGAGAGAATCGTGGATTCCACGGGCGCGCTGGTCATGCCGGACCCGGTGCCCGCACGGATGCTGTGCATCGGGGGCGGCGTGATCGGCTTCGAGTTCGCGCACGTGTACAACAACATGGGCAGCAAAGTGAAGGTCATCGAGTTCATGCCGAACGTGATTCCGGGCGCGGACGCCGACGCCGTCAAGGAATTCACGAAGATCATGAAGAAGCAGGGCATCGAGATCGCCGTGCAGACCAAGGCCAACCGCGCCGAGAAGAAAGCCGACGGCATTCACGTGGAACTGGAAGACGTGAAGACCGGCACGAAAACCACCGAGGTCTTCGACCGGGTGCTGGTCGCCGTGGGCCGCCGACCCCGCACGGACGGCCTGAACGCCCAGGCGGCCGGCGTGAACGTCACGGAGCGCGGGTTCATTCCCGCCGACACCCGCCAGCGCAGCAACGTGCCGCACATCTACGTGGTGGGTGACGTGGCCAGCAACCCCATGCTGGCGCACAAGGCCATGAAGGAGGGTCTGGTGGCCGCCGAGGTGATCGCCGGGAAGCCCGCCGAGCAGGACGCCGTCGCCATTCCCGGCGTGGTGTACACCAGCCCGGAACTCGCCTGGGTGGGCCTGACCGAGGCCGAGGCGAAAGAGAAGGGCTACGACGTGAAGACCGGCGTGTTCCCCCTGAGCGCCTCTGGGCGCGCCATGACGCTGCAGGCCACGGACGGCTTCGTAAAGATGGTCGTCGAGAAGGACACGGACCTGCTGCTGGGCGTGCACATCGTCGGCCCGCACGCCAGCGACCTGCTCGGCGAGGCCAGCCTGGCCCTGGAAATGGCCGCCACCGCCAGCGATATCGCCCTGACCATCCACGCGCACCCCACCCTGGGCGAGAGCGTGCTGGAGGCCGCCGAGGCCGTCCACAAGCAGGCCATTCACATCATGAACCGCTGAGGACAGTGCCTCGGGGCAGGTGACGACAGCGCAGGTGACGACAGGGCAGGTGGCTTCCGGACGGACCGGGGGCCACCTGCCTTCTGTGCCCGTCGTCTGTGCCCGTCGTCTGTTCTTGGCGTGCCGGCTCCCTGCGTCAAATGTGCGTGCAGGGTCCGGGGGCGTCCGCTACTGTGAACGTCGTATGAAGAAGATGAACATGATCCGGTTGGGTGGGGTCGGGGCGCTGTGTGCGCTCCTGACCGCCTGCCCCAGTCCCCCGCCACCCGCCCCCATGGGTCTGACCTTCACCTTCCCGGACACCCCGGCTGTGGACACGCTGCGGCTGAGTGGAGTGGCCTTCGGCGCGAACGGGCAGTACCTGCGGACCATCGGGGACGGTGGGTATCTGTGGGGCGCTCCGGGCAGCGTGGTGAACCGCACGACCATCTACCTGGACGGCTACTCGCTTCAGAACATTCAGAAGAGTGCCTGCCTGTCGCCGTTCAAGGGCGGCGAGACCGACGGGATGCGGGACGTGGTGGTGTCGCCGGAGAACGTGCAGACCTGCAACGTGTACTTCGTGATCTACAACGACCTGAACCGCAACGGGCGGCCGGAAAGCACCGAGGAGCTGTACCAGACGCACTCGATCTACAGTTACGCCAGCGAGGCGTTCACGTACTCGTTCACCAGTGCGGACGGGCGCACGACCGAGAGCGGCGCGCGCCGCAAGGGCTGGTCGCTGGTGGCGCACGAGGTCCGGCAGCCGTCGGCCACGCCCGGCCGGTACGTGGTGACCATGAACAGCGTGCCCGAGGCCGACGAACGCCTGAGCGTCCGCCTGCACGAACCGACGAACCGCCTGATCAGTCAGGGCGCCCCGCTGGGCGGCAGCCTGGGCGGTGCGAAATGAAGCGCGCCATGTGGATTCCGGCAGTGGTCCTGCTGGGCGCAGCCCTGACCGCGTGCGGCGCTTCGTCATCCCCGACGGGCGGGCGCCCTCCCCTGCCGAGCGGGGTGGAGGTGCGCTTCCCGGCCGCGCCCGCCGGCGCCTACCTGTCCCTGGTGACGGACGGCGGCGAGAGCGTGTACCAGCTGGCCGTGCCCGCCGGGAAGACGGCCGTGGACGTGGACCCGCTGAAGTGGATCAACCAGACGGACCGCGCCGTGGACGCCGCGACGCTGATCCCGGCGGGCGCGTCGGTGACGGTCGCCCCGGCCGCCGCGAAGGTGCTGCTGCTGGAATGGACGATGTGGCAGGACCGCAACGCGAACGGCACGCTGGACGTGGGCGAGACGCTGCCGCTGATGACGCATGACCGCGTGGCGTACGCCAGTGCGGCCGTGACGGCGGACTTCAGGACGCTCGTGCCGGACATGCGGCAGCGCTGGAATCTGGCGCAGGGCTGGACGCGCGCCGAGCACTACGTGTACCTGCCGGACGGGAGCCGCACGTACCAGCGCAGCCTGGGGACGGCGGGCCTGCAACGCTACACGCTGCACGAGCCGACGCCCGTGACCAGCCAGTAGCGCGCCTTCTGCCCAGTGGCCCCCGGACCTGCCGGGGGTCTTTTCTGTGCTCTTTGCCTCCCGCTCTCAGGTGTCTCCGTGTTTCTCTTTCCAAATCGCTTTATAATATGAAGCATGAAACTCGGCATTGATAGCTTCGCGGCGGTGGTATCCGACCCGGTCACGGGCGTGACCCTCTCACCGGCCGACCGCCTCGCGAACCTGCTGGAGGAGATCGAGGTCGCCGACCGCAGCGGCGTGCACTCCTTCGGGGTGGGCGAGCACCACCGGCCCGAGTACCTGGATTCCGCGCCGTCCCTGATCCTGGCGGCCGCTGCCGCCCGCACGGAGAGCATCCGCCTGAACAGCGCCGTGACGGTCCTGAGTGCCGATGATCCCGTGCGGGTGTTCCAGCAGTACGCCACGCTGGACCTGCTGTCGCGCGGGCGGGCGGAACTGGTCGTGGGGCGCGGGTCGTTCATCGAGGCGTACCCGCTGTTTGGCCTGAACACGCAGGACTACGACTCGCTGTTCAGCGAGAAACTGGAGTTGCTGCTGCGCCTGCGCGGGGACACGCACGTGCACTGGTCGGGCCGGCACCGTGCGCCGCTGCGCGGTCAGGGCGTGTACCCGCGCCCGCAGCAGCCGCAGTTGCCGGTGTGGGTGGGGGTGGGCGGCACGCCGGAGTCGTTCGTGCGGGCCGGGCGGCTGGGGCTGCCGCTGATGGTGGCGATCATCGGCGGGGACTTCCGGGCGTTCCGGCCGCTGGTGGACCTGTACCGCGAGGCGGGCGCGCAGGCCGGGCACGCCCCGGAGACCCTGCGGGTGGGTGTGCACGCCTTCGGCTTCGTGGGCGACAGCGACGAGGGCGCACGGGACGACTTCTGGCCAGGGTACGCGCGGATGCTGGACACGCTGGGCCGCGAGCGGGGCTGGGCGCCGCCGAGGCGCGCGCAGTTCGACGCGGCGTGCGGACCGACCGGCCCGTACCTGATCGGCACGCCGGACACCGTGGCCGCCAAGCTGCGGTTCGTGCACGGGGCGCTGGGCGGCGTGGACCGCCTGAGTTTCCAGATGACGAACGTGCTGATGCCGCACGCGCGGATGCTGCGCTCGGTCGAGCTGCTGGGCCGGGAGGTCGCCCCGCAGGTCGCGGACCTGTAGCGGGGGCCGCATGCGTCCCCGGCTCACGGACAGCAGGGGCGGCGCACGCCTAGACTCGGGGGTATGGCCACTTCCCTGTCCGACCGTCTGACTGCCGAGCTGTCCGGCCTGCGCGAGAGCGGGCTGTTGATTCACCCGCGCGTGCTGGACAGCGCCAGCCGCGCCCGCACCCGCGTGGACGGGCGCGAGGTCGTGAACCTCGCCAGCAACAACTACCTGGGCTTCGCGGACCACCCGGCCCTGAAGGCGCGGGCCGCCGAGTACCTGGAACGCTGGGGCGCGGGGGCGGGCGCGGTCCGCACGATTGCCGGAACGCTGCGCATTCACGAGGACTTCGAGTCGCAGCTGGCGGCGTTCAAGCACACGGGCAGCGCGCTGGTGCTGCACAGCGGCTTCACGACCAACCAGGGCGTGCTGGGCGCGCTGCTGCGCGAGGGTGACCTGGTCATCAGCGACGAACTGAACCACGCCAGCATCATCGACGGGCTGCGCCTGACCAAGGCCACCAAGAAGGTGTACAGACACGCCGACCCGGACGACCTGGAACGCCTGCTGAAAGAGCACGACACGGACGGTCTGAAACTGGTCGTGACGGACGGCGTGTTCTCCATGGACGGCGATGTGGCCCCCCTCGACCGACTCGTGGCGGTCGCCCGCCGGTACGGCGCGGTCACGTACGTGGACGACGCGCACGGCAGCGGCGTGATGGGCGAGGCCGGGCGCGGCACCGTGCATCACTTCGGGTTCGAGTACGCCGACGACGTGATCCAGGTCGGGACGCTCAGCAAGGCCTGGGGCGGCGTGGGCGGGTACGCCGCCGGGCACGGCGACCTGCGCCAGCTGCTGATCAACCGCGCCCGCCCGTACCTCTTCAGCACCGCGCAGGCCCCCGCCACGGTGGGCGCGCTGGCCGCCGCGCTCGACGAGGTGCAGCGCGACCCCACCCTGATGGCGCGCCTGTGGGACAACACCCGCTACTTCAAGGCGGAGTTGCAGGGGCTGGGCTTCGATATCTTCGGCAGTACCACGCCCATCACGCCCGTCATCTTCGGCGAGGCGACGGCCGCGTTCGAGGCGAGCCGCCTGCTGTTCGACCGGGGCGTGTTCGCCGTCGGGCTGGGCTTCCCGACCGTGCCGCGCGGACTGGCGCGCATCCGCAACATCGTGACCGCCGAGCACACCCGTGACGACCTCGACCACGCCCTCCAGGCTTACGCCGAGGTGGGCCGCACGCTGGGCATCATCTCCTGATCCCCACGGCGGGCGGGACTGGCGGAACGCTTCCCGTCTGTCCCGCCCGTGCGCCGCTATGATCGCGGGTATGACGAACCGGCCGCCGGTGGGCGACAAGCAGGACAAGGGCAAGGACGTGCAGGCCATGTTCGCCAGCATCGCGCCCCGTTACGACCTTCTGAACCGCGTGCTGAGCCTCGGCGTGGACCGGGGCTGGCGCCGGGCGGCGGCGCAGGAAGCCCTGGCCCTGAATCCGGCGCGGGTGCTGGACGTGGCGACCGGCACGGCGGATTTCGCGCTGGAACTCAAGACCCGCGCCCCACAGGCCGAGGTGATCGGCAGTGACTTCGTGCCGCAGATGCTCGCCATCGGCCGCCAGAAGGCCGCCGCGCGGCACATCGACATCCGCCTGGAGGAAGGGGACGCGCTGAACCTGCCGTACCCGGACGGGAGTTTCGACTCGATCACCTGCGCGTTCGGATTCCGGAACTTCGCGGATTACGCGCGCGGCCTCGCGGAGTTCCACCGGGTGCTGGCGCCGGGCGGGCGGGCCGTGATCCTGGAGTTCCCGCCGCCCCGTCCCGGCCTGCTGGGCAGCCTGTTCCGGGTGTACTTCCAGCATGTGCTGCCGCGCATCGGCGGGCTGATCAGCGGGAACGCGGGCGCGTACACGTACCTGCCCGAGAGCGTGCTGGCCTTCCCGGAACCCGAGCGGCTGGCGGGATTGATGCGCGCCACGGGCTTCCGCACCCGCTACCGCCTGCTGACGTTCGGCATCGCCGCCATCCACGTCGGGGACAGGCTGCCGTAAGGCACATCTGCTCGACTTGCGCGGGCGCATGCGGGCAGCATGGGCCCATGCGAGGACGGATGCGTGCGGCGGCGCTGATGGTGGGCCTGTGGGTGGGCGGGGCGCAGGCCCAGGCGGCCCTGTTCACGGTGGGTGTGGAGCGCGTCCCGGAGGGCCTGCGGATCTTCTGGCCGTCCGGGGGTGAGGTGGGCGTGCTGTCCTGCCGGGGCGCGACCCTGACCCTGCGCGGGGCAGGGGCCAGCACGACCAGTCCGGCCCCGCTGCGGGCGTTGTTGTCGGGTTCGCGGCTGGTGTTCGGGACGGTCAAGACGACCCCGACAACTGCCCTGGCCCCGGACGAGGTGCGGTTCACCTGCACGCCCGCCTCCCCGCTGCCGGACGTGCAGGTGGGCGCGGACGTGAGCCTGCGCTGGCGCTGACCTTCAGTTCACGCCAGGACGGGCTCGCCGGGCTGGTCCTCGTACTGGCGGGCCTGGAGTGCCCACAGATCGGCGTACTCGCCGCCGCGCGCGAGCAGTGCGGCGTGGGTGCCGTCCTCGATGATCTGTCCGGCCTTCATGACGATGACCCGGTCGGCCATCAGGACGCTGCCGAGGCGGTGCGTGACGAGCAGGGTGGTGCGGCCGCGCGCCAGGGCGGCGAAGGTGCCGAACACCTCGGCCTCGCTGCGGGGGTCGAGGGCGGCGGTGGGTTCGTCGAGAATCAGGATGCGGGCATCCCGGTACAGGGCGCGGGCGGTGGCGAGTTTCTGCCACTGGCCGCCGGAGAGGTCTGCGCCGCCGAACGCCTGCCCGAGGCGGGTGTCGAGCGTGCGGGTGCCCGTCAGGACGGTGTTCAGGCCGCTGCCCTGCACGGCGGCGTTCAGGCGGGCGTCGTCCTGCGTCTGCCCCAGGAGGATGTTCTCGCGCAGCGTCCATTCGAAGCGCGCGAAGTCCTGGAAGACGGCGGCGACGCCCGCCCGCCAGTCGTTGAGGTCGAGGTCGCGCAGGTCGGTCTGCGCCGCGCCCGTGCCGATCAGGATGCGTCCGGCGGTGGGGTCGTAGTAGCGCAGGAGCAGCTTGATCAGGGTGCTCTTGCCCGCGCCGTTCTCGCCGACGATGGCGACGGTCTGCCCGGCGGGGATGGTCAGCGTCACGTCCCGCAGCGCGGGGGGCTGGTCGCGGTACGCGAAGCTCACGTTCTCCAGGGTGATGGCGCCGTCCGTGGGTAGCGGGCGCGGCTGGGCCGGGTTCTGCACGCCGCCGGGGGCGTTCAGGAAGGCGTGCAGTTTGGCGAACCAGTTCAGGTGCTGCGTGCCGTTGCTGCTCAGTTCGGTCAGGCGGCTCAGTTCCTGCCGCAGGGCGGCCAGCGCCGTGATCACCAGCGCCACGCTGCCCGCTCCGACCCGCCCGGCCTGC
Organism: Deinococcus sp. LM3; assembly: GCF_002017875.1. NCBI lineage: Bacteria > Thermotogati > Deinococcota > Deinococci > Deinococcales > Deinococcaceae > Deinococcus > Deinococcus sp. LM3. Next base: position 1,545,360 of record NZ_MUFV01000001.1, on the reverse strand, counting down.
GCCTGCGCGACCACGAACGCGAACAGGCCCCCGGTGACCAGCAGGGACAGCGCCTCGAAGGGCAGCAGGGCCAGCAGGCCGCGGGTGCGCTGGGCGCGCAGGGTGTCCTGGTACGCGCGGGCGCGGGTGAGCGCCTCGCGTTGCAGGTGCGGCGCGAGGCCGTACAGGCGGACCTCCTTGGCGTACTCGTGACGCAGCGCCACGCGGGACAGGTAGTTCACCTCGCGCGCCTCGGGGGTGTTCTGGATGAACAGGGTCCAGCCCAGTCGGTAGAACTGCATCTGCCGGGACAGCAGCGGCAGCAGGCCCGCCACGACGACCAGCGGCACCCACCACCCGATGATCAGGAGGGTGGCCGCCACGCTGACGGCCGCCACCACGCCGCGCAGCGCGTACACCAGCGTGGACAGCAGGTTCAGCGGCCGGTGGTGGGCGCCGCCCTGAAGCACCTCGATGTCGTCGTGGAACTGCGGGTCTTCCAGCACGTCCAGACCCTGTAACTCGGTCATGCGGCGCATCAGGCGCTGGTTCACGTGCAGGGTGTAGTGGTCGGCGGCGACGCCCTGCATGACCTGCGTGAGCGTCACGGTCACCTGCGTCAGCAGCGCCGCGCCCACCCACGCGGCCGCCAGCACCGTCAGGTTCACGCTCTGCCCGGCCAGCAGACCGCTCACGCCGTCCACCGTCCACTTCCCGATCAGGATGGTCACGGCAGGCAGCGCGCCCTGCGCCGCGCCGCTCAGGAACAGACCCGCCGTGACCAGCGGCTGGGCGCGCCACAGGTCCGGCAGGGTCAGGCGCAGCGTGCGCCACAGCTCACGGGCGGGCAGGGAGGGCTGGGTCATGAGGCCCGCAGCGTACGGCAACGCACCCGGAGCGCGGGCCGCAGGTGCGCTTGACTTCCCGCCGATCAGTTCAGGGTCTTGATGTACGCCTGGAGGTCCGCGACCTGCTCGTCGCTGATCTGCGTCTCGGCGTAGCGGGGCATGGCGGCGCTCAGCTGACGGTCAGGCGTCTTGCCTTCCCGCAGGGTGGCGGTGAACTGGGCGAGCGTCCAGTTTTTGGGGCCGTCCTCACCGACCAGGCTGGGGCCGATCTGTCCCTGCCCGTTCGGGCCGTGGCAGGCGGCGCAGTTCCCGACGTACACGGTCTGCCCGGCCTCGGCGTTCCCGGCGGCGGCTTCGGGTGCGGCGCCCCCGGCTGACGCGCCTTCCGTCGCCTCGCCTGTCGCGGCCTCGCCCTCACCTTCGGCGCTGGCCTCAGCGGTGGCGGCGCCTTCCTCCTGCATCCCACCCTCCTGCTGCCCGGCCGTCCCCTGGGTGGCGGCTTCCTGCGCGTCGGCCGATTCGACCTGCGTGGCGGCGTCGCGGGTGGTGGTGCTGGTGGTGGTGCCCTCGGCGGTGGTGGGTGGGGTCATCAGGCGGGGCGTGGCGATCAGCAGGGTCACGCCCAGGATCAGTCCGGCCGTCACACCCACCGCCCAGGAGGTCACGTCGCCCGCTTCGCGTTGCGTTCGTCTGTTCATAGTCCGAGCATACGACCGGCCTGCCGGGACATGTGGAAGGGCGGTCCGGTGGTTTCCTTCATGCCCGGACGCCGGTTTCGCCCGGGCCGGACGACCGTTCCCGGAGGTCATACGGATTCCGTTTGTTTCGCCAACAATCCGGAACTTCACCGGATTGCCGGCTCCACGTCCGGAACCCGCCCTGCTCCTACTCGCATCCGCTCGGATTGAACGGGCTTTGCAGCCCATTCAATCGGAGTCCGTATCACAGCAGCGGGGTGGGCGGCGCGCCGCGTTCCTCTTCCGGCCACCACTGCCGCGCGGCGAGGTCGCAGCGGCCCGTGGCGTCCAGCGGCACGCCCTCGGCACGCAGCAGCGCTTCCTGCATGTCCCCGAAGCCCACCTTGTGGGTGCTGACGCGGCCCTGCGCGTTGATCACCCGGTGCCAGGGCAGGCCGCTGCCGTCTGTACTGACGCCGCCCACCAGCGAGTTCATCACGAAGCCTGCCTGCCGGGCCGCGCCGGGCGTGCCGGCCAGCAGCGCCAGCTGCCCGTAGGTCATGACGCGGCCCTCGGGAATGCGGGCCACCAGGGCCAGTACGCGGTCACGGAAGGCCGGGGCGATCTGCGCGGGGTCGGTCATGCCTGCCATTGTGCCGCAGCGAGCGGGCCGTCAGCGGGAGGTGCCGGCCAGCGGGGCGCGTTCGGTGCCGGTGTCGGCGGTCACGCCGCTGACCAGCGCCTCGCGGATGCCCTGTGCGATGCCCAGCGCCACGCGGTCGATGTAATGGGTGTCTTTCAGGTTCTGGCTGTCCACCGGGTGGCTGAGGTACCCGACCTCGACCAGCGCGGCCGGCACGCGGCTGTTGCGCAGCACGCTCAGGGACTGGCTGTTCTTCAGGCCCCGGTTGAACGCGCCGGTCTGGCCGATCAGGTTGTTCTGAAGCAGGGCGGCCAGGGCGCTGCTGCGCGGGTGGTTGGGATTCCACCACGTCTCGATGCCGTAGCCGCGCAGGGCGCTGACGGCCTCCAGGGCGTTGACGTGAATGCTGACAAACAGCGCCGTGCCGGGCGTACTCAGCGCGGCGCGCAGTTTCAGGTCGGTGTTCTTGTCGGCGCTCAGTTCGCGGTCGCTGTCGCGGGTCAGCACGACGTCCACGCCGGCGGCCGTGAGCAGGTCGCGCACACGCAGCGCGATGTCGAGGTTGACGGCCTTCTCGGTGACCAGTCCGACCGCGCCGGGATCACGGCCGCCGTGACCGGGGTCGATGACCACGCGGGGTCTCACGTAACTGGCGCTGAGGGCCAGGATGGCGGTGCCGCGCGTCGCCGGGACCGGCGGCACGGCCGCGACGACGCGCTCGGCGGGCGACAGGGGGGTCAGGTCGGCCATGGCGGGCGACAGGTCGATGGCCAGCCGGTACAGGTCGCCGCTGGCGGGCGGCAGCAGCTGGGCGCGCCAGCCGCTGCGTTCGGTGGTGGGCGCGGCGGTCAGCAGGGTGACCACGCCGCCCCCGGCGCGGGCTTCGGAGCGCCACTCGCGCAGTTCGGGGCTGGCGTTGCGTTCGCCCTGCGCCGGGACGTTCAGGCCGGTCAGTTCGATGCTCAGGCCGCTGGGGCCGGGCGTGATGCGGTACGTCGCGCCGGGCGGCAGGTCCAGCACCACGCGGGTCTGGCCGGGGCTCTTGCCCAGGCGCGGCGGGGCCAGCAGGTCGCTTCTGGGCGTGCCGGGCACGCGGCCGGTCAGGGCGCTGGGGCGGGCGGTGTCGCTGCCGGGCAGGGCCGGGGCGGGCGGCAGGACCTTACCGCCGGGCTGCACGGTGTCGCCCGGTGGCAGCGTGACCGGCAGCGGCGCAGAGGAGGCGTTCAGGACGGCCTGCGCGGCGGCCGTGACGGGCGCGCTGGTCAGGACGCGGCTGCCGGGCGCGCCGCCCGTGACGCCCGCGCCGATGTCGATGATCAGGACGCGGCTGCCGGTGGCGAGGGTGGCCTCCTGCGCCTTCCAGCCGTCGGTCAGGGACAGCGGAAAGGGCGTGAACAGGGTCGCCTGTCCGCCGCCGGCGCGGTACTCGGTGACGCTGCTGCCCAAGCGGGCGGTCACGGCGGGCTGCACGCGGGCGCCCTGCACGTCCACGCGCAGGCCCGTGAAGGTGGGCGTCAGGGAATAGGTGACCCCGGCGGGCAGGTCGAACACGACGCGCGTGGCGCTGCCCTGACTGCTGGCGCGCGGCGAGCCGAAGGTGGCGTTCTGCACGCCGGGCAGGGTGATGGGCGCGGCGGGTACGCCGGCGCTCTGGGCGCCCACGCTGACGCGGGGAGCGCTGGCGGCCGGAGCGGCCCGCTGAAAGGGATCGGTGGGAGCTGCGGTCTGGGCCAGTCCTGAACCCGCGCCTGCCAGCAGCAGAGCAGATGAAAGGAGGATGACAGGCAGCTTCATGTTGACCCGTACTTTACCTGCGGGGCGTGAGAATTGAGTTTCACGCCTCATTTGGCAGTAAATGCGCTGTACGCCGACATGCACGCGGTTTTGCCCCTGCCCGCGTCGCCCTGGCGGGTCGGGGCGTCTCATCCGGCGTGCGTATGCGGCAGGCCCGGCTCAGGGGGCGGGCGTGAAGGTGGCGGCGTCCGGGGCGAACAGGCGGTCCCAGGTGGCGCGGTCCACGCGGCCGGTGACGGGCAGACGGTTGGCCGCCTGGAAGGCGCGGACCGTGGCGGCCGTGACCGGCCCGAACCAGCCGTCCCCCTGGCCGGGCCGGGCCGGGCGCGTCAGCCTGATCAGGCGGTTCTGTACGGCCCGCACGTCCTCGCCGTTCAGTCGGGGCGTCTGGACTTCCAGGGTGCGCCGGAACGTCCGGGAGGCGGACGGCGCGGCCGGAGCCGCCGGGGCGGTACTGGTCGGCGCGGTACTGGCCGGAGCCGCGCTGGCCGGAGTGGTGCTCGCCGGGGCCGGGGCAGCCGGTGCCGCAGTGGGGGCCGGTCGGGGCGTGGTCGGCTGCACCGGGGTCAGGGTGAGGGCCGGGGCGGCGGGCAGTGGGTCCGGGGGCGTGTCGAGGTACACCAGGGTGCGGGCGCGGCCGTCCGGGTCGGGTTGCAGGCGCAGGTACGCGAAGCCGCCGGGGGTGCGCAGCCAGTTGTAGACGCTGCGCTGGTCGTCGCGGCTGCGCCACACGCCGTACAGGTCGCCGCCCAGCGCCGCGCCGATCTGCAGGCGGACCTGCTCGGTGGTGCCGGGCGCGCCGACGCACTGCTTGCCCGCCGTGCCGACGCGGGCGAAACTGGTCGGGCAGTTGCGCAGCACGCCGTTCACGGCGGCGGCGGTGCGGGTGGCGGCCTGCACCAGATCGGGCGTGGCGGCGCGGGCACCGGGGAGGGTGCCCAGGAGCGCGCTCAGGGCGACGGGCAGCAGGGCGGGGTGGGGGCGCGGCATAGGGTAGTGGTAGCACGCTCCGGCTGACGGCCGCTGAGTGCCGGGCAGGACCGGGTTCATGAGGAGGGGCCGACGGTACGGCAGGGTCGGGGCGGATAGGTTACGGAGGCATTGTGCGCCAGCTTCCGCTTTGTTTTATAAAGCATGGGAGAATGGGGGCATGACCGCCTCCTTCCAGCCCTCCAGCCCCGACAAGATCCGCGTGGACATCTGGTCCGACATCGCCTGCCCCTGGTGCTACGTCGGCAAACGCCGCCTGGAAAGCGCCCTGGCGCAGTTCCCCCAGCGCGATCAGGTCGAGGTCGTCTGGCACTCCTTCGAACTCGACCCCACCACCCCCGCCGAGCACCCCCTGAACATGCGCGACGGACTGGCCCGCAAGTACGGCCGCAGCGCCGACGAAGCCCAGGGCATGATGGACCACATGACCCGCGTCGCCGCCGACGAGGGCCTGGAATACCACTTTGAACGCGCCCGCATGGGCAACACCTTCCTGGCCCACCAGCTGATCCACCACGCCGCCGCGCACGGCCGCCAGGACGCCATGAAGGAACGCCTGCTGCGCGCCTACATGAGCGAGGGCGCGCTCGTCAGCGACCTCGACACCCTGGTCCGTCTGGCCGGGGAGACCGGCCTGGACGGCGCCGAGGTCCGCGCCGCGCTGCTCGACGGCTGCCACGCGCACGCCGTCCGCCAGGACGAGGCGCAGGCACAGTCGCTGGGCATCAGCGGCGTGCCGTTCTTCGTGCTGGGCGGCAAGTACGGCGTGAACGGCGCCCAGGACCCGCAGACACTGCTCGGCGCCCTCACGCAGGTCTGGAACGAAACCCACCCCGCGCCCCTCCAGATGATCGGCACGGACCCCGCCGCCGACGGCTGCGAGGACGGCCAGTGCGCCGTGCCCGCGCAGAACTGAACGCCGGGAAGGCAGATAGCAGATGGCTCAAGGCAGATGGCAGAGGCGGGAATTCGCCCTCTGCCATCTGCCATTTGCTTTCTGCCATCCGCCATCTGCCATCTGCCATCCGCCCCCCTGCTACGCGGGTCCCGGCGTGAGTTTCCCGGTGGGCGCGGCGGTTTCGGTGGGGCGCAGGTCGGGCGAGAGGGGCGGCAGCGTGCCGCCGGCCAGGACGGTCTGCACGTCCTCGCCGCTGAGGCTCTCGCGGGCGACGAGTTCGTCGGTCAGGCGGTACAGGACGTGCGCGTGTTCGCCCAGCAGGTCCAGCGCCCTCTGGAATTCGCCGTTCAGGATGCGGCTGACCTCGGCGTCGATGGCCTGCGCGGTGTGGTCGCTGTACGCGCCCTGCTGCGGGCCGTACCCCAGGTACGAGCCGCTGTCCTGCGCCAGGGCCAGTTGCCCCACGCTGCTCATGCCCCACTCGGTGACCATGCGCCGCGCAATGGCGGTCGCCTGCTGGAAGTCGTTGGCGGCGCCGGTCGTGACCTGCCCGGTTGCGATCTGCTCGGCGGCGTGCCCGGCCAGCGCCACGCAGATCCGGTCCAGCAGCGCGGCGCGGGTGTGGTGCATGCGGTCTTCCGGGGTGTACAGCGCGCTGCCCAGGCTGCGGCCGCGCGGCACGATGGTCAGCTTGTGCGCCTTGTCCGCGCCGGGCAGCAGCTGTGCGGCGAGGGCGTGGCCGACCTCGTGGTACGCCGTGACCTTCCGGTCCGCCTCCCGCACCACCAGACTCCGCCGCTCCGGCCCCATCAGCACCCGGTCCCGCGCCTCGTCCACGTCCCGCCCCACGATCCGCGTCCGCCCCGACCGCGCCGCCTGCAACGCCGCCTCGTTCAGCAGGTTCTCCAGGTCCGCTCCCACCATGCCCGCCGTCCGCCGCGCCACCACCCCCAGGTCCACACTGGCGTCCAGGGGTTTCCTGCGCGCGTGAATCCGCAGGATCTGCTCGCGGCCCCGCACGTCCGGTGCGTCCACCACCACCTGCCGGTCGAAGCGGCCCGGACGCAGCAGCGCGGCGTCCAGCACGTCCGGGCGGTTCGTGGCGGCCAGGATGATGACCTCCTGCCCGCTACTGAAGCCGTCCATCTCGACGAGCAGCTGATTGAGGGTCTGTTCGCGTTCGTCGTTGCCGCCCTGCATGTTCACGCCGCGTTTGCGGCCGACGGCGTCGATCTCGTCGATGAAGACGATGCAGGGGGCGGCCTTGCGGGCCTGTTCGAACAGGTCGCGGACGCGGGCGGCGCCGACGCCGACGAACATCTCGACGAAATCGCTGCCCGAGATGCTGAAGTAGGGAACGCGGGCCTCACCGGCGACAGCTTTGGCCAGCAACGTCTTGCCGCTGCCAGGAGGGCCGACGAGGAGAACGCCGTGGGGGATGCGGGCGCCGAGCTGGTGGTACTTCTCGGGGTGGCGGAGGAAATCGACGACTTCCTGGAGGTCCTGCTTGGCCTCGTCGCAGCCGGCGACGTCGGTGAAGTTGAGTTTGATCTGACCCTCGCTGATGACGGCCGCCTTCGACTTCCCGAACGTCCCCGCCGCGTCGCTGCCGCCGTTCTGACGGCCGCGCAGCAGCAGCACGATCAGACCCACGATCAGCGCGCCGGTCAGCAGAACGCCCAGCAGCGACACCACGTTCAGGCGCGACGGCGCCACGTACGACACGGTCACGCCCGCCGCCTGCAACGCCGCGAGGTTCAGGACCGGGTCGGCGGCCAGCGTCCGGGTGCGGTACGGGCGGCCGTCCTCCAGCAGCCCGCTGAGCTGCGCGGTGCCGTTCTGGTACAGGATCGTGGCGCTGCTGACCTGCCCGCCGGTCAGGGCGGCCGTGAAGTCCGTGAGGTTCAGCTCGTCGCCGCGCTGTCGGGGCAGGGTCAACCCCAGCACGATCAGCAGCAATGTCAGGCTGATCAGCGCGCCCCACAGCCAGGGTGGCCGTTTCACGCGCCGCCCTCCGGTTCCTGCCCTGCCTGCCTGCCCGACTCGACCCCGGTCATGGCTCAGTGTAAGCCGCCGCGTCTGCCGGAAACTGAAAGCAAAGCTCCGGGCCGGACCTCCCCTGCCGGGGGCGTGTCCGGCAGGCCGCCCGGCTGTCTCCTTAACGGTACGGTCAGGGACGGCGCGCCTGACACTCCGGTACAGACGCCCGTCAGGCTCAGGCGGCATACTCGGCGGATGCCTCTGCGGTCTTTCCCCTCCCTGCCCTTCCGGTCCACTGCGGACCAGCGCCCGCGCGGACGAACGCGCCTGCTGACCCTGCTGGCCCTGCTGGCGCCGCCCACGCAGGGCGGCGTTCTCACGGCCGGGCTCACGGCTGGCCTGACGCTCGGGCTGCCGGGCGGCGCACTGGCCGCGCAACCCGCGCTCGGCTCGGTGCAGCTGACCTTCACGGTCGACCAGACCGCCACCTTCGTGAACGGCGACCCCGTCACGCTGCTCGCCGCGCCCCGGCTGGTGGGCGGACGCACCATGCTGCCGCTGCGGGAAACGGCGGCCCTGCTGGGACACCCGCTGCCCGGCACGGCCGGTCAGGTGCAGCTGGCCCGGCTGAGCGTCGACACCCGCCAGAACAGCGCGTCCCTGAACGGCACGCCGCAGCCCGCCGGGACGGTCGCCACGCTGGGCGGCGTGCTGTACGTCAGCGCCCGCACCCTGGCCGACGCGCTGAACGCCAACCTCAGCACCGACGACGGCCGCACCTTCACCCTGACCGCCCTGCGGGACGGCGGGAACCCGCTGATTCCGCAGGCGCGGTTCAGTACCGACAAGACCACCTACGCGCCGGGCGAGCGGGTCGTGTACACCGAGTACCCCTTCGACCCGGACGGCGCGGACATCACCGCGCGCCGCTGGACCGGCCGTCAGGACGCGTACTTCCAGCCCGGCACGTACACGGTCAGCCTGACCGTCACGAACAGCCGCGGCCTGCAGAGCCAGCCGTTCACGCGGACCATCCGCGTGGAGGGCACGCCCATCGACACGCCCCTGACCTACGCGCTGAAGTACGCCCTGCCCGGCGATTCCTTCCCGGACCCGCAGGTGCTGTCGTACCCGTCCGCGACGCCCACCACCGCCGAGGGCCCCAGTTACCCGCTGCTGTTCAGTGACAGCCCCGAGGTGCCCGCGCAGAGCGGCGTGCTGTACCAGGACAGCCTGTCGGGCCGCGCGCGCCTGCTCGCTTACCACCTGAACGGCCTGGGCCGACCCGCGCGGCTGTACGTCATGGCCCGCAACCTCGAGAGCCGCCCGGTCGAGGTGCGCAGCGAACGCCTGGGCGAGACGGCCCCCACCCGCATCGAGGGCATCCTGGGGCAGGTGACGCTGCTGGAGTACTTCGCGTCGAGCGGCGGCACCACCCTGAACCTGCTGCCGGGCCAGACGGCCGCCGTGTACGCCAGCCCCACCCTGAGCGCCGGGAGCGGCGTGAACGTCATGCAGGACCTGATCACCTCGGGGCGGGTGGAACTGACCTTCCTGATGCTCGAGGACGCCCTGCCGCCCACCGCGCAGGTCATGCAGCAACTCCCGTACCTGCGCCCGGACGGTAAGCACGTGCGCGGCACCTTCCAGGGCGCCGTGCGGTCCCTGCGCGTGAATCTGGGTGCCCTACCCGCCCGCATCGTGATCGGGGACGGCCGGGTCGATCCGGCCCTGACCGGCACGGACGCCCTGACCGGCCAGAGCGTGCGCCTGAGCGGCAACTACGGCGTGCTGTACGACCTCGAGGTGAACGGCGCGGCCGGTACCGCCGTGGCCCTCAGCCCGCGCGGCGGCCTGTACCGGGGTGCGATGCACGTGCAGGACGGCCCGATCACGCAGACCATCAAGTTGCCCCGCACCGGCAACGCCCTGAAACCCGACGAGCCTGTGTTGCTGTGGCGCCCGCAGAGTGACCGCCTGAACATCGATTTCGTGCCCAGCAGCGGCAGCAACCTGCCGATCAGTCTGGTGTTCTACCGCGCCCGGACCCTCAGCGGCTTCGGCGGCCTGCTCAAGACCTACCAGCCCTGACCCGCCTGCCCACACGGCACCGGCCCCGCCCCAGGATTCGGGGCGGGGCCGGCCTCCTGTGGCAGTCACGGGGCAGGGTCTGCGCCGCAGCTGACCGGGGAGTCGCCTACACTGAACTCAGATGAAGGCCTCCTTAATCTTCGCACCGGCCCGGCGACGCCTGCTGCTGCTCGGCGCCGCGCTGTGCGCCGGACTGACCAGTTGCCCCCGCCCGCCCCCACCCACCCAGCCCGTCCGCTGCCCCCTGAGCACGCAGGAATGGGCGGCCATCGAGGCGCCGGGCCACTCGGCGGCGCGCGTGTGGAACGAACTGGCCCTGAACGCCATCCGCAACGTGCTGCCGCAACCCACCGTGCACGCCCGCACGCTGTTCCACCTGTCCGCCGCCATGTACGACACCTGGGCCACCTTCGACCCGGTCGCGCGGGGCGTGTTCGTGAACGAGCAGCGCAGCGGCACGCCCGCCCAGGTCGAGGAAGCCGTCAACCGCGCCGCGCACCGCGTCCTGAGCGCCCGCTTCACCGCGACCGTCCCGGCGCTCGGCGCCTGCTTCGACGACCGCCTGCGGCACCTGGGCCTGAACCCCGACGACACCGGCACGCAGGGCGACTCGGCCAGCGCGACCGGCAACCGCACCGGGCAGGCGATCCTGGACCTGAACCGCGACGACGGCTCCAACGAACGCGGCGGGTACGCCGACACCAGCGGCTACCGATTCAGCAACGAACCCCTGCGCCCCGAACAGCCCGGCGTCACCCTGAACGACCCGGACCGCTGGCAGCGCCTGCTGCTGGCCCAGCCGTTCACCCAGAACGGCATTCCCCAGAGCGGCCCGCAGCCGTACATGGGCGCCCACTGGGGCGCCGTGAAACCCTTCGCCATGACCCGCCAGGGCCGCTACTACCACGACCCCGGCCCCGCCCCCAGCCTGAACGACCCGCAGATGCGCGCCCGCTGGATTCCGGACCTGCTGCGCCGCCAGAGCCGACTGGACGACCGCCTGAATACCACGACCGACATCTCCCCGGCCGCGCTGGGCAACAACACGCCGGGCCGCAACGACGGCGCCGGGCACGCCCTGAACCCCGCCACCGGCCTCCCCTACCCGCCGAACGTGGTGCGGCTCGCCGATTACGGCCGGGTCATCGCGGAGTACTGGGCGGACGGCCCGCGCGCCGAGACGCCCCCCGGCCACTGGAACGTCCTGGCGAACGCCGCCGCCGACGCCCCCACCTTCCAGCGCCGCCTGGGCGGACGCGGCCCCGAACTGGGCCGCCTGGAATGGGACCTGAAGATGTACCTCGCCCTGAACGGCGCGCTGCACGACGCCGCCATCGCCGCGTGGGACGTCAAACGCCAGACCGACACCGCCCGCCCCATCTCACTTGTCCGTTTCGTCGCCACGCAGGGCATGCGCGGCCTTCAGGACGAGGTGGACGTCCTGGAGGAACGCGGCGGGAAGGCCATGGTGCGCGGCTGGAGCGCCGCCGCCGGCGTCCAGTGGATCGACCCGCTGCGCTGGGTGCCGTACCAGGCGGCCAGTTTCGTCAGCCCGGCCTTCCCCGGCTTCGTGTCCGGGCACTCCACGTTCAGCCGCGCCGCCGCCGAGGTCCTGACCGACCTGACCGGCAGCGCCTTCTTCCCCGGCGGCCTGCACGAGATCACCGTCCGGCCCGGCGCGCTGCTGATCGACCGGAACAGCAACACCGTACCCGTGCGCCTGCAATGGGCCACGTACGCCGACGCCGCCGATCAGGCCGGGCAGTCCCGCATCTGGGGCGGCATTCACATCGAACCCGACGACCTCGCCGGGCGGCGCATCGGGCAACAGGTCGGCCTGGACGCCGTGGCCCTGGCCCGCCGGTACTTCACGGGACAGGCACCCTGACCGGGGGTTGTTCGTGGCGGAGATCAGCGCCGTGAACGGCGACTCCGTCACGAAAAACCCCCGCCGGAGCGGGGGCAAGTGACGAGATTCAGTCGTCGTTCTCGGCGTTCTTGCCGCGTTTGTACGGGCCTTTCTCGTTCCACTTGAGGCGCACGGGAATCCCGGCGAGTTGCAGGTCCTCGCGGATGCGGTTCTGGAGGAAGCCCTCGTAGGCGCGGGTGACGAAGTCGGCGCGGTTGCAGAAGATCGCGAACGTGGGGGGCGCGGTTTCGACCTGGGTCATGAAGTACATCTTGAGTTTCTTGCCGTGGAAGTTCGGGACGCTCTGGCGCATCTGCCAGACGCCCAGCCAGCGGTTCAGTTCGCTGGTGGGGATGCGGCTCTGCCATTTCTCGTGGAGTTTCATGGCCTCGGCCAGCATCTCGTGAATGCCGTACTCGTTGATGGCGCTGGTGTACACGCGGGGCGCGTAGCTGATGTGGTGGAGTTTCTGGTTCAGGTCCTTCTCGGTGGACTTGAGGTCCGCGTCGGGCACGAGATCCCACTTGTTCACGATGACGATCACGGGTTTGCCGCTGTCGTACGCGAGGTTCGCGAGTTTCAGTTCGTGGTCGCCGAGGTCCCCGGCGTTCACGACCAGCCAGATCAGGTCGCTGCGGCCGATGGCGGCCTGCGAACGCTGGATGGCGTAGTCCTCGACGGCCGTGTCGGGTTTCTTGCGGATGCCGGCGGTGTCGACCAGCACGAAGCGCTGCCCGCCGTAGTCCCACTCGACGTCCAGGGAGTCGCGGGTGGTGCCGGGCATATCGGCGACGATGGCGCGGTCGGTCTGCGTGATGGCGTTCAGCAGGCTGCTCTTGCCGACGTTCGGGCGGCCGATCAGGGAGATGCGGATGGGCGCGATGTCCGGAACGTCCTCGGTGTCCTCGGGCAGGTAGGTCATGACGCGGTCGAGCAGGTCGTCGAGGCCGCGCGCGTGTTCGGCGCTGATGGCGATGGGTTCGCCGAAGCCCAGACCCCACAGTTCGGCCATGTAGACCTCGTGCTTGGGGCTGTCGATCTTGTTCGCGGCGATGATGACGGGTTTGCCCAGGCGGCGCAGCCAGTCGGTGACCTCGTAGTCGGCGGCCGAGAGGCCCTCGCGGGGGTCGAGGACGAAGATGACGGCCTGCGCGCCTTCCATGGCCCACTCGGCTTTCTCGCGGATGGCGTCTTCCCACTCGTCGCCGCTCCAGAGGCCGCCGGTGTCGATCAGGGTGATGCGGTGGTTCTGGTGCAGCATCAGGCCTTCCTTGGCGTCGCGGGTGACGCCGGGAAGGTCGGCCACGACAGCCTCGCGGCGGCCGATGAGGCGGTTGAACAGGCTGGATTTGCCGACGTTGGGTCGGCCTACGATAGCGACTTTATGCATGTGGACGCTCCTTGCACGGTGTCGGTTCCGCCCCGGGCGTCTGGGGGGTTCCGCCGATTGTCCGCCGCCCCCACTGGGCGGCCCGGACCACAGACTTTCCAGTATACAGACTGGCGGCCTTTCTCCCAGACGGCGCGTCACGATTTACGGGGGGGGTGCATGGAGCCGGAGGCCTTCCGACGTACCCAGATGCGTTTCAGACGGCTTTTTCCCGGTGCTCTGCATGGGTTTGACAGCCCGTGCATTCCGCGCTATCTTCTAGGAATAACCGCCCGAGTGGCGGGTTTTTTGTTTTGGTCGCCGCGCGGTTGTAGCCTGTGACGCATGACCCCCCCTCCACCGAAGCACCCTCTGAAGACCGCCGCGTGGCTGCTGGACCACGCGCAGGACGCAGACGTGCGCGTGCTGGACTGCCGGTACGCCCTGAGCGACCCGCTGGTGGGCCGCGTCGCGTTCCTGGCCGGGCACGTTCCGGGCGCCGCCTACGCGGACCTGGAAACGGACCTGAGCGGCCCCGTGCAGCCCGGCGGCGCGGGCGGACGGCACCCACTCCCGGACCCGGCGGCGCTGGCCGGGTGGCTGGGCCGCGTGGGCATCGGGAACGACAGCGTGGTCGTGTGCTACGACGACCCCAGTACCGGGCAGGGCTTCTACGCGGCGCGGGCGTGGTGGCTGCTGCGCTGGCTGGGGCACACGCAGGTGTTCGTGCTGGACGGCGGCTGGCCCGCATGGCAGGCGGCGGGCGGCGCGGTGAGTACCGACGACGCCACCCACGCGCCCACGACCTTCACGCCGCGCGTGCAGCCCGACATGGTGGCCACCGCGCAGGACGTGCAGGACCGCGCGCCGGGCACGGTGCTGATCGACTCGCGCGCCCCGGCCCGCTACCGGGGCGAGGTGGAACCCATCGACCGGAAGGCCGGGCACATCCCCGGCGCCGTGAACCGCGACTGGAGCGGCGTACTGGACGGCGCGGGCCACTGGCGCAGCCCCGAGGTGCTGGGCGTGCACCTGAACGCCGGGGCCGCCCCCACCATCACGTACTGCGGCAGCGGCGTGAGCGCCACACCGAACCTGCTGGCCCGCGAACTGGCCGGCGTGCCGCTCGGCCCGGACAACCGCCTGTACGCCGGATCGTGGAGCGACTGGATCAGCGACGACACGCGGCCAGTGGCAACCGGCTAGCACTAGGCACAAATGTGCATGTACTGAAAAACGTATGAGTCTAGATTAAGAGAGATGAAGAAAGTACTCCTGCTACCCCTACCCGTTTTCCTGCTCGCCGCGTGCTCCGTCACGCCCGCCCAGGCCCCTTTCAAGGCAGGGGATGTGTTCGAAATGACCGGGACGACCACCGACAAGAAGGCAGTGGCCCACACCTATACGCTCCGCAACGACGGGCAGTGGGACAGTCAGGACGATGAATGGAATTACCTCGCCAACGGCACTTCGAGCCGCAGCGCCAGCCTCAAGATCAACCGTGAGCAGGACATCCTGTACACCACCGACACCCAGGAAAACGACGACCTCGACAAGCAGATCTACACGGCCTGCTTCGCGCAGACGGATGGTCCTGGCTGGAGGACTGCCGAGGGATTCCTCGTTCAGGGGAACCTTCAGGCCTTCCGTGACTTCACCAAGCGGATGGCAGGTGTTCCCGAGGGACAGCTGTTCAAGACGTTCAAGAGCCTGTCTGGCGAGTGCGTGATCACCCGCAAGTAACTGCCCTCAGCGCCCATCATCCCTGCCGCCCAGCAGGGATGTTTCGTTGGGTCCGGCGGGATTGTCGGCTCAGCCCGGCCTCACCCGTCTGCCGTGACCGGCACGGTGCCGTCCGTCCATTCCAGCGTGAGGGTGTCCCCGGCGCGGACCTGCGCGGCGCGGGTGACGGGCTGCCCGTCTGCGCCGCGCACGAGGGCGTACCCGCGTGCCAGGGTGCGCTGCGGGGTGAGGCCGAGCGCCTGACGCATCAGGGCGTCCACGTCCTGCGCGGCGCGGTCCACGTGCCGTGTGGCGGCGGTGCGGGCGCGGTCCAGCGCCCACTGCGCGCCCGCGTCGGCGTCCACGAGAATCTGCGCGGCGTGGGCGCGGACAGCGCGGGTGTCCTCCTGCGCCTGCGCGGCGGCCTGCGCGGCGGTGCGGACGATCAGGGCCGCGGCCTTGCTGGGCGTGTCGGTGCGGGTGTGCGCGACCTCGTCGGGCAGGGTGTCGTCCCGCGCGTGCCCGAGGCCCGTGATGACCGGCGCGGGAAAGGTCGCCAGGGCGCGCGCGAACGGCAGGTCGTTCAGCCACGCGAGGTCCGTGACGGCCCCGCCACCCCGGAGGACGACCAGGGCGTCCAGCGGCTCCTGCGCGTGCAGGTCGGCGGCCGCCTGCACGGCGCGCAGCAGGCTGGGCGCGGCGTCGCGGCCCTGGAAGGTCGCCTCCAGGTAGACGGGGCGCAGCACCCCGGCACTCTGGAGCGGGTCGATCTCGCGCCGGAAGTCCCCCAGGCCCGCCGCGCCGACCGGGGCGATCACGGCGAAACGGTCGAAATCGGTGGGCGCGGCGTGCAGGCGGTTCAGGCCGTACACGCCCTCGCGCACCAGCGTCTCCCGCAGGGCGTCCAGGCGCAGCGCGGCGTCGCCCAGCGTGAATTCCGGCGCGATGTCCAGCACGTTCAGCGAGAAACCGTACTGCTCGTGGAAGGTCGCCTCGCAGAACAGCAGGACCTTCAGGCCCGCCGTGAGGGTCCCGCCCGTCGCCCGGCGGAACTTGCCTTCCAGACTGAAGCGTTCCCGCGCCCACACGGTCGCGCGGCACTTGGCGACCTCGCCGTCCTCGCCCGCCTGCACGAGATCCAGGTACAGGTGGCGGCGGTCCGTGACGCTGGCCACCTCGGCCCGCACCCACACCGCGCCGGGCACGCCGCGCGCGATGACCTGCCCCACGTACGCCAGCAACTCCGACAGTTCCAGGAACTGCTCGGGCGGCCGGGCCGGCTCGGTCTTCTTGCGGCGCGTCACAGACGGCCCCCCAGCACGCGCCCCGCGACGGCGGCCAGCAGGCCCAGCGTCACGCTGAGCAGCGCGTAGGCCAGCGCCGCTGCGCCCTGCCCGCGTGCCAGCAGGGTGTCGAGGTCCACGCTGAAGGTGGAGAAGGTCGTGAACGCGCCCAGCACCCCGGTCCCGAACGCCAGTCGCGCCGCGTCCGGCCAGATGCCCCGGCCCACCAGGGTCAGGGTCAGGCCCAGCAGGAACGAGCCGAGCACGTTGATCAGCAGCACCGTCACCGGAAACCCGCCCCGGTTCAGCAGCGGCCCCAGCGCCAGCCCGGCACCGTAGCGCGCGGCGGCGCCCAGCGCCCCACCGGCCATCACCCACACCCACGCACTCATGCCCGCAGCCTCATCCAGGCAGCATAGAGCAGCGGGTCACGCCGCCCCCGGCGCGCCGCGTCTGCCATGCTGGGCGGCATGATTCGCGTCAAACAGCTGGGCAGCGGCGAGGACCAGCCCTGGCAGGGGCAGGGAAGCGGCGTGTGGGTGGACGCGCAGAACCTCGCGCCCGAGGAACTCGCCAGCCTGCAACGCACCTTCAGCCTCAACCCCCTGGCCGTCGAGGACGCCCTGGAGCAGGGCCACTGGAGCCGCGCCGAGGTGTACCCGGAGCACTCGTTCATCACGGTGCGGTCCTTCGCGCGGCCCGAACAGGCCGACGAGTTCACGGAACGCCTGAGCGTCTTCACGTTCCCGGACGCCGTGCTGACCGTCAGCAGCGGCGGCACGCGCGCCCTGAACGCCGTGTGGCCCCTGACCGGCCGCGACAGCGTGAACAACCCGCAGGAGGTCACGTACGAACTGCTCGACCACGCCGCCGACACCTTCTTCGCGGCGGCCGACGCCCTGGAAGAACAGGCGGACGACCTGGAGGAACGCGTGTTCCAGAACCACCGGCAGAACCCGGTGCCGGACGTGTTCGAACTCAAGCACCGCATCGGGCAGGCCCGCCGCCTCGCCACCGACGCCCGCGAGGCGACCGCCCTGATGGGCCGCCACGCCAACTGCACGCCCGCCGACCTGGTGCGCTACCGCGACGTGCAGGACTCGTTCACGCGCGCCGCCGGCCGCCTCGACGGACTGCGGGACCTGCTGACCAGCCTGCTGGACCTGCACCTGAACCTCCAGAGCCAGCGCATGAACGAGGTCATGCGGACCCTCACGGCCGTCAGCGTGATCTTCCTGCCCCTGACGTTCCTGGCAGGCGTGTGGGGCATGAACTTCGAATTCATGCCGGAACTGAAAAGCCCCTACGGATACGCGCTGGCCTGGGCGAGCTTCCTGCTGATCGGCGGCCTGCTCGCCGCGTACTTCAAACGGCGCGGCTGGTGGTAAGGCGGCGGATGGCGGATGGTGGATGGTGGATGGTGGATGGTGGATGGTGGATGGTGGATGGTGGATGGTGGATGGTGGATGGTGGATGGTGGATGGTGGATGGTGGATGGTGGATGGTGGATGGTGGATGGTGGATGGTTAACAGCGTGTGCGCGATGCCTCTGGCGCTGTCAAGGGCCACGCACCACCCACTTTCTACGATCCACTCTCCCCTTCCGGGACGGGCAGGGGGCGGGGTGGGGGGGCGTACACGGCGCGGGCCGGCACGCTGAGGGTGGTGCGTTCCGGGTACCGCAGGGCGCTCAGGTGGCCGCCAAACGCGCAGCCGGTGTCCACGTTCACGGTGTGGCCCTTCCAGCGGGGCGCGGCGTGCGGGGTGTGGCCGTACACGACCAGCGCCGCGCCGTGGTAATCGGCGGCCCAGTCGCGGCGGATGGGGAGGCCCAGTTCGTCCCGCTGGCCGTTCACGTCGCCGTACAGCGCGAAACTGCGCACGCGACCGCCGCCACGCCCGTGGTAGTGGGCGGGCAGCCCGGCGTGCGCGACGATCAACGCGCCACCGTCCAGGACCAGTTGCGTGGGCAGCGCGTCGATGAAGGTGCGAACCTGCGCCTGTACGTCCGGGCCGGCCTGTTCCAGTTGCGCCAGGGTGACGTCCAGGCCGTGCATGGCTTTCACGGCCTTCCCGGCCAGCGCGCGGCAGAGTTTCTCGTCGTGATTGCCGGGCACGCACAGCGCCGCGCCGTCCGCGACCATGCCCATGACGAGCTTCAGGACGCCCAGGCTGTCCGGCCCGCGGTCCACGAGATCCCCCACGAACACCGCCGTGCGCCCCCGCGGGTGCCGCGCGCCCCCGCCGCTCAGGTCGTACCCCAGGTCGCGCAGCAGATCGTGCAGTTCCGGCAGGCAGCCGTGCACGTCACCGATCACGTCGAAGGGGCCGGTCAGGTCGCGGCGGTCCCCGCGCAGCAGCGTGCGCCGCAGCGGCAACGTGCGCGCCTGCTCATCACTGAACAGCACCTGCTCGTTCCGGAAGCCCTCGGCGTGCAGGCCCCGGCGGGTGCGGCGCAACTCGGCCACCTGCGCCGCCACCACGTCCGCCGGGGCGGCGGTGCGGGCCTCCAGCACGGCGCGCGGCAGGTCCAGCACCACCGGCACGGGCTTCACGTCGTGCGCGCGGGCCAGCGCCGTCACGGGCACGCGGTCCACCGGGCGCACGAACAGACCGTCCAGCACCGCCAGCCGCCCCGCCGCCAGCCTCTCCCCCGCTGCCGCCAGCAATGACGGAATGTCCGGGTAGTCTGCCTGCGCGAACACCTCCTCCGGCGCGAAGTGCCGCGCGGCGAAGGTGCTTTTGCCCGCGCCGTGCGCGCCGATCAGCACGACCAGGGACAGGGCGGGAACCGTCAGTTCGGTCAGGGCGGGCTCGGCGGACACGCCCCGTATCCTCGCACACGCCATGCCGGAAGGTCATATGGACTCCGATCGAATGGTTTGCGAACCATTCGATCCGAGCAGAGCGAGCAGGAGAGAAACGGGTTCCGGGCGTGGAGTTAGCAACCCGGCGTTGTTCCGGGTTGTTAACGAAACAGACGGAATCCGTATCAGACAGGGTGGCCCAGCCGCGCACGCACCACCAGTTCGCTCACGGCGCGGCGCACGTCCTCCGGCACGGCGCCGGGCAGGTGGGTCGTTTCCCGCGCGGCCTCCAGCGCCTGCACCAGCCGCGCGTGCTCGGCGCGGTACACGTCCAGCGGTTCCGGCAGAGGCTCGGCCTCGCGCCCGCCGCGTTTCAGGGCGATCAGGTCGGTCAGGAACGGCAGGCGCGCGTCGGCGTTCAGTACCTCCAGGTTCGCCTCGATCACGCCCGCGCGCATCAGGTGCAGGCCCGTCAGGACCGTGCGGAAGGCGTACAGCAGCGGCTTCACGCGCGGCACGGGTTCCTTTGCCAGCAACTGCCACTGGTTCGCCGTGAACCCCAGGTAGTGGTGCGCGTGCCAGCGCGTCAGCACGCCGGGGGCCAGCGCGATCAGTTCCGCGTGCAGGGGCGTCGAGTGCACCACCAGCGGCGACAGCAACTGCTCCAGCACGTACCCGTTACGGGTCAGCAGCAGCCGCGCGAACTTCCGGATGTCATGCGACACCAGATCAAGTTCCACCACCCCATCGTCGCGCTCCAGCGAGTACGTCTCCGGCACGTCCTCCAGACCCAGCACCTGCCGCAGCGGCAGCACGTGCACGCCCCGCAGGTCCCAGTCACTGTCCGGACTGGGAAAGCCGTACAGGTGCGCGCCACTGACCGTGGCGAACACCAGCGGGAAGGGATGCGCCTGAACGGCGGCAGAAAGCTGCGGCGGGAAGGTCACGGGGTCCATGCTTCACTGTCCCGCATGCGCGGGCGGCGCGGCATCCGCCATCTGCGGCGGGGGCGTAGGCCTCCTGGCCCAGGTGTGCCGGGGTGTGCCACCCGTCCTGCGCTGCCAGTCCTGCACTACCAGTCGAGGGCCGCGCGCCGCGCCCCGATCAGCCAGTCCTGCGCGGCGTCATGGTCGGGACGTTCGGGCAGGGAGGTCTCCGCGAAGGCCCGCTCGAAGTCGCGGTGCAGTTCCTCCCGCCACGCCCCGGCAGCCTCCCAGGTCAGGTGCCCGCTTTTCACGGCCAGCAGCTTCTCGCGGTGCGGGCCGACGTTCACCATGACCTCGCCGGTCCGCAGGGCGTGCGCGCCGCTGATCAGCAGGCGCAGCAGGTGCATGGCGTGCTTGGGTCGGATCTCGCCGTGCCGCTCGCGGTCCGACTGGAGGCGGCGGAACTGCGCGCGGACGTACTCGCCGTACGTGACGTACATCAGGCGACTCAGGAACGCGCCCCGGATGTCCAGCAGCGCCCGCGCGACCGGCGTGACCTGCACGGGCATGGGCGAGAACAGCACCTCCAGCACGTTCGGATTGGCTTTCAGGGCCAGCCGCACGAACTTGCGGGCCTCCCAGTACACCTCCTCGGTGCCCGGCCCCGGCCCGGCCAGCGAGGCGAACTCCAGCTGCTCGGGCGGGTCGCTCAGGCCCCAGGTCAGGCGGGCAGGCGGCAGGTAGAACCCGCGCAGGTCCGTGTCGCTGGCGCCGGTGTCCAGCCCGAAGGCGCGGCTGCCCATCACGCAGGCGTACTGCACGAACGGCCGCAGGTCGCCGCGCACGGGTGGCAGGGCCTCCAGGGCGGCGCGCTCGACCTTCAGGTGCACGCGGTTCACGGCCCGCACGTGCGCCCCGAACTGCACGTCGTACACGCTGCCGCTTCCCGACACGATCACGCCCGCCGCGCCCGGAGGCAGGTCACCCTGCGCGGCATGCAGGGTCACGCGGGTACCGGGGGGCAGGTCACGGGTCATGGGCGCACGCTAGCGGGTTGTGGGCGGGCGGGGCATCCGCCATCCGGCGCAGAGGACAGGCGCAACAGGCAATAAAAATCCGCCTCTGCGGGCGGTGATGTCAACAACTATAGCGCGGTATGCAGGGACGGTCAAGGGTATGCGGCGGGTGTGGGGCGTATCCTCGCGGGGTGAGGAAGCTGGGGTGAGGGGGATCGTGTGGCTGGCGCTGGACGGCGTGGGGCACCCGCAGGACGCGCCGCCGGGCGGTGTGTGGGAGCAGGATCTCCCGGCGCTGCGGCCGCTGGTGGATGCGGGCCTGTGCCTGGACGCGACGCTGGGCGTGCCGGGCCTGCCGCAGTCCGGGACGGGGCAGGCGTGCTGGTTGACCGGGACGGACGCCGTGGCGCTGATGGGCGAGCATTTCGGGCCGCAGCCGGGGCCGACGCTGCAACGCCTGCTGACCGCGCAGAGCCTGCCGGTGGCCCTGACACGGGTGGGGGGGCGGGCGGCGCTGGCGAACGGGTACGTTCCGGCGTACTTCGAGGCGGCGGCGGTGGGGGGCCGCAACCGACTGGGGTGCTTTCCGTTCTCGTTCCGTGCGGCGGGTCTGCCGCTGAACCCGCCCGGGGTGCCGCTCGTGGGCGCGACGCTGGGCCTGGGGTACGCGCGCCCCTGGCCGGACGACGGGAACGCGGGAAGCTGGGCGCGGCTGGGCGCAGCCCTGGCGGACGCGGCGGCCGGGCATGACCTGATCGCCGCGGACCTGTGGTTCGGGGACCTGCTGGGGCACGCGGGCGCGCAGCCGGTCCCGCCGGACGCGCTGACGGCGGGCCGCACGTACCTGCGCCGGGTGGACGCCCTGCTGGCCGGGCTGCTGGATGCGGGCGCGCGGGTGGTGGTCAGCAGCGATCACGGCAACCTGGAGGACCTGGGCGTGAAGGGCCACACGCGGGCGCGCGTGCCGTTCGCGGGGTCCGGCGTGACCCTGGGGTCGCCCGTGAACGTGGTGGAGGCGGGGCGGGTGCTGGCCGGCTGGTTCGGCCTGCCGTGACCAGTGGCCGTAAGCAGGGGCCGTGACCAGGGGCGGCCGGGGAAGGGCGGCTCCTGCGTGAACCATTCCGGTCATCATGCGGCTGATGCAGGTTTCGGATGGGCGGGTCCGGGCCGGATACCGAAAGGCGTGGCGTGGGAGCGCCGTGGTTTCCGGGCCTGCCGTCAGGGTTTTTTCAGATGACGACGCAGGTCACGTTTCCGACCCGGAAGTTATCCACAGGCTTATCCACAACCCCTGTGGAAAGCCTGTGGATAACGGGTGGGGACCCGCCGGACCCGGCCCCCATTTTGTCTGTCTGACGCGCAGAATGCCGTGTTGTACAGGCGGAATCGGCGGTGGCCGCAAGTTATCCACAGGCGCCCGTTTCACTGTGGATAACTCTGGTTTATGAGGGCCGCGCGGCCCGCACGAACTCCTGAACCAGCGCCGGATCCTTCACGCCAGGGCTGGCCTCCAGCCGACTGACCGCGTCCACCCCGGCCGGATTCAGCGCCTGCATGGCCGCCGCCACGTTCGCCGAGCCCAGACCACCCGCCAGCCACGCCCCACGCGGAAACACGTCCCGCAGCGCCGCCCAGTCCAGCGGCACGCCGCCGCCCGGTTCCGGGGCGTCCAGCATCAGGGTCACGCCGGGCTCGTCCCTCCACATGTCGGCCTCGGCCGCCAGATCGGCGGGGCGCACGACACGCAGAACGGGATAATACGCGGCGACCTGCCTCACGTAAAGACCCGGCAGCGGACCGTGAAGCTGCACGGCACTGACACGCGCCGCCTCCGCCGTGCGCAGCACCTCGTCCAGCCCCTGCCCCAGAAAGACACCCACGCGCGCCACGACCGGCCCCACGTTCAGGCCCGCCTCGCGCGCCACCTGCGGGGACACCAGCCGCTTACTGACCGGCGCGAAGATGAACCCCAGCGCGTCCGCGCCCGCCTGCGCACTCAGGACCGCGTCGCGCACGCTGGTCGTGCCGCACACCTTCACCCGCACGGTCACTGCGGCCCCCGCGCGGCTTCCAGTTCGCTCACGCGCGACTCCAGCGCCCGCACCTGCCGCGTCAGCGACAGCAACAGCAGCGCGTAATGGTCATACAGTTTCGGGCGTTCCATGCGCGCCTCGCCGCTCATCCAGTCACCCAGCAACCGCTCGGCCTCGCACAGCACCTCGTCGTCCGGCACGTCCCGGTAACTGCGGCTGCCCAGAATCTCCCGCGCAAAATTCAATTCCCGGTCACTCATGCGCGCCATTCTCCGGCACCAGCCTCCCCGGCGGGGCGCGGCCCCTCACGTTCCGGCGCCGGGGGAGGCTGCTCCTCTCTATTCTTCGCTGCCCGACCCCGGCACGCCCGCCTCGGCGAAGGTTCGCATCTCGCGGAGGGTGGCGGCCGCGCCGAGCAGCAGGGGCGCGGCCAGGACGCCGCCGGTGCCCTCGCCCAGGCGGAGGTTCAGGTGGAACATGGGTTTCAGGCCCAGGTGGGTCAGTTGCGCGGCGTGCCCGATCTCGGCGCACTGTCCGGCGGGGAACAGGGAGTCGCGCAGGTGCGGGGCGAGGGCTACGCCGATCAGTGCGGCGCTGCCTTCCACGAAGCCGTCGAGGATCACGGCGCGCCTCATGGCGGCGGCCTGGAGCATGACGCCCAGCATGGCGGCGATCTCGAACCCGCCGAACTGCGCGAGGACTTCCAGCGGGTCGGTGGTGGGGGTGCGCTCCAGTGCCGCGCGGATCACCGTGACCTTGTGCGCCAGCCGCGCGTCGTCCACGCCGGTGCCGCGTCCCGTGACCTGCGCGGCGTCCAGGTGCAGGAGGCGGGCGGTGATGGCGGCGGCCGGGGTGGTGTTCCCGATGCCCATCTCGCCGGGAATCAGGACATCCGCGCCGTCGTCGATGGCCCGGCGGGCCAGGGCCGCGCCCGAGAGGATCAGGGCCTGCGCCTCGTCCAGGCTCATGGCGGGCTGCACGCTCAGGTCGTGCGTGCCGCGCCGCACCGCCGCTCGGACCAGCGCCGGGTGCTCCGGCAACTCCGCGTTCACCCCAGCGTCCATCACGTACACCCGCGCGCCCACCGCCCGTGCCAGGGCATTCACCGCCGCGCCGCCCGGTCCGGCGGGGGTGTCCGCCAGGAAGTTCGCGACCATGGCGGGCGTCACCTCGGGCGGGTAGGCGCTGACGCCCGTGCGGGCCACGCCGTGATCCCCGGCGGCGACGATCACCGCCACGCCGCGCGGGTCGGGCCGCTCGCTGCCCAGTACGCCCGCCAGCCGCACGGCGAGGTCTTCCAGGTCGCCCAGCGCCCCGGCGGGTTTGGTCAGTTGCGCCTGCCGGTCCCGTGCGCGCGCCATCGCGTCGGCGTCGGCAGGCTGGATGGCGGTCAGGAGGGCCGTCAGGTCAGGATGCATCAGGGGGCATTCTGCCGCGTCAGGCGGGCGGCCGTAGTCCAGTCAGCCACCAGTGTCCCCCTTCGCGGCGCAGGGTGGCGACCGTGCCGGGGGGCGTGGCCACGGCAGACAGGTTCACCGTGAGGCGCAGCGCGGCCAGCAGCGGTCCGGCGTGCGTGAAGGCCACTCCCTCACCCGCTGAGAGGGAATCCAGCCACGCCTGCACGCGGGCGTGGAAGCCCTGGCCGGTGTCGCCGCCGGGGGGCCGTGGGGACTGGCGGGGTCACTCAGCGCCTCGATCCAGGCGCGGGGCGCGTCGCCGTGCGTGGCTTCCAGTTCGGCCCAGGTGTGCCCGGCCATCACGCCGAAACTCGCCTCGGCCAGGGCGGGGGTGGGGGCAGCGTGCGGGAATCCGGCCAGCCGCGCGGTCTGCCGGGCGCGGCCCAGCGGCGACGTGAACGCCAGCGCGCTCCGGGGCAGGTCGAGGCGGCGGGCCAGCGCCTCCCCGGCGGGCGTCAGGGGCGCGTCCTCGTGCGGGTGCGGGTAGCGGCGCTGCGCGTTCGGGAGGGTCGGCGCGTGACGCACCAGATGCAGCGTCAGGGCGTCCGGCACGGCTCAGCGGCCCCAGGCGAACGCGGTCAGGGCGGCCAGTTCGGCGGTCACGACGATCATTCCGTAGGTGTCGCCGTTCAGGCCTCCGCCCAGCCGCCGCGCCGCGAACGCCGCGACCAGCAGCGCGCCCACCAGCGCCGCCAGCCACGCCACCCACGCGCCGGGGATCAGCAGGGTGGGCGCGGCCAGCAGCAGCGCGGCCCAGAGGCGGCCCTCGCGGGAGCGGGCGCCCAGGCTCTCGGCACGCGCGGCGGGGTAGGTGTTCATGGGGATCAGCAGCAGCGTCCGCGCGGCCACCGCCGCGACCAGCGGGGCCAGCGGCGGGATCGGGGCCGAGAGCAGGCTCCACAGCAGCAGCAGGTAGAGGCCCCCCGTCGCCAGTCCGAACGCGCCCACGTGCACGTCCCGCAGGATCACCAGCCGCTCGGCGGGGGTCTTCATGGCGAACAGGGCGTCGGCGCTGTCCACCAGTCCGTCGAAGTGCAGCATCCCGGTCAGCAGCAGCCACGCGCCCACGCCCAGCGCGGCGATCACCCCGACCGGCAGCGGGATGGGCAGCCACAGCAGCCCCGCCACCACGCCGCCCACCGCGTACCCGGCCAGCGGGTAGTACGCGCTGGCCCGCGCAAAATCGCCGTCCCGGATCTCGGTGACGTGCGGCAGGGGCAGGGTCGTCAGGAACGTCAGGGCCAGGTGCGCGGCCCGCACTTGGTCGCGGATCACGGGGTCTGAACGTGAATCTGCGCGGCGACGCCCAGCGACACGGTCAGGGTGTGGCCGTCCACCCAGACGGTCAGGGTGCCCAGCGCGGCGTCCACCTCGCGCACCGCCAGGGTCGCGCCGGGTGTCAGGCCCACGTGCATCAGGGTCCGCAGTTGCGCGGCGTCCGCGTCGGGAATGCGGGTCACGGTGACCTCGTCGCCCACGGCGTGCTGCGACAGGCGGCGTTCGGCGCGTTCCGGCAGTTCGCCCGCCAGGGTGGGGATCGGGTCGCCGTGCGGGTCGTGCGTGGGGTCGCCCAGCCACGCGGCGATGCGGGCTTCCAGGCGTTCGCTCAGGGCGTGTTCGAGCCGCTCGGCTTCCTCGTGCACCTCGTCGAGCGGCACGCCCAGCGCGCGGTGCAGGAACAGTTCCAGCAGGCGGTGGTGGCGCAGGACTTCCAGCGCGACCCGTTCGCCCTCGGCGGTCAGGCGCGCCCCCTGGTACGGCGCGTGCGACACGAGGCCCTGCTCGGTCAGTTTGCGCAGCATGCCGGTGGCGCTGGCGGGCGCAACGTTCAGGGCGTCGGCCAGCGCCTGCGTGCTGACCTTCCCCGTCTGCCCGAGGCGCAGCAGGTGCTTGAGGTAATCCTCGGCGGAAGGCGAGAGCGGACGGGCGGTCATGCCGCTCAGTGTAGCCGGGGCGGACGGGCGGAACTTTCCGGGCGGGCGGTGACTCTAAGGTATGAGGTGACCTTGAATGACGCCCTGGATTCCCTGTCTGACCCGGAACTCGCGCGGCTGGCCGTGCGGGACGAGCGGGCCTTCGAGGTACTCGTGACCCGGCACGCCCCGGCGGTGCACCGGCTCGCGGCGCTGAACGTCGGGCCGGGCGCGGCGGATGAGGTCGTGCAGGACGTGTTCGTGGCCGTGCACCGGGGCCTGCGGGGCTTCCGGGGCGAGGCGCAGTTCAGTACGTGGCTGCACCGCATCACCCTGAATGCCTGCGCCAGGGCGCTGGGCCGCCACCGCCCGAGCGTGCCGCTGGAGGACGCGCCGGAACCCGCCTCGGCGCAGAACCTGACGCGTACGGCCGAGGTCACGCAGTTGCGTGAGCAACTGTCGGCGGCGCTGCGGACCCTGCCGCCCGAGCAGCGCGAGGCCGTGACGCTGCGTGAGGTGTCGGGCCTGGAGTACGCCGAGATCGCCGCGCTGACCGGCGTGGAACTCGGCACCGTGAAGAGCCGCATTGGCCGGGGCCGCGCGGCCCTGCGGGCGTGGCTGACCCGCGCCGGAGTGACCCCCCATGACTGACCACCCGAATGACCTGCCTGACCCCGAACTGCCTGACCCCGAACTGGACGCCCTGTTCGCGCAGGCCCGCGCCCTGACGCCCGAGGACCACGGGGCCGCCGTCCGGTTCCTGGCCGCCCACCGTGAGCGGCAGGAGGAGGGTCGGCAGCGCCACGCACGCACCCTGCGGGCCGGGTGGGTGTCGGCGGCGCTGGCGTCGGCGGCGGTCGTGGCGGGCCTGACGGTGCTGCGGCCCGCCCCGGCCCTGCCGAGCAGCGCGGCGTACGACGCGTACCAGAGCGCCTGGGGAGAGGGCTGGTGAGGCGCGCCGCTGCGCTGCTCGGCGCGCTGCTGGCCGCCAGTCTGCCGGGCCACGCGCAGGCCGGTGACGCGGACGACCTGATCGCGGCCCTGAAACGCGCCCGGACGCTCGCGGCGCGCGGGCAGGCCGAGGTGACGGTGCTGTTCCCGCCGCGCGCCGTGCCCACCCGCGTGGCGGCGGCCCTGCCGGCCGTGCCGGTGCGTCCGGCGCTGCTGCTGAAGAACTTCGGGGTGGTCAGCGCCGGGCCGCAGCCCGTGGCGGGCCGGGACGCCGTGCGTTTCGACCTGACACCGAAGGTCGGGGGCGCCGCGCACTGGTCGCTGTGGATAGACCGCGCGTGGAACGTCCCGCTGGCCTTCGAGGAACGCCGCGCGGACGGCACGGTGGTGCGCCGCGCCGCGTTCCTGAAGGTGAACGCCGCGCCCGTGAAGGTCGCGCTGACGGTGCCGGCCGCGCCGGAAGGGCTGCGCGCCGCCCTGATGCGGTCCCTGCCGGGCCTGAGCCTCCCGCAGGGGTTCACGCCGGTCAGCGTGAAGGTCCGCGCGGCCGGCGGGACCGAGGTGACCCTGACCGACGGGCTGAACGTGCTGGCGCTGGTGGTCGCCCCGCAGAACGTCCGGGGCGCGCCGGGCGTGGCGTCCCGGCGGGTGGGGAACGTGTTCGTGTGGCTGGTCGGGAACCTCCCGGACGCCACGCTGCGTTCGGCGCTCGCGGGGGTGCGGCGTGCTTCGGCGGACCCCCTGGGAACTTTTGCGCTGCCCGGTGACTCCAACCCCTAGAGCACCCCCGGTTCACAGCACATCCCGTTTCAAGGAGACCCCATGACCCTGACTCCCCTGACCCGCAAGCTCACGGCCGAGGACGCCGCGCACTTCCTGCGGCGCACGGCGTTCGGCGCGACCGACGCGCAGATCCGCGCGCTGGTCGGCCAGGATGCCCGCGCCGCCGCGCGCGCGGCCCTGGCTTTCGACGAGAAGACCGCGCCCGGCAATCCCTTCGATCCCATGCAGGGGGTCGGGCCGGGGCCGATGCTGCAACTCACGCGCGGCGCGTGGCTGTTCGAGCTGGTGTACGGCCCGCACCCGCTGCGCGAGAAACTGGCCCTGACCTGGAGTAACCACTTCGTGATCGGCACCGACAAGGTCCGCAACGCCCCCGCGCTGGACGGGTACCTGAAGGTGCTGCGCCGCCACGCCGCGACCGCCAGTTTCGAGCGGTTCACGCTGGACGTCGCGCAGTCCCCGGCGATGCTGCGCTACCTCGACAACGACCAGAACCGGCGCGGACGGCCGAACGAGAACTTCAGCCGGGAACTGCTGGAACTGTTCACGACCGGCATCGGCCATTACTCCGAGCAGGACGTCCGCGAGGGCGCGCGCGCCCTGACCGGCTGGTCCTTCGAGGGGGGGCGCGGCAACCAGAACTTCCTGCAGGCGCCACGGTTCGTGTTCCTGGAACGGCAGCACGACACGGGCCGCAAGACGTACCTGGGTCAGAGCGGCCCGCTGCGCGGCGAGGACGTGATCCGGCTGGCCGCCACGCACCCGCAGACGGCTGTGTTCGTGAGCCGCAAACTGCACCGCGCGTTCCTGGCCGACACGCCGGACGAGGCGGCCGTGCAGGGCAGCGCCGAGACGTGGCGGCGCACGAACGGCAACGTGCGCGCCGTCCTGGAGGAACTGCTGTCCAGCGAGGCCTTCTACGCCAGCCGCGCCCGGATCATCCGCAGTCCGGTCGAGTACATCGTGGGTGCGCTGCGCACCCTGGGGCAACCGAAGATGGAAGCCAAGGCGCTGCTGAACCTCACGCAGACGGCCGGGCGCATGGGGCAACTGCTGCTGCAACCCGACACGGTCAAGGGCTGGGACGGCGGCCGCGAGTGGATCAACGACACCACGCTGCTGCTGCGCATTCAGGTGGCGGCGGCGTTCACGCTGGGCGCTCAGGCACCCGCCCTCTCCGGGGCGCCCTCCGCGCTGGCCCTGACCGGTCAGGAACGCCCGGCCACGGCCGCCGCGACCCTGAAGCTCAACCCGAAGCAGGCGACGTACCTGCACCTGATCAGCCCCGAATTCCAGCTCGCCTGACCTGCGGGCCGGGGGCGCCCCCGTTCCTTCTGAACCTTCCTGGGAGGTTTTATCCGTGACGAACCGACGTGATTTCCTGAAACTCTCTGCCCTGGCAGCGGCCGCCACCACCGGCATGCCCGGCTTCCTGGCCCGCGCCGCCGCGCAGGCGGGCGGCAGCAAGACCCTGGTCGTGATCCAGCTGAGCGGCGGGAACGACGGCCTGAACACTTTGGTGCCGTACAGCAACGGCGCGTACTACGCCGCGCGGCCCAACATCGCCATCCCGAAAAAGGACGTGCTGACCCTCTCGCCGGACCTGGGCATGCACCCGGCCCTGAAGCCCCTGATGGGCCTGTGGGACAGCGGCCGCCTCGCCTGGATGGAGAACGTGGGCTACCCCAACCCGAACCGCAGTCACTTTGCCAGCATGGCGATCTGGCACACGGCCGACCCCACGCAGGCGCAGTCGGACGGCTGGATCGGGCGGATTGCCGAGAAGATCGGCGACCCGTTCTGCGCCAGCAACATCGGCGCGACGACCCCGCAGGCGCTGCGGGCCAGCGAGTTCAGTCTGCCCAGCATCGACGCGGTCGACCGCTTTCAGTTGAAGCTGCCGCAGGGTCTGGGCGGCGCGTTCGGGGACATGCTGGACGCCGCCAGGAGCGGCGAGGCGGCGTTCCTGACGCAGGCGACCCGGCAGATGATGCAGAACACGGCGCGCGTGCAGGCGAATGCCCAGAAGTACCGCTCCGGCGCCACGTACCCGGAAGGACGCTTCGCGGAGCAACTGCGCGACACGGCCCGCCTGATCGCCGCCGGGGTGGGGCAGCGGGTGCTGTACGTGTCGCTGGGCGGGTTCGACACGCACGCCGGGCAGCGCGCCGAGCAGGACGAACTGCTGGGGACGCTCGCGTCGGGCCTCGCGGCGTTCCACGCGGACCTGGAACGGCAGGGGCTGGCCGGGAACGTGGTTGTCATGGGCTTCTCCGAGTTCGGGCGGCGCGTGGCCGAGAACGGCAGCGCCGGCACGGACCACGGTCAGGGTAGCGTGATGTTCGCGCTGGGCCAGGGCGTCAGGGGCGGCATTCACGGCAGCAGCCCCGACCTGGAGGACCTGCAGGACGGAGACATCAAGTACCGGCAGGATTTCCGGGGCGTGTACGCCGAGGCCCTGACCGGCTGGCTGGGCCTGAACGCCCGCGAGATCCTGAACGGCGACTTCAGCGGTCCGGGCTGGCTGGCATGAGGGCCAGCAGGGGGGCCGCGCGCCGCGTGACGCTGGCGCTGGCGCTGCTGCTGGGCGGCGCGGCGCTGGCCCTCCCGAAGTACCGTCTTCAGGCCGCGCCGCAGCTGCACCTGACCGGGGGCAACGACCTGTGGCAACTCGACCGCCGCGTGATGTCCTGCGCGTACTGCCACGCGCAGGAGACGGGCGGCGGGTCGTGGAACCCGTTCGGACAGGCGATCCAGGCGACCTTCCGCCGCGAGGCGGAGGCGGGCCGCGCCGTGAAGTTCCCGCAGGCGCTCTCGGTGCTGCTCGAATCGAATGGGGACGCCGACGGCGACGGGTACGCCGACGCGCTGGAGGTCTTCGCCAGGACCCTGCCCGGCGACCCGGCCAGCCACCCGGAACGGCCCGCCGCCGACCTTCAGGCAGAGTTCGACGCGGCGGGCGGCGCGGCCCAGTTCGCTCCGCCCACACCCGGCCAGAAGGGTGCCGGAACCAAATAAAAAATCCGCCTCTTACGGGCGGCGGTGTTTCTTTCGATTGATAGGAATAGAATACCCCGGAATGCAGGGATCGTCAACCCTATGCATGGACGCCGGAAAACCCGCCCTGGCACGCCCCTGTTCCGGGGTGGTCGGGCGGGATATGCAGCCGTTGCCTGCGTTCAGAGGTCTTTCTCCCAGGTGATCCACATGCGTTCCGTGCGGTAGCCCAGGCGGGTGTTCACGCGCAGCATCGGCAGGTTCAGGACCGTGCCGCCCGTCCCGGCGTGCGCGAACCCCTCCCCTTTCGCCCAGGTCAGGGCGTGGGCTTTCAGGGCGGTCATCACGCCCCGCGCACGGTGGTCCGGGTGGGTGACGGTGCCCTCGCTCTCCACCTCCGGGCCGCGTGGAGTCAGGCGGGTCAGGGCGACGATCTGGCCGCGCCAGCGCGTGACGAAGGCGGCCTCCTCACGGCGGATCACGTCCCGCAGGCCGTCACGGGTCAGCGGGTCGGGCGTGGTGGTCGGGTTGCGCGGCTGGTCACGCACGCCAGTCTGATGCAGGTCGTGCAGGGCGTCCCAGTCGGCGTCGGGGGCGTCCGGGCTGAGGCGTTCGGGCTCGTACCCGGCCAGGAACAGCCGCTCCTGAAGCGCCTCGAAGGGGGCGGGGTCGAAGGTGGTCAGGTCCAGGTGCGCGCCCCAGGACTGCCACGCGTTCCGGAAACCGGCCGCCGCGAAGAAGGCCATCTGCTCCGTGAAGTCCTCGCGGGTGACGCCCAGCACGCGCCGGAACCCGGCGGGAATTGCAGCCAGCTGCGCCAGCAGCAGCGGTGTGAACGACGCGGCGTCCCCGGCCACGTCCAGGCGCAGGGCGTCCGGCACGCCCTCCCCGAACGGCGCGAGGCGCGCGGTGGCGACGACCACGCCGTCCTGCTCGGCCACGAGGCGGGTGGGGCGGGTGCCGGCGGAACTTTCGCGGAAGTGTTCCGGCGTGTACGTCCAGTGGCCGCGCACGCCCTCCGTGACGAGGCGGGCGACGGCTGCGGCGTCAGCGGCACGGAAGGGGCGCAGGGTGGGCAGGTGGTCGGTCGGGTGCGGGGCGTGGGTCATGCGGTCATGCTGCGCGGCGGGGGGTGCCGGAGGCGAACCGGGCGGGTAGGCATTCTGGCCTAGGGTCGGGCGGTGGGGCATCTGCTCTCTGCATATGCGGCGTGCCAGCCCGGCGGCGTCACCCGTTATGACCGCCTGGAGATGGATGTCCGGTGAAGATGCACCGCGCCGCATACTCAGCCGGTATTCACGGAAGGGATTGACTCTATTATGCCAGTGACGTATTATGTCTTTACCGGAACGGAGGCGACATCAGAGCGCCTGCTCCCCAGGACGGATTGCGGCCCCAGATCAGATCCACGGACCCTGCGCGGCCAGCCCCACACCCTCACCCAGTCCAGTTCGGCCGCCCGCCACCACGACGGGCGGCCCTTCTGCGCCCCGCCGCGCGGCGGCCCGACACCCGCCGGCGGGGCCTATCTATGGGACTGTGAAGGTCTTTCTATAAGTGTACACGGTACACATACTCTTCTCGGGGTAGGATACGCAACATGTCCAGCGACATCTCCCAGCTGAGTGTGAACACCATCCGCACCCTGAGCATCGACGCCGTGCAGGCCGCCAACAGCGGCCACCCAGGCGCTCCCCTCGGCGCCGCACCCATGGCGTACGCGGTGTGGCAGGACTTCCTGCGCTTCAACCCGGCCCACCCGGAATGGGCTGGCCGCGACCGCTTCGTGCTGTCCGCCGGGCACGCCAGCATGCTGATCTACAGCCTGCTGCACCTCACTGGCTACGACATGCCCCTCGAGGAACTCAGGAACTTCCGCCAGTGGGGCAGCAAGACCCCCGGCCACCCCGAGTTCTTCCACACCCCCGGCCTCGACGCCACCACCGGCCCGCTCGGGCAGGGCGCCGCGATGACCGTCGGCATGGCCATGGCCGAGGCGCACCTCGCCGCGCGCTACAACCGCCCCGACTTCCCCATCTTCGACAACCACACGTACGCCATCCTCGGTGACGGCGACCTGCAGGAAGGCGTGAACCACGAGGCCGCCGCCCTGGCCGGCCACCTGCGCCTGAACAAACTGATCTGGCTGCACGACGACAACGAAGTCCAGCTCGACACCGCCACCGCCCGCGCCGAGAGCGAGAACACCGCCCAGCGCTACGAGGCGTACGGCTGGAACGTCCTGAAAGTCGCCGACGGCAACGACCTCGACGCCATCCGCGCCGCCATCCGCGAGGCGCACGCCAGCGACCGCCCCACCCTGATCCAGGTCCGCACCGTCATCGGCTTCGGCAGCCCCCGCGCCGGCACCAGCAAGGCGCACGGCGAACCCCTCGGTGCCGAGGGTGTCACGACCACCAAGGCCGCGCTCGGCTGGGAATACCCCCCCTTCACCGTGCCCGACGAGGTCCGCGCCCACATGGACGCCACCGAACGCGGCGCCAAGCTGGAGGCCGACTGGAACGCCCTGATGGACGCCTACCGCGCCGCGCACCCCGACCTGGGCGCCGAGGTGGACGCCCTGCTCGCCCGCGACCTGCCCGCCAACCTCAGCGACGTGCTGCCCAGCTACGAGGTCGGCGGCAAGGGCGTCGCCACCCGCAACGCCAGTGGCGAGATCATCAATGCCCTGGCCGCCGCCGTGCCCGGCCTGATGGGCGGCAGCGCCGACGTGTCCGGCAGCACCAAGACCACCATCAAGGACGGCGGCGAGATGCAGAGTGGCAGCATGGGCGGCCGCAACGTCCTGTTCGGCGTGCGCGAATTCGGCATGAGCGCCGCCGCCAACGGCCTGAGCCTCTACGGCGGCCTGCGCCCCCTGGTCGGCACGTTCCTGGTGTTCGCCGACTACCTCAAACCCGCCTTCCGCCTCAGCGCCATCCAGATGCAGCCCGTCACGTACGTCCTGACGCACGACTCCATCGGCCTGGGCGAGGACGGCCCCACCCACCAGCCCATCGACCAGCTCGCCATGCTGCGCGCCGTTCCCGGAGCGCACGTCATCCGCCCCGCCGACGCCAACGAGACGGCCGCCGCGTGGCAGATGGCCCTCGAGTACGACAAGGGTCCCACCGCGCTGGCCCTCACCCGCCAGGACCTGCCCATCCTGCCCCGCAACCACGCCGGCGTGAAGAAGGGCGCCTACGTGCTGCGCGACGCCGACAGTGCCAGCGGTGAGGGCGCGCAGGTCATCCTGATCGCGTCGGGCAGCGAGGTCAGCCTCGCCCTGAACGCCGCCGAGGCCCTGGCCGCCGAGGGCATCCAGGCGCGCGTGGTCAGCATGCCCTGCATGGAAGTCTTCCGCGCGCAGGACCGCAGCTACCGCGACAGCGTCCTGACGCCCGGCGTGAAACGGGTCGCCATCGAGGCCGCCAGCAAGGGCCCCTGGTACGAGTGGGTCGGCACCGACGGCGCCGTGATCGGCATGGACACCTTCGGCGCCAGCGCGCCCGCCGACGTGCTGTTCGAGAAGTTCGGTTTCAGCGTCGCCAACATCAGCAAGGTCGTCAAGAGCGTCCTGTAACCCCCACACGCTCCAGAAATGCCGGACCCGCTCAGCGATGAGGGGTCCGGCATTTCTGGTCCGACACTATGTGGTGCACTCGACTGGATTCGAACCAGTGGCCTGCCCCTTAGGAGGGGGCCGCTCTATCCAACTGAGCTACGAGTGCCGACGGTGGGCGTGGCAGCGGCGCAGCGGGAATTATAGCAGGGCGGCCTGTGGGCGGGAATGCCCGCGCGCAGGGCACAGAAACGTGAGATAAAAATGTAAGCGAGCCCTACCTATACTCCCTTGAGGTTCTTCATGACGAACGCTGTGTACACCATGACCGTCCGCGCCCTGTCGGGCGTCGTTTCTGAACGGGCTGCCGAGACCATGCTGCGGGCGGTGCTGCGCGAGCAGAATCTCGTGGCCGAGACCGTCACGGCGCAGGAGATGCAACAGGTGATCTCCGGTCCGCTGCTGTCGCGCCTGGAGACCGTGATGCCGGCCACGCGGGCGCGCAAGGAACTGCTGAGCCTGGCCGGGCAACTGGAAGCGAAGTACCCGAAAGCGCCGACGCTGTTCACTGCGCACGTGCCTCATGCCAGCTGGGATGACGCGGGCGGCGGGACGACCATCTGGAACGACCTGCTGCTCAGCGCGGACGATTTTGAATTCGAGGACCCGGAGTACGGCGGGTCGCTGGAGGGCCGGTCGTATGACCTGTCCACGACGCTGGATCAGGACGCCCTGATTCAGTTGCTGGGCCGCCTGAGTGGCGTGCAGGGCGTGATGGTGTGCCGCGCGAGCGGTGAGGTGCTGCGGTCGCGGTCCGTGAAGGACCCGGCCGGGCTGGGCAGCGTGGTGGCGGCGAGCGCGATGCTGTTCCAGCGGCGGTCGCTGCGGCTGCTGTCGGCGGATCTGGGTGGGCAGACGGTGTGCATGTGTCCGCTGGGCGGGTACTGCGTGGCGGTGGTCGCCAATTCTCAAGCGAACGTGGGGAGACTTCTTGTGGAACTTCAGCAACTGCGGGTGGCGGCGTGAGCCTGTCCATTCAGAATGACCGGACGGGCCGCCTGCGCGCGCCCATGACGCTGCTGGCCCTCGCGGCGCTGGGGCTGGGCGGGGCGGGCGCGCAGGATCTCGCGGCGTACAACTCGCTGGCGCAGAACCTGGACGGCGCGGTGACGGCGCGGACCTCGTCGGCGCAGGCGGCGCTGGCCCGTCTGGACGCGGCTCAGTCGGCGCTGGATACGCTGTCGCCCACGCTGCGCAACCGGCAGATCGTGACCGGCCTGAAAGACGCGCTGGGCAGTTCCCGCGCGGCGCTGGGGCGGACCCCGGCGGAACTGGAAGCGCAGGTGCTGCTGGCGCGCGGGCTGATGCGCAAGGCGCTGTATGACCAGACGCTGGCGCTGCTGTCGTCCGCACCCCAGAACGGCGCGGCGCAGGTGCGGGTCCTGGCGCGCGAGTTCGGTCTGACCGGCGACGCGGCGGCCGCCCTGAGCAGCGACGCGCGGGCCGGGCGGCTGGAACGGACCGCGTGGCGGCTGGAGCGGGCGGCGGTGCAGAAGGTCAGCGCCAGCCTGCAGGCGGCGCGGCCCGCGCAGAACACCGCGTCGTACGTGAATCTGGCGCGGGCGACCGGCTGGTTCACGGTGGTGCAGGATTCCGCCGGGGCGGGCACGCTGACGGTCTCGCAGTTCGGGGACGCGCTGCGGCAGCTCACGTCGGGCGACACCGCTGCCCTGACGACCTCGCTGACGACCCTGCGGCAGGGCACGGCGGCCTTCGCGGCGGCGCTGGCCACGCCGCCCGCCGCGACCGGCAGCGCGCCGGCCACCAGCCCCGCGCAGACCCCGGCCACCACGCCGACGCCAGCCACCCCGACGCCAGCCACCCCGACGCCGGCCACCCCAACACCGGCCACGACGACGCCCCCCGCGACGACGCCGGTCACGCCAGCACCCGCCACGACGGACGCCGCGCAGGGCGCAGCGGGCGTGTACGCGGCGCTGGGACGGGCGCTGGCCGCTGCGGGTCACGCAGACAACACCGCGGCCCGCGCGGCCCTGGCCGAGGCGGGCACGGCCCTGGCGGGCGTTCCGGCCGATCTGCGCAACGCCGCCGGCTTCGACGCGCTCGGCTCGGCCATCGCGGGCGCGCAGGGGCGCGGGGCGCTGCGTCCCACCGACGTGCAGGCCCTGATCGGCGGTCTGGCGAACCTGGAGAACGCCGCGGCGGGACGGCCCGTCAGCGCGCTGGACGGCAGTTCGGTGGGTGTGTCCCGCTGGTTCAGCGGCTGGCTGCGCGTGCTGGTGTTCGCGCTGCTGGCGGGCCTGACGGTCCTGCCGCTGTACCTGCTGAACCTCGCGTTCGGTGGCCGCAACGTGTACTGGCGCGCCATCATGGGCGGCCTGGCGCTGCTGATGCTGCCGCTGTTCCTGGAAGGTCTGTTCGGGCTGCTGGGTGCGTTCGGGGATCTGTTCGGCGCGGCCCCGCTGCGCAACCTCACGAACCTGACCCTCAGCCAGGGAGCGTACGCCCTGCCGGTCTGGGCGCTGCTGGGCGCGGCCGCCATCGGCCTGACCGCCTTCGGGTTCCGGGGACTGTGCGAGCAGTTCGGACTGCTGGGCAGCGCCAAACCCAGCGTGCAGAACACCACGCAGCACACCAGCATCGACTGGGATGAGGACGTCTGATGGCCAGCGCCAGCCTTCAGCGGCTCCCGGTGCAGATGCTGGGCGACCTGGTGTCGCCCCGCGCGCTCGAACGCATCCTGCAGGACGCCGCGCAGGCGCGCGGCAGCACCCTGGACACCCTGGACCCGGCCATGCTGGAAGACATCCTCAAGCGCGAGGTCTTCAAACGGCTGCAACTGAGCGTCCCGGCGCCGCTGGCCAAGAAACGCGTCTCCGAGGTCCTGAACGAACTGATGAAGACCACGCAGGAGCGGCAGCTGCCCTCCCCGGTCGTCAGTTCGCTGGTCGGGCTGGAGGAGGGCGCGCGGCGGTTCACGCTGTACTTCGACTGGCCCGAGACGCAGCGGCTGCGCGGCGTCCTGAGTGTCGCCCGGCAGGAGGAGAAGGAAGGGCGTGACATCAGCGCCCTGGTCCTTGAGGGGCAGAACCTGATCGAGGTGATGGACCGCCGCCTGCAGGAAGGACTGGTCGAGCAGGGCCAGGACCTCGCGGAACTGCGCGCCACGTTCACGCGCGTGCAGGGCATGGGCGGCAAGGAAGTCCGCCGCCTGGAGACCCTGATCGGGCAGATCGACGAGGCGCAGTCGCAGGGCACGCTGCTGCCCGGCGAGGTCGAACGCGCCCGGAACATCACCTTCAACCTGCGCAAACTGCTGGAATCGTCGGTGGTGCAGACCGTCCAGAACGTGGATACGGCCGAGATTCCCACGTCCGCCACGATCCTCGATCCGGACGCGCAGGCGCGCGTGCTGGCGCTGGAGCAGGCGCACGCCGCGCAGCAGCTCGGCACGCTGGAACGCGAGTTCGCGCCGCTGATGCAGGCCCGCCCGGACCTGCGCGCCCAGCACGACGCGCTGCGCGGCCTGCAACACGGCAACCAGCTCACGGCCGACACGGTCGAGAACTGGCGCGAGCAGCTGAAATTCGAGCGGGAAACCGTGCTGGGCGAGCAGCGCAGCCGCCTCGCGCAGCTGGAAACGGCGCTGGCCGGCGCGGTCAGCGGCGCGGACATGCGCATCGCGCTGGATTCCGCGCGGCACCTGCTGGACATGGGCAGCCTCGCCACGGACGAACTGCAGGAACTGAGTGCCATGCACGAGTCGCTGCAGGCCGGCGTGAACGCCCAGTCGCAACTGGCCGCGCAGCGGGAACTGCTGGACATCGAACGGTCCGCCCGGAACGTGCTGGGCGCCAGCGCGGAACTCGCGCCGCTGCTCGCGCAGGCCCGCGCGGAACTCGCGCAGGGCCGCGAGGCTGACGTCGCGGCCCTCTGGAACCTGCTGGAACGCCGCATGGGCGCCGCCGCGCAGGAACGCGAGGACTTCGACGCCCGCGCCGACCGGGTCGTGCAGGAGTACGACACGGTCCGCAGTCTGGCCGGCGAGACCACCCAGAAACTCGGGCGGCTGGCCGACACGCTGCGCGCCCAGCGCCGCCTGGGCCGCATGAGCGCGCAGGCCCGCGAACGCTACGAGCAGACCCTGCTCGACGCCGAGGCGCTGCTGGCCGAGGCGCACGCCGAGTACCGCGCCGCGCAGGAAGTCACCGCCACCTTCGGCCAGGACGCCCTGAGCGGCCTGCTCGACGTGTTCGACTTCGAGGAGGCCACCGACACCAGCCTGCTGGCCGCCGCGCCCACCCCCTCGGCGGACCCCTTCGCGGCGCTCGGAACCCTCCCGGCCGCGCCCGTCACGCCGCCCGCCACCGCCCCGGCACCCGCCCCGACCCTGAGCGCCTCGGCGCTGTTCGACACGCTGCTCTCCTCTATCGGCACGCCCGCCGCCCCGGCTCCTGCACCCGCACCGGCAGAACCGGCCGGCTTCCCGGCGGCGTTCTCACTGCCGCAGGTGCCCACCCCGGACAGCGAGGCCGTCACCACGTGGCTGTTCCAGCACGGACAGATTCACCACGGCCCCCACGAACCCGCCGCGCAGGCCATGCTGGCCCTGCTGACCCAGGCGAGCGCGCTGGGCCTGCAACGCCTCGACATGAACGACGCCACGCACGTCTGGTCTGCCCGCAGCAGCGCCCCCGGCGAGTGGCGGCTCGGCCGCGCCGTCACCTGGACCGCCCTGGACGAACGGGTCGGCCCCTGGCTGGACACCGGCGAGAGCTGAAGGCCCCCCTCCACTCGCCGCCCGGCATACTGGGCGGCATGACCGCCGACCCCCTGCTTCCCGAACCGGGCGACGTCCTGCTGCTGCGCGGCCTGCGCGAACAGCAGCACTTCGGCGCGCGCCTCGCCGCCGCCCTGCCGCCCGGCAGCGTCCTGTTCCTGGAAGGCGAACTGGGCGCCGGGAAGACCAGCCTCACACAGGGACTGGTCGCCGCGCTGGGCTTCACCGACACCGTCACCAGCCCCACCTACGCCCTCATGAACGCCTACCCCACCCCGGACGGACAGGTCCTGCACGTCGACGCGTACCGCGTACGCGACGTGAACGAACTGTACGAGATGGACCTCGAAGACCTGATCGAACGCAGCCGCCTGAGCGTCATAGAATGGGGCGAGGGCCTGTACGCCGACTACCCCGCCGCGCCCATCCTGCTGCTCGAACACCTGGACGGCCAGCCGGACGTGCGGCGCGTCACCCGCCGGCGCTGAGAACGCAAATCTTCTGAACGGCAGGTCAGACGGACTCGGATTGAATGGGTCTGTAATCCATTCAATCCGAGCGAAGTGGTAGGAGCAAAACGGGTTTCGAGCTTGGAGTTGATGACCCGGTGCCGTTCCGGGTTGTCAACGAAACAAACGGAATCCATCTCAGACAGCCTGGATACAACGGAACTGGTCGGGTGCTGGCCAGGAGATTTAAAATGAATAGCAATATACGAATCAAGAGCACCCTAATTAACGCTCCCTTCACATATGCAGTTGAAATCAACCCGGCCGTAAATTCTTTCTGGATGTATGCAGTGCCTGATGAGGCAGTGTTTCACGCACAGCGCATCACAGTTGCCGAAGCAACAATGATCAGCTTAGACCCGGAGGGAGCATTACTGGAAATGGAGTCCCAGTTCCAGAAACAGATTGATCTTCCCAAGCTCGAATTACAAGGGGCTACCATCATGAAAGCCCTTCCCCTTCTGGAAGTCCAAGATGCCAGATACGCGGCAGTCAGCCCGATGGAAAAGGGGTTTTTTACCTGCTTCGTGGATAATATTGGCGCTGTCGACCAAGTGATGATCTGGGGCAACGTCTCTTTCCTCATATCAGACGGATTCCTCGTTGGCATTCAAGCGAAAGCGATTAATTAGGCACCATCGGGGGAGCATCAGAATAAATAGAGAATAT
The DNA here is from genome assembly GCF_002017875.1 of Deinococcus sp. LM3. Lineage (NCBI taxonomy): Bacteria > Thermotogati > Deinococcota > Deinococci > Deinococcales > Deinococcaceae > Deinococcus > Deinococcus sp. LM3. The sequence continues at coordinate 1,504,753 of NZ_MUFV01000001.1, read as the reverse complement.
CATACGAAGACCTCTCTTTTTAATAAACTCACACCCGGATTCCTCCTCATTGGAACACACCTCCTGAGAAGGCTAAACTTCACATCAGTCCGATGAGGGCAGGAAGAAAAATGAAGAACGCCGTCTCTGCCGGAACTGGGCTGACCTCAGAGGCGCAGGGCGGTTCCCTGATGATGCTGACACCGTTCGACAAAACCGTGAAGACAGCCGCTGCGCTTGGCGGCTACACCTCCATTACAGATACCAAGGAACTGACATACGAACCTCCCGATCAGGACGCCCGGACGCCGGATGAAAGGGCGGTCCCGTGAGTCTGCTGAGCACCCTGAAACGCCTGCTCACCAGACCGGAGCGGGCGCGTGACAGGCCGCGCGTCGCGTACCCGTCGCCCAGGGCAGCGGTGCTGGCCTTTCTCCACGACCCGCAGTGGGGAGCGCGGGTGGTCGAGCAGGGCGAGGAACGCATCGTGTTCGAGTACGACGGTGTGATCGGAGAATGGCTGGACGACCCGACTGGCGACTGGCTGCACCTGCGGTTCCGCGACCCCTTCACCGAGGCGCAGCGGTCCAGCAAACTGGCCATGTACGAGGGCTGGGCAGCCCACTGCGCACAGCACACCCTGTTCCGCTGGGATATCGATGAGCAGGCGCAGGAGTACTACGGAGACGCGTTCGCTCTGTTCCACGAACAGTACAACCAGCTGGAGTGCATCTGGGGAGCGTTCAACAGCGCGAAACTGCTCAGAGAGGGCAGTAACCGAATTGCTATGGGGAGAAACAATGACGTCTTTGTCACTGCCTATAGAGCTCCTACCACTGCAATAGCGCTGTGGCATTGGCTGGATAGCGACGCGCCAGCAGGAACACACCGTCTGAGAAGCACGTATAACGAACACTGGTTTGAAACGGGTTCAGCCGTGTGTTCTGTCATGCAGGAACAGTGGGCTTACTACGCCCGCGTTGCTTATACCAACGGTGATTTTCAGCCTTACATGTCGGGGGGCGAGGAGCAGCAGCTCCGGCTGTACCGCCTGCATCTGGGCTTGCAGCGCTGGTTTCCCAGACTCCGCAACTTTGTCATTCAGACCGACAATCCGGAGAACTCTGGGGCGAACGAGACCAGCGTGGCGATTCTGGTGTCCAGCGGGACGGACGCCGGGCCTATCTTTGACCGGGTGTTCCGGGAGTTCTACGGACAGGTGATCGAGATCACGGAGTGGTTCAATTTCGATTTCAACCCGAAGACCGCGCCGTGGTTCGATCATTCGGTCAAGAAACCGCAGCGGCGTGATCAGCGTCAATCCCCGGTGAGGGGTATTCCCGACGCGAAGGAGAACAGATGACAGAACCCATGCAGTTTGGCCGTCAGGCCGTCAAGCGACCTCCGTTCGAGATCAGCGGAATCAGTTTCTCTTCCCTGCCTCTCTCGCTGGCAGAAGAGAAACGTCTGGCCGGAGCCGGGGCCGACGCGACCAGTGACGACGCGGCCATGGACGCCCTGCTGGGCATCCTGGCGGAACTGCTGAATGCACGGACGCAGGGCGAGTCGGTCGGTGCTGACTGGCTGATGGAGAACCTGACGGCAGGCGACCTGGAGGGGATCGTGTCGTACCTGCGTGGCGAGGCCGCAGCGGACTGAACGCGACTGATGGCAGCCTATCGAGGGTGACCCCTCCCGGACAGGGTCTGCACCGTTCGTTGTGACAGGGCCGCCTGCCCCGGTGGCCGCTGTCAGAATGGGTGCATGTGGACTCTGGTGCTGAATTGCGGGTCGAGCAGCGTGAAGTTTGCGTTGCTGGACGTTCGGAGTGGGGCGGTGGGCCTGTCGGGTCTGGCCGAGCGGCTGGGGTCGGGGACGCGTCGGCGCGGCTGGACCTTCCGGGGGGGCGGCGGTCGGTGCCGTTGCCGGGCGGGACGTACGCGGAGGCGTTCGCGGTGATCGCGGGCGCGCTGGATGAGCTGGGCGTGCGCGGCGACGTGGGCGCGGTCGGTCACCGGGTGGTGCATGGTGGCGAGCGCTTCAGTGAGCCGGCGCTGATCACGCCGGAGGTGCTGGACGCCGTGCGGGCGTGTGTGCCGCTGGCGCCGCTGCACAACCCGGCGAACATCGCGGGGATCGAGGCGGCGCGCGCGGCGTTCCCGCACCTGCCGCAGGTGGCGGTGTTCGACACGGCGTTTCATCAGAGCATGCCGGAGGTGGCGTTCCGGTACGCGGTGCCGGAGGCGTGGTACCGGCAGCATGGGGTGCGGCGCTACGGGTTCCACGGCACGAGCCATGCGTTCGTGGCGGCGGAGGCCGCACAGGTGCTGGGCCGCCCGCTGGAGGACCTGAATCTGGTCACGGCGCACCTGGGGAACGGGTGCAGCGTGTGCGCGGTGGCCGGTGGGCGCAGCGTAGATACCAGCATGGGCCTGACGCCGCTGGAGGGGCTGGTCATGGGGACGCGCAGCGGGGACGTGGATCCGGGCCTGCATGATTTCATTGCGCGGCAGGCGGGCCTGAGCCTGTCGGAGGTGACGGCCGCCCTGAACCGCGAGAGCGGACTGCTGGGCCTGTCGGGACTGAGTAACGACATGCGGGAACTGGAGGAAGCGGCGGCGCGCGGTCATGCGGGCGCGCGGCTGGCGGTCGAGGCGTTCGTGTACCGCCTCGCGAAGCAGATGGCGGGCATGGCGGTCGCGCTGGGCCGGGTGGACGCGCTGGTGTTCACGGGCGGCATCGGGGAGAACAGTGCGGCGGTGCGCGGCGCGGTGCTGGCGCGGCTGGGCGTGCTGGGCGCGGCGGTGGACCCGGCCCTGAACGCGCGGGCGGTGCGGGGCGAGTCCGGGCGGATCAGTCCGGAGGGGACGCTGCCGGCGCTGGTGATCAACACGAACGAGGAACTGATGATCGCCCGGCAGACGCAGGACGTCCTGGCCGGTCAGGCGCAGGGCCAGGGGGGGACGGCATGAAAACACTGTTCGTCGCACCGACCCGGAACGGCGTGGGCCTGAGCAGCACGGCGCTGGGCCTGACCCGCGCGCTGGAACGCCAGGGGCTGAAGGTGGCGTTCCTGAAACCCATCGCGCAGACGCATGAGGCCCGCACGGACGACAGCGTGCATTTCGCGCGGACGCTGGCGCATCTGCCCACGCCCGACCCGATCACCCTGACGCACGCCGAGGAGCAGCTGAGTCTGGGCGCCGAGGAGGATCTGATGGAGGAGGTCGTCACCCTGGCCCGGCAGGTCACGGGGGGCGGCGCGGACGTGCTGATCGTGGAGGGCCTCGCCCTGAACGAACGGAACGTGTACGCCGGGGCGCTGAACGCCAGCCTCGCGCGGAACCTGGAGGCGGACACGGTCCTGGTGTCCAGTCTGGCGGGGGTGGGCGCGGCGGAACTGGCCGATGAGCTGGAGATCTCGGCGCAGGCGTACCGCCGCAGCGACGGCTCGGGCCTCAGTGGGTACGTGCTGAACTTCGCGCCGCCGGGTCTGGATTTCGGGACGCTGATGGCGGAGCTGCGTGCCCGCAGCCGCGTGCTGAGCGGCGGGACGTTGCCGCTGCTGGGCGTGGTGTCGCAGTCGGGCGGCCTGAACGCGCCGCGCACGCTGGACGTGGCCCGCCACCTGGGGGCCGAGATCGTGAACGAGGGCGAGGCGGGCCTGCGCCGCGTGACGAGTACGGTCGTCACGGCGCGCACCGTGCCGAAGATGGCGCACCTGTTCGTGCCGGGCGCGCTGGTCGTCACGCCCGGCGACCGGGAGGACGTGATCATGGCGGCGGCCCTGTCGCACCTGAGCGGCGTGCCGCTGGCGGGGCTGATGTTCACGTCCGGCAGCGCCCCGGAGGAGAGCATCGAGCGGCTGTGCCGGGCGGCGCTGGGCAGCTCCCTGCCCGTGCTGCGCGTGAACACCAACTCGTTCGAGACGGCCTCGCGCCTCTCGCGGCTGGACCCGCGCGTCCCGCACGACGACACGCAGCGCATGGACCGCGTGCTGGACTTCATCGCGGACCGGCTGGATACCGGCACGCTGGTCGCGCGGCTGCGCGTGCCGGACGTCGCCGGGGACCGCCGCCTGCCGCCCAGCGCCTTCCGCTACGAACTGATCCAGAAGGCCCGCGCCGCCGCCAGACGCATCGTGCTGCCCGAGGGCGATGAGCCGCGCACCGTGAAGGCCGCCATCCGCTGCACGGAGAAAGGCATCGCGCGGTGCGTGCTGCTGGCCGACCCGGAACGCGTGCGACAGGTGGCCGAGGGGCAGGGCCTGACGCTGCCCGACGGTCTGGAGATCCTGCACCCGGATTCCATCCGCGCGCGCTACGTGGAACCCATGGTGGAACTGCGCCGCAGCAAGGGCCTGACTGCCCCGCAGGCGGAAGCGCAACTGGAGGACACGGTGGTGCTGGGCACCATGATGCTCGCGCTGGGCGAGGTGGACGGCCTGGTGTCCGGCGCGATCCACACGACCGCGAACACCGTGCGGCCCGCCCTGCAACTCATCAAGACCGCGCCCGGCTCGCGGCTGGTCAGCTCGGTGTTCTTCATGCTGATGCCCGAACAGGTCCTCGTGTACGGCGACGCGGCCATCAACCCCAACCCGAACGCCGAGGAACTCGCGGACATCGCCATCCAGAGCGCCGACAGCGCCCAGGCCTTCGGGATCACGCCGCGGGTCGCCATGCTGTCCTACTCGACTGGCGAGTCCGGCAGCGGCGAGGACGTCGAGAAGGTCAAGGCCGCCACCGCCCTGGTGCGCGAACGCCGCCCGGACCTGCTGGTCGACGGCCCCATGCAGTACGACGCCGCCAGCGTCCTGTCCGTCGGGCAGGCCAAGGCCCCCGGCAGTCCCGTCGCGGGCCGCGCCACCGTGTTCATCTTCCCGGACCTGAACACCGGCAACACCACCTACAAGGCCGTGCAGCGCGCCGCCGGCGTCATCGCGGTCGGCCCGATGCTCCAGGGCCTGCGCAAACCCGTCAACGACCTGAGTCGCGGCGCGCTCGTGGACGACATCGTGTACACCATCGCCCTGACCGCCATCCAGGCAACGCAGGGGAAGGTTGATGGGTAAAGGTTGATGGTTGATGGACAGGGCTTTTCCATCAACTTTCAACCATCGACCATCTCCCCCTCGTAGAGGTCCGCGCGGCTGAGGGGGACATGGGCGCGGCGTTGCTCGTCGGGTTTCGCCAGGAGGGTCTGGTAGAGGCCCAGGTGGCCTTTCTCGAAGTAGTGGGAGGTGGCGCCCAGGTAGAGGCGCCACAGGCGGTGGCGTTGCTCGCCGAGCGCGGCGAGGGCTTCTGCGTGGTGCGTTTCGAGGTTCGCGGCCCAGTGGGTGAGGGTGCGGGCGTAGTGTTCGCGGAGGTTCTCGATGTCGCGGACCTCGAACTGCGCTTCGGTGGCGTGTTTCACGGTTTCCCAGATGGGCAGCAGTTCACCGTCGGGGAAGACGTACCGGCGGGCGAAGTTGCCGCTCTGGAGCCACAGGGGCACGCGGGCCTGGGGGATGCCGTCGCTGATGGCGTGGTTCATCATCAGGCCGCCGGGTTTCAGGGCGGCGTACGCGGCGCGGAAGTAGGTGGGCATGTTCTTGCGGCCCACGTGTTCGGCCATGCCGACCGAGGCGATCTTGTCGAAGCTGCCTTCGGGTGTGTGGGCCAGCACGTCGCGGTAGTCGCGCAGTTCGAAGGTGACGCGGTCGGCAACCCCGGCGGCCCCGGCGCGGGCGCGGGCCTCGTGCAGTTGCGCCTCGCTGAGCGTGACGCCCAGCACGCGCGCTCCGTAACGCTGCGCGGCGTGAATGGCGAGGCCGCCCCAGCCGCTGCCGATGTCCAGCAGGTGCTCGCCCTGTTGCAGGCGCAGTTTGCGGCAGATGAGATCCAGTTTCGCTTCCTGCGCCTCGTCCAGTGTCTCGGTGCCGCCCCTGAAGTAGGCGCAGGAGTACACCATGCGCCGGTCCAGCCACAGTCTGTAGAAGTCGTTGCTGACGTCGTAATGGTACGAGATGGCCTGCTGATCACGCTCGCGGGAGTGCTGCGGGCCTTCCAGGCTGGCGGTCACGGCGATGGGCGGGATCGCCCCGGCGCGGCGGCGCAGGGTGGCGGCGGCGCGCAGCAGGGCGGGCGCGTCGGCGGGGTTCAGGGTCGCGTCGAAGGTCTCGGCGATGGCGGCGATGTCCCCGATGTTCCCCTCGATCTCGAAGTCGCCGCGCAGGTACGCCTCGCCGAGCGCCACGTCCAGCGGGAGTTTCAGCAGGCGGCCCAGCGTTTCCGGGCTGTTCAGGATCAGGCGGGCGCGACTGGGCTGCGTGGCCCCGATGACCTCACCGTTCCAGAGTTGCACGTCGAAGGGCCGCACGCTGGGCAGCGCGGCGCGCAGCAGGGTGCGGGTGGCGTCCAGCGTCTCGGTGTCGGTCGGGGCAGGGCGGGTGGCCTGCCGGGCGATCAGGGCCGCGCCGGCGGTGGCCAGGGCCGCCCAGGTCAGGGCCGAGCGGCGGGCCGTGGGTCTGGTGGGGGACATGCTGCACGCTACCGGATTGCGCGCGCCCGGAAGTGGGGCAGACCGGTAGCAGGCTTCATGCACGCGGCCCTGCCCGCCGCCCGCGTCCCGCCTAGCGCCGGGCGGTGAGCCACAGCAGCGCCGCGCCGGCCGCGACGGCGATCAGGTCCGGGGCGTACGCGGCGACCGCGCCGGGCAGCGCGCCGTTCTCGCCCATGATGCGGAACACGCTGAAGGTCGCGTAGTACGCGAATGTCAGCAGCAGCGCCCAGACGAGGCCCAGGTCGCGGCCGCTGCGGAAGCTGAACACGGCCAGCGCCACGGCGAAGAACGCCAGGGCCAGCGCCGCCAGCGGTCCGGCGAACTTGCGGTGCAGGGCCGTGAAGTCCGCCGGGGAGTTGATGCCCTGCGCGCGGTAGGTGTTCGTGCGGGCGATCAGGGTGGGCAGCGGTTCGTAGATGGGGTTCAGGTCGCCGTTTCCCTCGGCGCCGAGTTCTGTGCCGGTGTCCTGGAGGGGCAGGGTGCCGCTCTGGAAGGTCAGGACCGTGACGGGCCGCGCGTCCTGGTACGTGACGCGCTGCCCGTCGCGCAGTTCGAGGACGGTGCTGCCGGGGCGCAGGCGGCCGCTGGCGGCGGTGATGACCTCGCGGGGGGGCAGGCCGGCCTGCATGGTCACGACCCGCAGGTCGCGCAGTTCCCCGCCGGGCAGGATCTGCCCGATGCTGATGGCGCGGCCCAGCGCGTCGCGCAGCACGGCGTTCTGCCCGGCGGCGTTCAGGCCCAGCACGCGGGGGTTGTCCAGCACGATCTGCTGCTGCACCTGGCGGGCCTCGGTGCGGGCGCGCGGGACGAGGCCCTCGCCGAGCGCGAAGGCCAGGGCGGTCACGGCCAGTCCCAGCGCCAGGACCGGGCGGAACAGGCGCGTGGCGGGAATCCCGGCGGCCAGCGCGCTTTTCAGTTCGCTGTCGGCCGCCAGCCGCGAGAGGCCCAGCAGCGTGGCGAACATCAGCGCGATGGGCAGGGCCTGCGCGGCGGCTTCCGGGACGTTCAGGGCCAGCACGCGGGCGACCAGGACGGGGTTGGCGCCCTTGGCGAGCAGCGGCGCGATGACCTTTTCGAGGCTGCCGACGACCAGCAGGCTGATCACGGCGGCCAGCGCCCCGAACAGGAACGGCAGGATCTCGTTCAGGACGTAGCGTTCGAAGGTGGGCAGGCCCCTCACCGGAGCCTCCAGGCGAGCGCGGCGGCCAGCAGCATGAACGTGAGGTTCGGCAGCCACGCGGCCAGCGCGGGGTTCAGCGCCCCGGCGGTCGCGAGGCCCGGCACGGTGCTCCACAGGACGTAGAAGGTCACGATGAACAGCAGCACGGCGGCGAACGCGGCGGCGCGGTTGCGCAGCAGCAGGCCCAGCGCCCCGGCGGCCAGGGCGAACACCACGGCGGTCAGCGGGTCGGCGACGCGGCGGGCCAGCTGGAACGCGGCGGCGCGGCGGTCGGCGGGCAGCAGGGCGGGGTCGGCGGCGCGGGCGCGCAGGTCGGCGGTGGGGGCCTGTTCGGCGTTGCCCGGTGGTTCGCGCAGCGAGTCGGTCTGCGGGACGGTCACGGACCCGGCGCTCTGGCGGGGCGGCTGGCCGGGCCGGGTGATCCAGGGGGTGGTCAGCGTCCAGGTGCGGTTCTGGGTGTCCCAGCTGCCCAGCGAGGCGGTCAGGGTTTCCTGGCCGCGCTGCACCATCACGCCCTGGAGTTGCGCGGTGCTGCCGCCCGGTTCGCTGACGATGCGTCCGGCGTAGTACAGCGCGCCGGGCGGGGCGTAGGTGTAACGTTCCTGCCGGGGCGGGGGCGGCGGGATGTCGTAGATGCTGTACCACGCGCGGTCCCAGGAGGCCAGTCCGGCGGGCACCAGCCGGTCGGCGTTCACGTACGCCACCGCCGCCACGGCCAGGAACGGCAGGGTCAGCGGCCACACGAGGCGCAGCGGGGGCACGCCGCCGGCGCTGATGGCCTTGAGTTCACTGTCGCGCTGCATGCGCGAGAAGGCCAGCAGGATCGCGAACGGCACGGCCAGCACCAGCGCGCGGTTCAGGATGGTCGGCGTGATGGCCAGCAGGGCGCTCAGGCCCTTGAGCAGCGGCGGTTGGTAGGTCAGGAGTTTGCTGACGGTGCTGCTCAGGACGTCGACCATCTGCAGGGTCAGGAACAGCGCCACGCCCGCCGCGTACCAGCGTGTGACCTCGGCAAGAACGAGGCGGATGAGGAGGGGCGGCACGAGCAGGATTCTAGCGGGCCAGCATGAGGGAGAGGCGCGCAGGCGCCGCCCGCTCAGCCGGCCTGTGAGGGGGCGGCCGCGCCGGGCAGCGGGAGTTCCCAGCCGAGGCGTTCGCGCCGCGCGACGAACTCGTGCAGGCGCAGGATGGCGGCGTTGCCCTGCGCGCCGCGTTCCTGGATGGCGCGGGCGCTGGCGGTGTCCAGGTATGCGAGGCGCAGCAGTTCGGTGGCGTTCAGGCCGTCGCGGGTCTGTTTCACGCCGCGTTCCCGCCGGATGGTGGCGCTGTCGGTGCCCAGCACACTGCGGTTGCTGATGCTGCCCAGCTGTCCGTACACGTTCCCGGCCCCGCCGTGCCGGGCGACGGTGCTCATGAGGTCGCGGCGGGCGTGGGTGCTTTCCAGGCGGGCGGCCAGCCAGCGGCGGGATTCGGGGTCGGGGTTACGTTCGGCGATCTGCGCGGCGAGGCGCACGTCGCCCTGCAGGGTGCGGGTCAGGAGGTCCTGCGCGCGCCTGCGCCAGCGGCGGGCCTGGGGGGTGTCCAGCGTGAAGGCCAGCCGGGTGAAGTCGGCGACGGTCAGGGTCGCTTCCGGCCCGGCCCCGAAGTCGCGTTCCGGGGCGTCCACGCCGTCCAGGGCGGCGGTCTGGTCGGCGGCGTTCAGGCCGAGCTGGGTCAGGGCGCTGGGGGCGTGCAGCAGGCCGTCCGCGCTGATGGGCAGACGAACGGTGCCGAATTCCAGGGTCAGCGGGGCGCTTTTCATACGTACATCATAGCACAGATTATGTATTTAGCATAATCACGGAGGGCTGATTGCATCCCACAGGCAACCTCTCCCCCACCCGGCCCGCCGTACACTGACAGGGCACACCACAACCCAAGCCCGGACACGCCCCTTCCCCTCTGGAGGACCGCCCATGACCGACCCACACCGCCCCGACCGCTGGCCCGTTCCCGACAGCGTGCTGCGCCGCCTGCGCAGCGACCCGGAGGCCGACATCGCCCGCGCCGCGCAGGACCCGGACGGCTTCTGGCTGGAACAGGCCCGCACGTACGAATGGACGAAAGAACCCACCACGGCCCTCACCTGGAACCGCCCGGACATGCAGTGGTTCGCAGACGGACAGACGAACATCACCCTGAACGCCCTGGACCGCCACGCACGCGGCGAGAACCGCACCCGCGCCGCCCTGATCTGGCTGTCGGAAACCGGCGAGCGGCAGGTCTACACCTACGGCCTGCTGCTCGATCAGGTGGAACGCGCCGCCGCCGGCCTGCGCCACCTGGGCGTGCAACCCGGCGACCGCGTCGTGATCTACCTGCCCCTGACCCCCGAGGGCGTGATCGCCATGCTCGCCTGCGCCCGCCTGGGCGCCGTGCACTCGGTCGTGTACGCCGGGCTGGGCGTGGGCGCCCTGCGCGACCGCATCACGGACGCCGGGGCGCGCGTGGTCATCACCGCCGACGTGGGCTACCGGCGCGGCAAGCTGGTGGACCTGTACGCCATCGCCGCCGAGGCCATCGCGGACCTGGGCGGCGTGGAACACCTGGTGCTGTGGGAACGCATCAAGACCTACCAGCGCGAACACGACGCCCGCACCGTCCCCTGGGAGACGCTGTTCACGCACGGCCGCGCGCCCGCCGTCACCGTGAACGCCGAGGACCCGCTGTTCATCCTGTACACGTCCGGCAGTACCGGCAAACCCAAGGGCGTGATCCACACGCACGGCGGGTTCATGGTCGGCACCGCCTACCACCTGCGGCAGCTGTTCGACGTGGGCGGCGGCGACGTGTTCTTCTGCACCAGCGACATCGGCTGGATCGTCGGGCACAGCTACATCGTGTACGGCCCGCTGGTGGCCGGCGCGACCGTCCTGTTCCGCGAGGGCGCCCCGGACTTCCCCGACACGGGCGTCCTGTGGCGCGCCGTGCAGGACTACGGCGTGGACATCCTGTTCACCGCGCCCACCACGCTGCGCCTGTTCATGAAACTCGGCGCCGACACCCTGGCCCCCCACGACCTGACCCGCCTGCGCGTCGTCGCCTGCGCCGGGGAAGCCCTGAACCCCGAGGCGTGGCGCTGGGCGCAGGAACACATCGGCGGCGGGCTGGGCGAGGGCGCGCACGCCGCCGTCATCGACCACTGGTGGCAGACCGAACTGGGCGCCCCCACCCTCGGCACGCACCCCCGCTGGCCCGTCCGCCCCGGATTCGCCGGACGGCCCCTGGCCGGCGTGGACGCCGACATCGTCGACGAGAACGGCCAGAGCGTCCCGGACGGACAGCAGGGGCACCTCGTCATCCGCCGCCCCTTCCCCAGCATGATGCGCGGCATTCACGGCAACCCCGAGCGGTACGCGCGCATCTGGAACGAGAACCCGGCCGGGTACCTGTCCGGCGACCTCGCCACCCGCGACGAACACGGGTACATCAGCATCCTGGGCCGCAGCGACGACGTGCTGAACGTCGCCGGGCACCGCATCGGCAGCGCCGACGTGGAAGACGCGCTTGTTTCCCACCCCGCCGTGGCCGAGGCCGCCGTGATCGGCCTGCCCGACGAACTGAAAGGCGAGAGCATCATCGCGCACGTCATCCTGCGGCGCGGCTTCGAGGATCAGGTCGGCCGGGGCCTGCGCGCCAGCATCACCGAACACGTCCGCCGGGAACTCGGCCCCATCGCCACGCCCGCCGAGATCCGCGTGGTCGACGCGCTCCCCAAAACCCGCAGCGGCAAGATCCTGCGCCGACTCCTGCGCGCCCAGGCCCTCGGCCAGGACCCCGGCGACCTCACCACCCTGGAAGGGTAAGCAGGAAGGGAAATAAAAAATCCGCCTCAGCGGGCGGTGATGTCAACAACTATAGCGCGGTATGCACGGGCCGTCAACGATATGCAGTGGGTGATGGCGGGCAGGATACGGTGTCCCGCCACGCCCGCCCTGCTCAGCCTTGCAGACGTTCCAGGGCGCGGCGGAACACGTTCAGGCTGCCGCCGTCGAACAGCACGAAGCGCACGTGCATCTCTGGGTGGTCGGTCAGGAACGCCTGCGCGGTCGCCAGGGCCACCCCGGCGGCGCGGTCCAGTGGGTAGCCGTACACGCCGGTACTGATGGCCGGGAACGCCACGCTGCGGCACCCGTGCGCGGCGGCCAGTTCCAGGCTGGAGCGGTACGCGGCGGCCAGCAGTTCAGCCTCGCCCTGCCCCCCGCCGCGCCAGATCGGCCCGACCGCGTGAATCACGAACCGCACGCCCAGCGCGGACAGCCCGAACGCGGGGGTGATGACGGCCGTGCCGGTGGGCGTGCCGCCAATAGCGCGGATGGCACGCAGCAACTCCGGCCCGGCCGCACGGTGAATCACGCCGTCCACGCCGCCGCCGCCCGCCAGTTCCCTGTTCGCGGCGGTCACCACGGCGTCCGTGTCCTGCGCGGCGATGTCTCCCTGAGTCAGTTCGAGCGGCATGCGCGTTCCCTTATACGGACTCCGATTGAATGGGCTGCAAAGACCGTTCAATCCGAGCGAAGCGAGTGGGAGCAAAACGGATTCCGTTTGTTTCGCCGACAATCCGGGACTTCACCGGATTGTCGGCGAAACAAACGGAATCCGTATTACTCGTTCCCGATCCGGTCGAGGTCTGTGTCGGTCAGGGTGTAACTGCGCAGCGTGTCGGCCTGCACGCGCGCCTCGCGGTCCTCCTCGACCCACTCGTTCTCCGGGAGCTGACGGGCGCGTTCGGCCCGCTGGATGGCGTGCAGTTCGCCCAGTGCGCGGTCCAGGTCGTCGTTCACGACCACGTACCGGAACTCGTGTGCCTCGCGGATCTCCTCGCGGGCGCGGGCCAGACGCTTCTCGATGCGGTCCGGCGTTTCGGTCGCGCGGCCCTCCAGGCGGCGGCGCAGTTCGCTGAGGCTGGGCGGCATGATGAAGATCAGGATCGCCTCGTCGCCCATGCGGGCCTTGACCTGCATGGCGCCCTCGACCTCGATCTCCAGGATCACGTCCTGCCCGCGACTCAGGGCCGCCTCGATGGGTTCGATGGGCGTGCCGTAGCGGTTCCCGACGAACGCCGCGTGCTCCAGGAACCCGTCGGCCTGCGCCTTGGCCTCGAAGGCCTCGGGGGTCACGAACACGTAGTCCACGCCGTCCTGCTCGCCGGGGCGGGCCTCGCGGGTCGTCCAGGAGGTGCTGTAGAACACGTCCTGCCCGGCCAGCCAGCGTTCACGCAGCGTGCCCTTGCCCACGCCGGACGCGCCGGTCATGACCAGGAGAAGGCCCCGGCGGGGCGACACGGAAAGAGGGGTGTCCTGCGACGTCATCCGCTCACGATACGCGACCCGCCCAGAAATGAGAACAGGCGGCCCACCGGGAGCCGCCTGTCAGGAACGCCGGGTTACTTCTTCTTGCCCTTGGTGGCCTTGGCGCGGCCCTTGCCGAGCGCCTGCCCCTTCTCGTAGCTGGCCTGCATCTTGCGGCGCGTCTCGGCGACCATGTCCTCGAAGTTGATCAGGCCCGACTCGATGGCCTCCACGCTGAGCTTCACGGTGCCGCCCTTGCGCGCGGCGGCCAGTTCACGGTTCACGCCCTCGAACCACTCGGTGAATTCCGGGGTTTCGTCGAACAGCATCTCGCGGGTGTCACGCTGGTACGTTTCGGTGCTGCCACGACGGTTGAACTGCTTGGGCATCGTGAAGCGCTCGGGCATGTACGTGGCGTCGAACTTCCCTTCACGCACGGCTTCCTGGAACATCTTCACGAAGGTATCGCTGCGCTGGGGGTTGCTGAGTTCCATCACCTGTTCGCTGAGTTTCTTGTAAGTCATACTGGCGGCATTATGCTGGCCCCCGGAGAGGAAAGTAAAGGGGGGCGCAACCTATAACCCCGCCGACAGTAAAGAAACGGTGGGCGATGGAATACACGGAGCTCACCGGAAGAAGGATCGCGATTTTCGACAGGCCAACAGAATCTCGATCAAGCCCCCTGGGTGATAGAAGTCGCCTGTATGGATAGACCGCAACGCCCCTGCCAGAAGAGGCGTGCCCGGCACAGGAGGAAGCCATGAAGCGTGCCAGAGCCCTCTTCTTCCTGTGGAATGCACACACCGATTCGCCGAGTCTGGCCGGGTCGCCAAGCGTTTACCGCCAATCGCATTCCAGATGGCCGGTACTCCATGAACAGCCTTCAACACGTCCGTCAAACGGCTTCAGATTGAACAGATGGCCTCTGGCACGACCATGAGAAGGCAGCAGGTTCAGTGAACGGGCGGGGCCGTCACCAGCCGACGCTGCCGGGTTCGCCCTTGAACGGCCCGACCACGTCGCGCGTGATCCAGCCACCATAGAACCCGCCGGGTTGCGGCGTGACCCGCTCGCCGTCCACCCGGCATTCGTCCACGCGGCCCGCGTAGACGGCCACAAACCCCGCCATGTCCCGGAAGGCGGGCGTGGGGACCTCGTAACTCCAGCCCGCAGCTACCGCCACCGCCGCGCCGCCCCGCAGGGTCCAGTACGTGGCCTCTCCCTTCCACTCGCAGGTGCTGCGGCCCGCCGCCCGCTCCAGCGTGCCCGGCGCGAACGCCAGGGGCGGCAGGTAGTACGTGGGCGGGTGGCTGGTTTCCAGCACGCGGTACGCGCCGGTCGTCGCGGCGATCCTCTGCCCGCCCAGCCAGATTTCCAGGTAGCGGTGCGTGCGTTCCAGGCGCGGCGGGCGCGGGTACGCCCACACGCTCTCCTGACCGGGGCCGGCGGGAACGGGTGCAGGAAGCTTCACGCCGTCAGTGTGCGCCGGGCGCGGCGGGCGGGCCGTCAGGGAACGTACCGTCTTCCGGGCCGGCCGCCTGCGCCTGAACGGCGCGGATGCGTTCCGTCCAGGCGTCCGGCGCGGCCGGGCGGCCCGTCAGGTACCCCTGCACGGCGTTGCACGGCATGGCCCGCAGGATCTCCAGCTGCCCGGTCGTCTCGACGCCCTCCACGATCACGCTCAGGTTCAGGCCGCGTGCTAGGCTGGTCAGGGACTCCACGACCCGCCGCGCTTCCGGCGAGTCCTCCAGGTCCATCAGGAGCGAACGGTCGAGTTTCAGTTCATCCAGCGGCAGTTGCAGCAACGTGGACACCGACGACTGCCCCGTCCCGAAGTCATCCAGCGACAGCCGCACCCCCAGCTCCCGCAGCTGCGACAGGTGACGCGCCGCGCGGTGCAGGTCCCGCACGGCCAGCCGCTCCGTCAGTTCCAGCTTCAACTGCGTGCCGCTCAGGCCGTGCCGGTCCAGCGTCCTCCTGACCCCCGCCACGAAATCGTCCCGCGCCACCTCCAGCGCCGAGACGTTCACGGCGACCGGCACGCCCGGCCCCCACTGCGCCAGCTGCCGGCACGCCTCGTTCAGCACCCACTGCCCCAGCGGCACGATCAACCCGGACTCCTCGGCGACCGGAATGAACCGTGCTGGCGGCACGTCGCCCAGCTGCTCATCCGTCCAGCGGACCAGCGCCTCGAATCCCAGCAGCGCGCCGGTCCGGGCGTCCACCTGCGGCTGGTAGTGCAGGTGCAGTTCCTGGCGTTGCAGGGCGCGGCGCAACCGGACCTCCGTGAACATCTGGCTCTGCGCCGCGACGTCCAGCGTGGACGCGAAGAACCGCACGCCGTTCTTCCCCTCCCGCTTCGCCTGATACATGGCCATGTCCGCCTGCCGCAGCAGGTTCGCCGGCAGGCTGCTGTGCGGCGGGTGCAGCGCCACCCCCATGCTGCTCTGCACGTTGATCTGCTGCCCGCCCAGGGTCACGGTGGGCTCCAGCGCCGCGTGCAGCCGCCGCGCGACCCGCCCGGCCTCCTCACGGCCACTCAGGTCCGACACGACCACCACGAACTCGTCCCCGCCCAGGCGCGCCACGGTGTCCGACGGGCGCACGCAGGCCTGCAGGCGCGCGGCCACCTCGCGCAGCAGTTCGTCACCGACGGCGTGCCCCAGCATGTCGTTCACGCGCTTGAAACCGTCCAGGTCAATGAAGATCACGGCCACGCAGGACGTCGCGCGCGCCACGCGCCGCAACTCCAGTTGCAGGCGGTCCAGCAGCAACGCCCGGTTCGGCAGGCCGGTCAACGCGTCATGCTGCGCGTCGAAGGTCATCTGCGCTGCCAGCTGCCGCAACTGCTCCTCGGCCCGTTTGCGTTCGGAGATGTCCCGGTCCTGGCCCAGCACCAGCTCCCGGCCACCCACGGTCACGAGGCTGCTGGCACTCTCGATCGGGAAGACCGTGCCGTCCCGGTGACGGTGCGCGCCCTCCCCGTGAACGGGCTGCTCCTCGCGGATCCAGGCCAGCAGATCCGGACCTTCCTGCGCCATCATCGGATACGGGTGCAGCAGATCGATGGACGCCCCGATCAGGTCCTCGGTGTCGTAACCGTTCATGCGGCAGAACGCCTCGTTGCAGTCCACGATCCGCCACGGCACGTCCGGATCATGCGGATCGATCAGCACCAGCCCGTCCGCCGACTGCTCGAACAGTGTCCGGAACCGCGCCTCGCTCTCCTGCCGGGCCGCCTGCGCCTCACGTTCAGCCGTCACGTCCACGCCCGTCGCGATGACCAGCCGCACCCCACCCCGCCGGTCCAGCACGGCCGTGTTCGACCACAGAATCACACGCCGCCGCCCATCCACCGTCCGCCAGGTATGCTCCCGCCGGTTCGGGAACGGCCCACCCAGGAACGCTCCCGCCACCACGTCCCGCTCGTGCTCGTCAAGCACCAACGGCCACACCTCACGGCCCAGCACCTGCGCGGCCTCCAACCCACTGAGCTGCTCGCACGCCCGGTTGAACTGCAGCACGCACCCCCGCCCGTCCAGCACCATCACCAACGTGTCGGTCACGTCCAGGATCGTCTCGGCCAGCCCCGGCCCGCCAAAAGCCGGCGCCCAGGGAGCGCGCGGCATTTTCAGGAAACGGGAGTTGATGGCCATGCCCTACCGTACCCTTCCCAACCTCACAGAAGCCGCACGGCCCACCAGTTAAATCCCCCCGGACGCCCTCCGGTTCAGCGCCGCGACCTGGGCCGCGACTTCGGCCACGCCCCGGTACTCCACAGGGCCAGCGCGATCAGCACCGGCTGGAAGAACAGCCGCGTCAGGCGCTTCCCGTCCGTGTCCAGCCCGAAGGCACTCTGCTGCGTCAGGTACTGCGACACGTTCCCCGGAAAGATCGCCAGGAAGAACGCCGCCAGCACCCACCCCACCGTCCGCCGCTGCCGGGGCAGGGCCAGCAACGCCGCCCCGAACCCCACCTCCACCACCCCGGACGCCAGCACCACGAAATCCTTATCCAGCGGCAACCACGTCGGCACCTGCGCCTGAAAATCCCGACGCAGGAACGTCAGGTGCCCCACACCCGCGAACACCATGAACGACCCCAGCAGCACGCGCCCCAGCGTGCGCGGCCACGAAGTCCCGGAATCAGCCACCACAGAAGCAGTCATGCCCCCCACCCTAAACGTCGCGCCCCACGCCCGCATGTGCCGCCCATGCGCGGGCCTTGACCAAACGGCGCCCGGCAGCGTCCTGTTCGCCATCTTCAGCTTCCGTCCGGCAGAAGGCGCGACCTCAGCGGACCGTTCGGTGGGCGCATCCGTCTCCAGGCTGTCGCTTCAAAGCACTCCGGTTCTCTCCCTTTCTCCTGGGGAGAGGGCCGGGGTGAGGGGTCTCCCCTACGCCGCTTTCCTCTTCCGTGTCTTCAGCGTCTTCTCGCTTTCCAGTAGGCGTTTCAGGGCGGCTTCGCTGCGGGTCAGGCCGTCCAGGTCGGCTTCTGTCCTGCCGGCGCGGGGTTCGTAGTCGTCGAGGATCTTGCCTTCCAGATAGCGGTCGAAGATGACGGGACAGATGTAGCTGCTGCGGGTGACGGCGGGGGTGTTGCCCAGGTCGGCGGCGACGTATTTGACGCAGTCGACGAGGGTCTGCCGGGCCTGTTTCTCGGTGTCGGCGACGCCGGCTTCGGCGAGGTATTCGGCGGCGAGGAGGGTGCCCCCCCAGGTGCGGAAGTCCTTGGCGGTGAACGGCCCGATGACTTCCTTGAGGTAGGCGTTGAGTTCGCTGCTGCGCACGCGTCGGCGGTTGCCGTCGGCGTCCACGGTCTGGAACAGCCAGGGGCCGGGCAGGTCGAGCAGGCGTCCGATATTCGTGGCGAGGGTACGGTCGGTGGTGGCCTTGTGCTGGGTGATGCCGTGCTTGCCCTTGAAGTGGAAGGTGACGGTGTTCCCCTCGACTTTCACATGTCGCTGGCGGAGGGTGCTGAGGCCGTAGGTTTTGTGTTGCTGGGCGTAGATGTCGTTGCCGACGCGGAAGCGGGCAACGTGCAGCAGGCGGGTCATGAGGGCGGCGACCTTGCGGGGCGGGAGACCCTGGGCGCGCAGGTCGGCTCCGGTGGTGGTTTTGAGGGTGCCGAGTGCCCCGGCGAAGCGGGTGAGGCGCTGCCATTTTTTCAGTGCGCCGGCCTGCACGAAGTCGGGGTGGTAGCGGTACTGGAGTCGTCCGGCGGCGTCGCGTCCGAAGGCCTGGAGTTCCGCGTCCGGGTCGGGGCTCACGTAGACGTCCACGTAGGCGGGCGGCACGGCCAGTCTGGCGATGCGTTCGATGCCGGTCCTGTCCCTGTACGGGGTGCCGTCAGGCCAGAAGTATTTGAATTTCTTGGGGTCGCTGCCCTCGCGGCGCAGGTACTCCCCGGCGAGCAGTTCGGTGCGGGAGGTCATCCTTCGGCCCTGGCGGGCAGTTGCCAGTCGATGGGGGTGCGTCCGGCCTCCTGTAGCGCGGCGTTCGTGCGGCTGAAGGGCCGGGTGCCCAGGAAGTTGGCGACGCTCAGGGGGCTGGGGTGCGCGGATTCCAGGATGACGTGCTGCGGCGCGGTGATCAGTTTCTTCTTCTTGCGGGCGTACGCGCCCCACAGGATGAACACCACCCGCTCCGGCTGGTCGTTCACGGCGCGGATCACGGCGTCCGTGAAGTGCTCCCAGCCCTGCCCGGCGTGCGTGTTGGGTTGCCCCTCGCGGACGGTCAGAACGGCGTTCAGCAGCAGCACGCCCTGCGCGGCCCAGCTGGTCAGCGAGCCGTGGCGGGGCGGCGTGAAGCCGGGCAGGTCCGTCTGGAGTTCCTTGTAGATGTTGCGCAGGCTGGGCGGGACCGGCACGCCGGGGCGGACGCTGAAGCTCAGGCCGTGCGCCTGTCCGGGGCGGTGGTAGGGGTCCTGGCCCAGGATCAGGACCTTCACGTCTTCCAGCGGCGTGAGGCGCAGGGCGTTGAACACGTCGGCGGCCGGCGGGTAGATGGTCTGCTCGCGGCGTTCCCGCACGAGGTAATCCTTGAGTTCGTGGAAGTACGGCGCGGCGAATTCGCCTTCCAGGGCGCGCTGCCAGGAGTCGGGGAGGCCGGCGGGCAAGATGGCTTTCGGCGCGTCGGAGGGGGTCGGGGCGTGGCCGAAGAGGTCGGGCTGGTCGCTCATGATGTTCCTTTTTACGGCACGGGCGCGGGGCGTGGGTGGGGAGTTCTCCGGGAGTCCCTTGGCTTTTCGTTCGGCCCGCAGCTCGGCCTTCTTGCGGCTGCCGTGGGTCACGTAGATGCGGCGGGCCTCGGCTTCGAACTCGGGGGTGGCGCGGGCGGCGGCGATGCGGGCGCGGGCGGCGCGTCCGGCCTCGTGCTCGTTCACGATGGGCGGCGGGTAGCTCAGGCGTCCGGCGCCGCTCCACTCCCAGGGCGCGTGGATGAAGTCGGTGGGCACGTCCGCGAGTTCCGGCAGCCAGCGGCGCAGGAACACCCCGTCCGGGTCCTGCTCGCGGGCCTGCCGGGTCGGGGAGTAGATGCGCACGCGGTTGATGCCGACCGTGCTGCTCTGCATCTGCATCTGCGACCAGTGGATGCCGGGTTCGTTGTCCAGCCACTCGCGCGCCAGGAACAGCCCGGGCCGGCGCCAGTGCAGCCACAGGTGCTGCGTGGCGAAACTGACCAGCAGGGCCCGCATGCGGAAGTTCAGCCAGCCGGTGTCGCGCAGCATCCGCATACAGGCGTCGATCAGGGGGTAGCCGGTCTGTCCGTACTGCCAGCGGTCGTAGAAGTCCTGGTTCCACTCGTGTGCACGCAGGCCTTCCAGGGCGCGGTTCAGGGTGCGGAATTCCATGTCCGGCTGGCTTTCCAGTCGCTGCATGAAATGGCAGTGCCAGTGCAGCCGCGACTCGTACGAGCGCAGCGACCGCACCCAGCGCGGGTCGGCATCCGGGTCGCCCCGCACCTGCGCGAGGCGCACGCGGGTGGCCTGCACCACCTCGCGCAGTGACACGGTCCCGAAGGCCAGCGGGGCGCTCAGGCGCGAGCAGCTGCTCTCAGCACTCAGGGGGCTGCTCATCTCGCGCATGTAGTTCACGCCGCGCGCCGTCAGGAACGAGTGCAGGGTGGCGTGCGCCCCCGCCTCACCGCCGCGCGGGATGACCTTCGTGCTGGCAGGCACGCCCAGTTCCGCGTGGGTGCGCAGGCCGCCGGGGTCGGCGTTCACGCCCGTCAGGCTGTCGGGGGTGGGAACCGGCGGCGCACTCAGGCGTTCCTCCCAGGTGGCGGCCCAGCCGTCGCGGTTCACCATGCGGCGGATCACGCCGTTCTGCGGCACCTCGGTCAGGGGCAGACCACGTGCCCGCGCCCAGGCCCGCACGCGACGGTCCCGCTGGTAGCTCACGCCGTTCCCGGTTTCCTCGTGCGCCCACACGGCCCGCACGTCATGGGCGGCGCGCAGCTCTTCGAGCACCGCCGCGGCCTCCCCGATCCGCACGACCAGCGGGGTGCCCAGGGCGCGCAGGCTGGCGTCCAGTTCGCGCAGGCTGTCGTTCAGGTACGTCAGGTGGTGCCCGGCGAACTCCTCATGGGTCAGCTGTTCGGGTTCGTAGATGAACACTGGCAGGACCGGGCCGCGCCGGGCCGCCTCACGCAGCGGCGCGTGATCCCGCACGCGCAGGTCCTTCTTGAACCACACCAGTTGTGTTCCGCCGGGCATTCCCTGACTGTCTCCCAGTGCGGCGGGCGGGACGGTAGGCGCGCGCCCCAACTTCAGGGGATATGAACGCCCTGCGGCGCTCAGGGGACGGGAACGCTTCGCGGCGCTCAGAGGAACGGGAACGCGGGCCACCCGTGAGGAGGTGGCCCGCGCGTCAGGGAAGGTCGGTGGGGGTCAGCGGATGGTGGCCCGGAAGCAGATGGTGACGCTCTGTGTGGGGGCCAGGACGAAGCTGCCGCCCTGCACGAGCACCTTGCCGTCTTTCAGCTGGCCGGCGTCGGCGTCGGCATCGGCGGTGTAGAACACCTCGCCGCTCGCGGGCGTCAGGCGGATGTCCTTGCCCGCGCCGAAGCCGGCGACGGTGAAGGTGGTGTTGTTGGGCACCACGTCGCTGAAGCTGATGTTCGTGGCGTTCAGGCCGCCCACGTTGGTGGTGGTGATGCAGTACTCCAGCACGTCGCCGGGGTTGCCTTCACCGGTCGTCCCGACGGCGCCGTTCCGCGTGAAGTTACGCACGGTCTTGGCGACCGTCAGTTTCGCGGGCTGGTAGACGGGCGTGACGACCTCGTTGCTGGGCACGCCGGTGCTGGGGCCGCCGGCGAAGTCCACGCGGGCCACGTTCCGCACCTGCGCGGGATCGAGGGTGAAGGGGCTGACCACGGTCACGCGGAAGGTCACGACGGCCTCGTTGTCCAGCGTGGTGGTGGAGTCGATCTTCAGGACCTGCGTGGTGCAGGCGGCGCCGTCGGCGCTGCAGATCCCGACCGGCTGCGCGAAGGGGTAGGCCGCACCGCCCAGGCTGGTGGTGTTCTGGCCGGTGACGGTGGTGGTAAAGCCGTTCACGCGGGCGCTGTCCGGCACGTACGCGGTGCCGGCGGGCAGGGCGTCCTGGAAGGTCACGCCGCCGGCGGGCAGGGTGCCGCTGTTCCGGACGATCACCTGGTATTCCAGGGTGTCGCCGGGCTGCACCTTGTCACCGGTGGTGCCTGCGACCTTCTTCACGCTCTTGACGGCGCTCAGGGACGGCGCGATGACCGGGAAGGTGCAGCTGGCCAGGTCGGTGGAGCCCAGGGTGTTGCTGCCCACCGGGGTGTAACTGACGTCCGCGAGGTTGATCTTCACGAGGCGGCCCTGGTTGTCGCGGGCGTAGATCCCGCTGGGGCTGGCGGCGATGCCGTTGAACTGCGAGCCGGTCGACGGGTTGCTCAGGCGCCCCAGGTACTCGGCGCGCAGGGTGTCGGGCACGACCAGCCACAGGTCGATGGCGGCCGATCCGGTCGCGCTGCTGATCATGTACAGTTTGCCGCTGCTGTCGGCGAAGAAGTCGCCGTTGATGTTGAAGCTGGGGGCGCCGGCGGTCGTGGCGCTCAGCTGGCCGAGGGCCGTGACGGTGTACGGGCTGGCCGTCTCGAAGCGCCACAGGTTCCGCCCGGAGTCCATGGCGTACCCGACGCCGGTGCTGGTGACGGTCATGCGGACGAGTCGGTCGGTGACGCCACTGAAGATTCCGCCGGAACTCCAGGTACCCAGGACCGTGTCGAAGATCCGCAGGCGGTTGTTCTGGTCGGCCACGAAGAAGCGGCGGGCGTTGGTGGACACGGCCAGCGTGGCCGAGTTGGTGCTGTCGGGCAGCGTGGCGATGAGGGCGCCCACGGTGTTCGTCTGCTCGTCCAGTTCGCGGATGGTGACGCCGTTCACGTCGCTGGCGCCACTGCCGCTGGCGATGGTCAGCGCGTAGATGCGCGAGCAGGTGGGGGGCGTGACCGGCACCGTGACGCTGGTGCTGTACACGGCGCACTGACCGCCGGTGGTCGCGCAGTTCGCCGGGTCGGGGATGGGGTCGGGGTCGCCGCCGCCGCCGACGCTGGCGCGGTTGGTGATGGTGGGGGTGGCGCTGGCGGCGCTGCCCACGGTGACGCTGAAGGTCAGGTCGGAGCTGCTGCCGGCGCCCAGGTTGGGCGTACCGGTGCAGGTGACGGTCTGGCCACTGGTCGTGCAGCTCCAGTTGCCGGACGTGAAGCTGGCGGGCGCGGTGATGCCGCTGGGCAGCAGATCGCGGACGGTGACCGCGCCGCTGGTCGCGCCGGGACCTTCGTTCCGGACGCTGAGGGTGTAGGTAGCGCCGCTCTGCCCGACCGTCCAGGGGCCGTTGCCGGTCTTGGTGATGGTCAGGCTGGGTTTGGCAGGCACCGGGCAGCTGAGTTTCAGGTCGTCGAGTTTCAGGACGTTCGCGGCGGCGCTCGTGCCGTCTTTGAGGGTCAGGATCTGCAGCGTGACCTGCGGGCCGGGGCTGGTGAAGGTCGGGACGGTCTGCTGGGTGTAGCTGGTCGTGGCGACCGCGCCGTCGAACTGGCGCAGGACGGCGCCGCCCGCGTCACGGAACACGTACCTCAGCTGGGTGGCGGTGCTCGAGTGGCTGCGGACCCAGTTCGAGTAGCTGACCTCGGCGCCGGCCGGCACGTTGATCCGCTGTTCGTACAGCAGGCCCGGTGTGGTCAGGGCGCCGCCGTTCTTGCCTTCGAAGTTCCGGATGTTCATGAACAGCGCGAAGCCGCCGTTGCCGGTACGGTCGATGTCCTTCCAGAGGGTGTAGGTGCCGTCCGTGGCTTGCACGACGCCCGCGTCGCTGCGGTAGTCGTGGTTGCGGACCTCGCCGCTGGCGCCGCCGACGTTGAAGCTCTGAACGAAGGGAGTCGCGGCGCTGCACACGCCGGTGACGGGCGCGGGGGGCGGGGTGGTGACGGTCGTGGTGTACACGGCGCACTGGCCGCCGGTGGTCGTGCAGCCGGCCGGGTCGGGGATGGGGTCGGGGTCGCCGCCGCCACCGACACTGGCGCGGTTGGTGACGCTGGCGGGCGCGCCGCTCTGCACCTGCACGGGCAGCGTGAACGAGCTGCTGCCGACCCCCAGGTTGGGCGTGCCGGTGCAGGTGACGGTCTGACCGCTGGTCGTGCAGCTCCAGCTGCCGGACGTGAAGCTGGCGGGCGCGGTGATGCCGCTGGGCAGCAGGTCCCTGACCGTGACCGCGCCGCTGGTCGCGCTGGTGCCGACGTTCTTGACGCTCAGGGTGTAGGTGGCGCCGCTCTGCCCGGCCGTCCAGGGGCCGTTGCCGGTCTTGGTGATGGTCAGGCTGGGTTTGGCGGGCACCGGGCAGCTGAGTTTCAGGTCGTCGAGTTTCAGGACGTTCGCGTCGCCGCTGACCCCCCTGTTCAGGCTGTAGATACGCAGGGTGACCTGGGTGACGTTCGAGCGGACGGTCGGCAGGGTCTCCTGGGTGTAGCCGGTGGTCAGGGTGTTGCCGTCACGGGTGGCCAGCGTCGCGCCGCTGGCGGTCTCGGTGAGGGTGTAGCGCAGGCGCGAGGGCGACGTCTGGTGCGTGCGGGCGTAATGCCGGTAGGACAGGTCCGAGCCGGCTGGCACGTTGACGGTCTGCTCGTACAGCAGGATCGGGGCGGCGCTGGCGGTGGTGACGTTCAGGTACAGCGCGTGCCCGCCGTTGCCGGTGTGGTCGATGCTGTTCCAGAAGGTGTACTTGCCGGCGGTGGCCGTGACCGTGTTCACCGAGGTGGTGTACGCGTGGTTCCTGATGACGGTGCGGGTGGTGTTCGTGTCGAAGGTCTCGGTCCACGGGGTCGTGGCCGTGCAGGTGCCGGCGGTGGTTCCGGTCGCGCCGGCCACGCTCCCGGCGACGATCAGGGCGGCGGCGGCGGCGGTGGCGCGTTTCAGCAGTGTCAGCAGGGCAGGCATGCGGTATCCCATATCAGTCCCCTCCCCCGGTCGCGGGCTCTTCGGGTAAGGGAGGCGAGGTCGGTGCGCTCAGGTTCGGGCCGTTCGGCTGGCCGTCGTCGAGCATCAGGTCCAGACGTAGGTACAGGCCCTGGCGCGTGTAGATGTTCGTGCCGATGCCCTGGAAGCCGACCGGGTTGTAGCCCAGCGTGACCCAGGTGCCGGGCAGCGCGCGGTAGCTGCCTTCCAGGCCCAGGCTCAGCAGGCTGGAGCCGGTGGCCGGCTGGATCAGCCCGCGCGCGGCGAGGCCCAGACCGAACTGCTCGGTCAGGTAGTACGTGCCGCTGACCGACCCCTGGTACGTGGCGCTGCCCGGCTGGTCGAGCAGGCTGCGGCCGGCGATTCCGGCGCGCACGGCGTAACGCGGGACGTGGTATTCCACGTTCGCCTCTCCGATCAGTTCCGGGGTGTTGCCGGCCAGCGCGCCGTCGCGGTAGCGCAGGTACGCCAGACCCTGCCACTGCCCGGCGCGCAGCGCGGCCGACGCGGCGTAGTTGCTGCCGCTGCTGGCGCCGAACACCTGGGTGCCGTCGGCGCTGAGGGTCAGCTGTTCGTTCAGGCGGTAGCTGGCGCCGCCCTTGAGGGCCACGCTGAAGTTCCCGCCGGCAGTGGTCCCGCCGGTGGAGGTGGCGTCGGCGGCGAGCGTGCCGCTGAGGCGGTCGGTCTTGTAGCGCAGGGCCACGCCGGCGTTCCAGCCGCTGGTGTTCTCGGCGTTGCCGTCGAGGTCCAGCACGTAACTGCCGTTGACGCCGAGGCTGGTGGTGTCGTTCAGGGGCAGGGCGGTGTCCGCGCCGAAGCGGGCGCGGTTGCCCCAGCCGTCCGCGCCGGGCAGGTCGTAGTGGACGTTCAGGTTGGTCATGCCCAGGCGGGACTGCAGGCCCAGGCTGGCGCGGTGGCCCTCGGCCCAGTTGATGTCGTCGCGGGCGGTCAGGGTGACGTTCTCGGCGACGGGAACGCTGGCCTTGAGGGTGGTGGTGCTGTCCTGCGTGCCGCTCAGGGCCTGGGCGTGCTCGGCGCTGACGCTCAGGCCGCCCTGGGTGTAGGCGGCGCTGAGCAGACCGGCCACGCCCTGCTCGTCTCCGAACCCGGCGCGGATGCCCGCCCCGAGCGTGAACGGCGAGAAGCTGTACAGACCCTTCAGGTCGGCGCGCCCACCGCTGGTGCCGGCCGCGCCGTCCGTGCCGGGCGTGCTGCTGTAGGCAGCGGCCGCCGCGACGGACAGGCGGTCCGTGAGTTTGTAGCTGGCGTCGGCCGTGACGCCCAGACCGGCCGCCGAGGCGTTCAGGCCGCGGTAGTCCTCGCCCTGGTAGTGCAGGCTGGCGTTCACGCCCAGGCGCTCGCCGGTCAGGCTGGCGCCGGCATCCACGAGGACGCCCCCACCGGCGTACGCGGTGAGCAGGTCCGCGCGGCTCTGGTCGGCGCGGTAGCGGGCGCGGACGCCCACGCTGGTCACGCCGTCGAGCTGCACGGCGGCCGCCGAGGCGCTCAGGGCGTCGCTGACACGGTAGGTGCCCTGCACGCCCCAGGCCAGGGTGCGGGCGCCCAGCGGATCGTTCAGGCGGTAGCTGAGGCGCACCTGCTGGTCGCGGCCCTCGCTGTCCACCAGATCCACCGGCCGCTGGAAGTACAGCACGCCGGCGCTGGCGTCCAGGGTGTAATCGGTCAGGCGGGCCAGCGTGCGGACACTCTGCTCGCCGGTGCGCGGGTCGGTGGTCACGAGTTCCACCGTCTCGCTGTCGGGTTGCAGGCCGCTGTCGGGCAGGGTCAGGACGCGGGTGCCGGGGGCGTCCAGGGTGCGGCGCACCAGGTCGCCGGGCAGCGCCGCCACGAAGCCCGACACCTGCGGGTTGCTGCGCGTGAAGCCGCTCAGGGCGGTGGGCGTGATGCCCAGGTTGAACACGTCGACGGGCAGTGGCGCCTGACGGTACTGCACGTTGAAGGCCGGGTGCTCGTAACGCACAGCGACCGGGTCGATGCCCTGCAGCGGGAAGCTCTCGCTGCTGCTGTCGCCCATGTTCGGGTAACGGTCGAGCGGGCTGCTGGTCGGGAGGCCCTGCGTGCGGTCCTGCGTGACGCTGGTCACGCCGGCGGCGCTGCGGTCGGCGTTCACGGCGCCGCTGGCCGCGACGTACAGCTTGCCGTCCCCGACCGGCGTTTCCAGGTAGGCCTGGCCACGCGCCTCGCCGGCGGCGGTGCCGCCGCTCTGGAGGATCGCGCCGAGGCTGACCATGCCGATGCCGACGCGGGTCTTGCTGGGGAGCGCCTCGAAGGAGCGGGTCACGACCTTATCGCCGAGCAGCAGGCGCACGTCGAAGCGGGTGGGGGCCGACAGCGGCTCGAGTTCCAGCACGCCCTCGCCGTCCACCAGTTTCACCTGGTAGCTGCCCACGCGCGGGCGGGCGTCGCCCTGGGTGGGTTCCAGACTGGTCTGCACCGTCACGTTGCTGCTGGCGGTGGTCAGGCCGGCCGCGTCGGTCAGGCGCACGGCGATGCGGATGGGCGTCACGCCGTCGGCGATCAGCTGCTGGGCCTTCAGGTCCGCGCGGACCGGGGTGCCGGCCAGGAACACGCGCACCGTCTGGTCGCCGAAGGTGACGGTGTTCTCGCCGGTACGCAGCGGCAGGCCGTAGAACTCCTGGCGCTGGGTGCCGGTGGCGGCGTCCACGCTCTTGCGGCCCAGGGTGGCGGGGTCCACGGGCACGCCGTTCACGCTGGGCAGCGCGGCGCTGTCGGCCGGGCTTTCCACCGCGACGGTGATGCGGTCGCGTTCGCGGTACACCGTGCCGTCCAGCGGGAGCTTCAGCGCGCCGGCGTTCTCGGGGGCGGCGGCGGGGGCCGTGACGCCGCTCAGGTTGTTCAGGTCGTCGAGGTTGCCGTCGCCGACGAGGACGTTCAGGACGCCGCCGGCGTACCGGCCGACCAGGGTGGGGCTGCTGAGGGCCGGGAGGTTGCCCTCGTGCGTGACCCGGTAGGTCAGGACGCCGCGCGCCGCGCCGGGCGTGGTCCAGTAGTAGCGGCCGCTGGGTCCGGCCTGCGGGTCGGCGATGGGCCGGCCGCTCAGCTGGCTGCTGCCGGGCACGTAGGTGGCCCCGGCGGGCGGCTGGTGCGCCACGATGACCTGGTTGGCGTTCTTGGTGCTGGGCACGTCGAAGGGAATGCGGACGTTGCTTTCGCGCGTGACCGACACGACCGGGGTCGGGGCGGGCGGCGGCGGGGTCTGCACCGTCTGCACGCCAGTCACGACCTGCTGGCTGGCGCAGTTGCTGCTCAGGGTGGCGTTCAGCTGGCCCTGCGCGCCGCCGTCACCCCTGACGCGGGCGCGGTAGCTGAGGGTCTTTTCCTCGCCGGGTTGCAGTTCGCCGCTGAAGCTGGTGGGGTCCAGCGCTTCCAGGGTCTCGCCGGGCGCGTCGGTCAGGGTGTACGGGGCGGGCACGCCGCTGGTGTTCTTCAGGGTCAGGGTGACCGTGACGGTCTCGCCGGCCAGCGTGTCGGGCAGCGGCGCGCGGCGCAGTTCGATCTGCGTGGCGGTCGGCAGGACCTGCACCTTCAGGTCCTGCGTCTGGTTCCAGGGGGCCAGGGTGGCGGTGAAGGTGCCGCTCCCGGCCGCCTCGGCCTTCGCCTCGAAGGTCAGCACGCCGGGGTTGGCGGCGTCCACGCGGGCCGTGACGGTCGTCTCACCGGCGGCCGTGAAGCCCTCGGGCAGCTTCACGCGCAGGTTGGCGGGCAGGGTCTGCCGTTCGAACTCGGTGGTGGCGCGCGCGGTGAAGGTGACCACGTCGCCCACGCACACTTCGGGCCTGTCGGCCACGAAGTTCAGGTTCACGCTGGGTTTGACCTGCACGTCCACGCGGGCGGTCTGCTGCTTGACGACCGTGACGGCCGGGGCGTTCAGCGTGACCTCGGCGCCCTTGATCGGCTCGGCCGTCACCGGGTACTCCTTGACGGGCACCGTGAAGGGTCCGGCCGCGCCGCGCACGTCGTAGGTCTGCTCGCCGACCGTGACGTTCGCCTGGGTGGGCAGCGT
The DNA here is from genome assembly GCF_002017875.1 of Deinococcus sp. LM3. Taxonomy (NCBI): domain Bacteria; kingdom Thermotogati; phylum Deinococcota; class Deinococci; order Deinococcales; family Deinococcaceae; genus Deinococcus; species Deinococcus sp. LM3. The sequence goes on along the minus strand of NZ_MUFV01000001.1, from coordinate 1,476,195 downwards.
CTCGTCGGGCAGGACCAGTTCGGCGCGGATTTCCAGGCGGCCGGTGGTGTCGGCCGTGACGATCTTGATGGGGCCGGTCGTGAGTTCGAACCCGACCGAGTTGGAGTACTGGTACGTGTCTTTCGGCTGACGCAGGTACAGGGTGTAGTTTCCGGCGGCTTCCGGCACCTTGATGTCGTCCCACTGCAGCTGACCGCTGACCTTGACCGGGTAGGCGTTGCCCTGCGCGTCGCGCAGTTCGGCTTCCAGTTCGCCCGGCCCGTCGCCGTCGTACATGCGGATGCCCATGGGGCCGCCGGGGTTGGCGACGTTCAGGGCGGGCACCCAGTCGTTGCTGCGGATGGTGACGTTCAGGTGGTCGGCCTCGACGGCCGCGCTGATGGAGTTCAGGCGGAACGCGAAGGTGTTCTTGCCGTTGCCGTCGGTGCGGACTTTCAGGGTGTAGGTGCCGGCGGGCAGGTCGTCGTTCAGGAAGGTCTGCCAGTCCTGGGCGCCCACGCCGAAGTTCTGTTCACGCACGACCTGACCGTCGGCGTTCACCAGGGTGAACGTCGAGCTGACCGGGGCCTTGGGGCGTTCGGTGGAGTAGTTCTCGTCTCCGTAGTAATCGTCGCTGCGGTAGTCCTGCGGGTCGAACTGAGCGCCGTACACGTCGAGCTGCACGCGGGAGCTGAGCCCCACGATCAGTCTCAGGTCCTGGTCTCCGACCGTCCACATCAGCTTGTTGCCGACGGAGGTCAGGGGGAGGGACGTGGCGATTTCCTGCGCTGCTGCCGAGCCGAGGAGTGCCGCCGTCAGGGTGGTGATGGCGCGTTTCACTCAGTACCTCCAGCTGGCCGTCGGGTCGGTGACGGCGCCTTTAGGGTCGCCTGCCCAGCGGAAGCGGTAGGTCACCGCGCGTTCTCCGCTGGCAAGCGTGTCGTAAGTCAGGACGTTCTGGCCGTCAATCAGGGTGGCGCCCTGCGGCAGCGGATCGGTCAGGGTCACGCCACTGAGGTCCGCGCCCGCGCTGAGAATCAGCTGCACGCGGTACTCGCCGGGTTCGTCGGTCATGAACAGCGACTTGCGGATCAGCAGGCTGCGTTCGGGCTGGCCGGGCAGGGTGCTGGTCACGCGCAGGCTGGTGTCGCGGATCACGGCGATGTCACCGGCCTGGGGGGCCAGCGGGAAGTCCACGCTGGTCAGGTTGCGCACGAACACGAGGCGGCTGCCGGGGCGGCCGGCGTCCTGCGGGACGCTGATGTTCTGCGCGGCGACCGAGTTGGGGTCCAGGCGCAGCGCGGCCGTGCCTTCGGTCAGGTTGCGGAAGTGGTAGCGGCCCTCGGCGTCGGTCAGGGCGGTGCGGCCGCCGGCCAGGATCACGCGGGCGTTCTGGCAGGGAATGTCGGTGCCGCGGTCGTACACGCCGTTGCGGTTCACGTCCAGGAACACGTACCCGACCAGATCGGCGGTGTTGCGGCCGAAGATCAGCGGGTCGATGGCGTTCAGGGCGCTGCTGGGCGGCGTCTGGGTCTGGCCGTCGTTGCTGATGGCGGTGGCGACGGCGCTGTTGCGGATCTGCGTGCCGGCGTCGGGCGTGACGATGGCGTCGAAGGTGATCACGGCGACCGCGCCCGGAGCCAGGCCGGGAATCCGCCACACGTACTCGCGGCCCGTGACGGTCGGGAGGATCTCGGCGCCGTTCAGGCGGCTGCTGCCGCTGACGTAGTTCAGGCCGGTCGGCAGGTTGTCCGTGACCCTGATTTCCTGCAGGGCGGCGGTGGCGCTGCGGTTGGTGACGGTGAAGGTGTAGGTGATGGTCTGGCCGTAGGCGACGGTGGCGGGACTGCTGCTCTTGACGAGCGTCAGGTTGGCGGCGTCGAACACGCCGTTCACGACCTCGTTCGAGGGGGTGGGTTCCGGCACCTCGCTGCTGCTGACGGTGAAGGTGTTCACCATGCGCGCGCCGTCGGGGGTGGTGGCCGGGATGCGGCCCCGGAGGGTCAGGCTGATGCTGTCGCCGGGGTTCAGGCGCGCGAAGCGCCACACGACCTCGTCGCCTTCGAGCAGGCCGCCCTGGTCGGCCGAGACGAATTCCAGGCTGTCGGTGCGCGTGACCTGTCCGGCGGCGTTCAGGATCTGCAGGCGGCGCAGGTTGTCGCGCACGACCACGTTCGTCAGCGGGAAGTTCTGCAGGTTCTGGAAGCGCAGGGTGTAGGTGATGACCTGTCCCGGCGCGACGAGGCCCTCGCCGGCGTCGCCGGTCTTGACCGGGGCCAGCAGGTTGGGCGAGACGCTCAGGATGCAGTCGACCGTCAGGTTGTCGGCCGCGCCCCGGCTGCTGCGGGCGGTCAGTTCGGCGCGCAGGTCCTCGGCGGCGCTGCTGTTGCCGCTGCGGGTGGTGACGTAGCAGGCGTTGAAGTCACGGGTGCCCTGCGGCGCGAGGTCCGGCACGAGGAACGGTTCGGTGATGGGCGTGCCGTCACGCTCGGTGAAGCGGATGGTGCCCTCGCCGATGGCGATCCGACCCGTGATGGTGATGGTGTCCGGGCGGTCCCCGAGGTTCTTGACGGTGTGGGGGAAGCAGACTTCCTGGCCGATCAGGGCGTTCTGACGCACCTGTTTGTCGTCGGCGCTGAGTTCACCGCCGGGCAGCGCTTCGGGGTTGCTGATCGGCCCGAGGGCGATGCTGGGCGTGTAGCGCACGGTCACGTCGGCCGGGGCGTCCACGCTCACGTCGCTGCTGCGCAGCTGCGCGACGTTGCGGCGGGTGCCGAGGTCGGTGTCGGGCGCGGTCAGGCGGAAGGTCAGGGTCAGGGTCTCGCCGGGCGCGAGGCTGTCGGCGCGGGCACGGACGGCGCGGACCGGGGCGGTCTCGCTGGCGGACCAGCTGCTGCCGTCGGCGCTGTACTCGATCACGCCGCCCCCCGTCAGGGCGGCGCTGGCGCTGCGGAACACGAAGTCGCGCATGTCGGGGGTGTTCAGGAAGTCCGTGACGGTCACGGGCCGCGAGGCGCCCTGGCCGGTGTTGCGGGCCGTGAGGGTCACCAGGGTGTCCTGGCCGGGGCGGATCACGGCGGGCGTGAAGGTCTTGCCGAGCGTCAGGGCCGGCGGTTCGCCCACGCGCACGCGAGCGACGTTGTCGTCGTCGGTCTCGCCGGGGCGGCCACTGGTGTTCGTGGCGCAGTCGGCGATCAGGTTCAGGTACGCACTGCCGCGGTTGGCGGCGGCGGTCGTGACACGCACCAGGACCGGGCGCGTCTCGTCGGCGGCCAGCCTGAGGGCCGTGATGGCCGGCTCGTTCGCGTCGATCTGACCGTTGCCGTTCAGGTCCTCGTGAATGGTGAGGGTGCCGGGCGTGAACTGCGAGTCGGCGTCGCTGACGCGCAGGTTCAGGGTGTTGCCGGCGTTGCCGCTGTTGCCCACCACGTAGCGCAGGACCGCACTCTCGCCGGGCAGCAGGTCGAAGCTCTGTCCCGGCGCGGCGACCGTGCCGTTGGGCAGGACGCTGGCGGCGCATACGGCCGTGACGGTCGTCTCGACAGGCGGGGTGGGAATGGATGTGGGCGGGCCGCCTTCCGGCGTGAATTCCAGAACGGCGGAGTTCTGGATCACGGTGCCGGCTGGCGTGCCCGCCGCGTACGCCGGTCCGACCAGGGTCAGAATCAGCGCTGTCAGCGTGTGGAGCACAGAGGGTTTTCGCACGTTGCCTCCCGAAGGGTGTCCTGATAAATGAAAACAGCTTCTCTTGTTGTGAGGGAAGGGGGTGAGGGAGTCGGGGAAAAAGTGGAACTCCCCCGTGGGGGGAGGCGCGCCCCGCCGCCGCACTGCGGGGCCGGGCGCGCCTGCGGGCCTTACTTCACCGTGACGGTGAAGGTGCCGGTGATGGTCTGGCCGGGAGCCAGGATGTCGCCGGTGTCGATGGTGCCGTTGCCGTTGGTGTCCACGCCGGCGTACACGGTCACGCCGTCCGCCTGGGGAGCGGCGATGGGCGCGGCGCTCCAGGTGGTGCCGTTGGTCGAGTACAGGATGGGGCCGGTGGCGCTGCTGACGGCCGTGAAGCTCACGTAGGTGGTGTTGGCGGGCAGGGTGTCCTTGATGAAGGCCTTGGTCACGTTGGCGTTGCTGGTGTTCTTACCGATGATGGTGTAGGTCAGCTTCTCGCCGGGTTTGGCTTCGGCCTTGTCAACGGTCTTCACGGGCGCAGCGACTGGGATCGAGGTGACAATGATGGTGTCGTTCTTGTCGGTGACCGTTACACCAGTCGTGGGGGACTTGGCGGTCTGGTTCAGGGTGATGGTCTGCGCGGCGGCGGAGCAGGGCACGTCGACCACGGCGATCAGTTTCAGTTCGGCGCCGGGGGCCAGCGCGCCGGTGTCGGCCGTGCCGTTGCCGTTGGTGTCGGCCAGGGCGACTTCACCGGCGTCCAGGGCCTTGTTGCCGTTGGCGTCCACGAAGTACTGCACGGGAACGTTCTGGGTGGTGCCGCCGACCAGCTTGATGGGGGCCACGCCGCTCACATCGAAGGTGTCGGGCGCGCTGCCCAGGTTGGCGATCTCCATGGCGATGGTCGAGCGCAGCGTACCGGCGGTGGTGGTGCAAGTCGCGGGGTCCAGCGGCTTGGTGGGGCTGCCGGGGGTGCCTGCTTCGGGGGTACCGGGGAGGGTGGGGTCACCGCCGGGGGTGGGGGTGGGGTTCCCGAAGGACAGGCCGGGCAGGTTCACGATGTCCTTGGTGGTGTCCTTCTTGGTGGTGTCGTTGCTGCTGGTGGTGGTGACCGTCACGGTCGGCTGGGTGCCGGGGGTCGTGGGGGCGCTGCCGGCCGGGAAGGTGACGCGCACGAGCACGTCGGCGGTCTGGCCGGGGATCAGGCTGCCCACGTCGGGCACGCCGTCGCCGTCGGTGTCGGTCAGGGGGGAGCCGTCGGGCTTGAGCAGTTCGACGGTGGTGCCGGCCGGGAAGCCGGCCTGGCCGGCGGTGATCTCGAACACGTCGGGGCGGTTGCCAGGGTTCAGGACGGTGTTCGTGAAGGTGACGACGGTGGTGGTGGTCGTGGCCTGCGCGGTCTGGGTGTCAGCGGCGCTGGGGGTGATGGTCACCGGGGTGGTGTCGTTGCTCTGGTAGGGGGCGGTGAGGGGGTTGCCGTTGCCGTCCGGGTCGTTCTTCGGGCCGATGACGGTGGCGTCCTTGCGGTCCACGGTGGTGACGTTGGAGTTGTTGGCGTCGCGGGGCACGGCCGGGTCGTTGTTGAAGGCCGGGTTGTCCTGGCGGTCGCCCGTGGGGTCAGCACCGAACTTGTCGGCGCTGGTGGCGGCGGCCGGGATGGTGTACACCTGGAAGAACTTGACTTCCTTGTCCTGGTTCACGCCGGAGATGCTGGTGATGGGCGTGGCGGCGGCGATCTCGGCGGGGCTCAGGGTGCCGTCGTTGTTGGTGTCGGCGCTGACCGGGTAGAAGCGGATGTTCTCGGGGGTCTTGACGGTGCCCGTGGGGTCCGGGGTGTTCGTCAGGGCGTAGGTCTCGTTGGGGACGTTGCCGGTGTTGGTCAGCGTGTACGGGAAGACCACGGTGTCGCCGGGTTTGGCGGTGGCGGTCTGGCCGGGCTTGGTGTAGTCCGGGGTCAGGCGGTCGGGGCTGCCGTCGTTGATGACGATGGTGAAGCTGGGGACCGGCAGGACGGTCGTGGTGACCGGGTTCGAGGGGATGGGCGGGTTGGGGGTGGTGCTGCCTTCGGGGGTGAAGACGATCTCGGCGGTGTTGGTGATGACGGTACCGGCGGCGGTACCGGCGGCGGAGGCGGAGCCGGCGGCGAGCGCGGCGAGCAGTGCGGCAAACTTCCAGGAATTCTTCATGTGTTCTCCTTATGAGCGCATGGATCGGTGTGGGGGGGGATTATTTGACTTTGACGCGGAAACTGAGCTTCAGCGATTCGTCCGGGTTCATGCTGGTGACGGTCCAGCGCACGTTGGTGTAGGCGCTCAGGGGCGCGGCGACCTGCCGGGTCACCGTCCGGCCGTTTTCGGTGACGGTCACGGTGCGGGTGGGGGACACGCTGTAGGCCTTGCCGCCGTCGATGCTGTACTGCACCTTCCAGCGGTCGGTGTTCGGGGTGGTCAACTCGAGGAACTCGGTGCCCTTGGGAACCGGCACGTTCACGAGCAGCTGTCCGGTGCGGCGGCCCGAGGTGTTCACGAGCGTCACCTGTTCGCGCAGCAGGTCACCGGGCAGGACGGTCTTGGGGTTCTCGACGATGGTTTCGGCGGTCTTCCCGTTCGTGACCGTCCGTTTGACGAGGTCCTGGTTCAGCGTGAACTTGACGTTCTGCTGCACCGTGCTGGTCTGGGCGGCGGCCGTGGCCAGCAGGAGGAGGGGGAGAAGGATGCGTTTCAGGGTGACCTCCGGGACAAAAAAAGACCGACAGCAGGGGGACTATGTCCTCCGTTCTGTCGGTCGCGCCACTCGCTCCACACCTGGCAAGGCGCCCGTTTGCGCCAGGTGGTTCATAGCTCCGGAACAGCTGATTGATCAGGGGGGCCACCCTACGGCGGGGGGCCGAACTGACGAGCGGTGGGGGTGAGGGTGGAACTCTGACAGTCTTCCGACTGACCCAAGCGTCACTATGAAATTTCTCACCTTCCGCTCCTGCCCATCATCAAGTCATTAATCTCTGTTGTCAAACCCCCAGACGGCCAGAATTCGCTTTGGCAATGGGGGTACCGCTGCCCCCATCGAAGGCGTCGATCTCCTCGATGAAGCGGTCGAACAGGTAGCGGCTGTCGTGCGGGCCGGGGCTGGCCTCCGGGTGGTACTGCACCGAAAACACCGGGTAGCGCGAGTGCGCCATGCCTTCCAGCGTACCGTCGTTCAGGTTCACGTGGGTGGCCACGAAGGCCCCGTTCGGGATCGAATCGATGTCCACCGCGTACCCGTGGTTCTGGGACGTGATCTCCACATTTCCCGTTAACAGATTCTTCACGGGCTGGTTACCGCCGCGGTGACCGAACTTCATCTTGAAGGTCCGGCCGCCCGCTGCCAGCCCCAGGATCTGGTGGCCCAGGCAGATGCCGAAGGTGGGCAGCAGCCCCATCAGTTCCCAGGCGGTCTTGTGCGCGTACTCCAGCGGCGCGGGATCGCCGGGGCCGTTACTCAGGAACAGGCCGTGCGGTTGCAGCGCCATGATCTGCGCCGGGGTGGTGTGGGCGGGCACCACGATGGGCTCGATGCCCACCTCGGCCAGCCGCTCGATGATGGTGTGCTTGATCCCGAAGTCCATCAGGACCACGCGCTTGCCGTGCCGCAGCGTCGGGAAGGCGTAGGGCAGCGCGGTCGTGACCTCGCGGGTCATGTCGTGCCCGTCGATGTCCTGATGCCCCAGGGCGCGGCTGACGTACACCTGCTCCTCGGCAGGCGTGAACTCGCCGTACGGATCTTCCGGGTGCGTGAAAGACCGGTGCGCGATCACGCCCTTGACCACGCCGCCCGTGCGCAGGCGGCGCACCAGCGCGCGCGTGTCGATGCCCTGGATGCTCACGACGCCGTACTGCTGCATGAACGATTCCAGCGACTGCTGCGCGCGGTAGTTCGAGTACTCGGCACTGAATTCACGCGAGATGAAGCCCCGCACGTACGGCTTGTTGCTTTCCATGTCGTAGATCGCCACGCCGTAATTCCCGACGTGCGGGTACGTGATGGTCACGATCTGCCCGTTGTACGAGGGATCGGTCATGATCTCCTGGTACCCGGTCATGGAGGTGTTGAACACGACCTCGCCGACGGTCTCGCCGCGGTGCCCGAAGGCGTACCCGCGGTACACCGTGCCGTCTTCCAGGGCCAGAATGGCCCGCTCTTTCCTGATCATGTTCGTTCCTCCCCATTCGCGCCTCTCCGGACGCGTTTCATGGCCCGGCGCACGCAGAGTTCCCGCTCCTCTCCCCCGACAGGCGGGGAATTACCAGCGGTACTTCACGTTCGCCTTGCCGATGATGACATTCCCCTCGACGCTGCGCTGTGAGGTCATGCCGTCATAGCGGTTGATCAGCCCGGCCATGGCGTCCATCACCGGGCCGAGCGTCTCTTCCATGTCCATCTCTTCGAATTCGGCCGGCAGACTGCCCATCAGGTCGTCGCCGCCCAGGTCAGCCAGGTCAGGCTGGTAGCCCCAGCCGCCACTGCCGGTCAGGGTCAGGCCCGCCGCCTGGAACGCCGGGTCCTGCGCGAGCGGCGCGTCCTTGCCTGCCAGCGCGGCCTGGAGGGCCTCCTCGCTGAAGGCGGTGATCAGGTAGTCGCCCTCGAAGGCGTACACCATCTTCAGGCCGGCCAGCAGCTCGTCGATCTGTTCGAAGGACCCGGCGGCCATCATGGCGGCCACGCCGTCCTCGTCCATGCCGGCCATGTCGCCCTTCATCAGGTCGCCCAGCGTGCCTTTCAGGGTGCCGCGCAGGCCGGCCAGGGCCTCGTTCACGCTCTGGGCGTACTCGGGCAGGTGCGCCTCGGCGGCCGCGCGGTCCCGCACGCTCTGGTACGTGACGGCGGTCGCCAGGGCCGCCAGCGGGTCCGACTGGTCCAGGCTGGCGAGCAGACCGCCGGACAGCGTGACCTGCGCGCACTCGCTGCCCAGGTACTGCCCGGAGCGTTCCAGGTGACTGGCCAGTTGACTGTCGGTCAGGAACCCGAACGGCTCGAACAGGTCCAGGCGGGTCAGCCAGCGGGCCGCGTAGGCGTTCGATTCGGGCGCGCAGGCGGTCGCCTGCACGCCTTCCACGTCGGCCGGAATGATGTCCTGCACGCCAAAGTCGGTGGTGTGGGTCAGCAGGCGCGCCAGCGGGCGGTCCTTCCCGGCCGTGTTCACGACCTGCGCGGATACCGTGCTCAGGCCGGCGTCGGTGGTGGTCAGGCCGCCCGCCACCTGCCCCAGGGTATCCAGGGCGTCCACGACCGGCGACAGCAGGCGCGGCAGCATGAACTGCGAGAACTGCCCGCGGATCACCTTGGCGGTGGCCGAGAAGTTCAGGTACGCGCCCAGCTGCACCGGCCCGGCCGCGCGGGTCGCCTGCGCGTACGGCGCGGAGGTCGCCAGGGTCGGCGCGGCCTTCCCGCTCAGGCGGCCCAGGTACGACATCAGCAGCGCCTTGTCGCTCGACAGGTACACCAGTCCGTTCGCCTGCCCGGCGAACAGATCCCCGCTGCGCACGAAGGGGTACGCACCGACCCGCGCGCCCTTCTTCTTCGGGATGAACGACGAGAACATTTCGGCGGACAGGTCCCCCGTGCGCGCCACGGCCAGCAGCGCCGGCGTGAAGGTGCCGCCCTTGCCCTGCACCGTGAACACGCCCGCCACGCCCTCGCGTCCCACCGAGTCGGCGAGGACGCCGCTGAACCCGCGCAGCATCGCCCCCGAGGCTTCCATTTCCTCACCGCCCGCTTCGGCCGCGCCGTCCAGCACACTGCCGATCACGCCGGTCAGGCGGTCGAAGGCCGGGGCGGCGCCCTTCGTCTCGAGGGTCAGGAGCGCCCCGGCCGGCAGGTGCGCCGTCAGCGGTCCCTGGGCAGAGGCTCCCTGCGCGGAGGCCGTGGCAGCGAGGGCGAAGGTGAGGGCAGCGGCAGCGTGCATGGGTTTCATGAACTTCATCGTAGAGGCCACAGGCCCGGAGCGCGTCAGCACTTCAGCGGATGACCCGCCGCACAGTCCGGACGCCCGGCGCCCGCTCACCGCAACTCCCGGTACATGGCGATCTCGTTGCAGTTCTCGAAGAACGCGCAGCGCTGGCACTCGCTCCAGACTTTCGGGTGCAGGTTCGTCTTGTCGATGCGCCTGAAGCCGCACTTCTCGAAGAACCCCTGCTGGTACGTCCAGGCGAACAGGGCCGGCAGGTCGATCTCGCGGGCCTCGCGTTCGCACGCGGCCACGAGGTCACGGCCCAGCCCGCGCCCCTGCATGTTCGGGTGAATCGCCAGTCCGCGCACCTCCGCGAGGTCCGGGGCGAGCATGTGCAGGCCGCACACGCCCGCCAGACCGGCGGGCCGCCCCTCGTGCGCGTCGGCCAGCACCAGATGGAAATCCCGGATGGTCTCGGCCAGCAGGGCGCGCGAGCGGACCAGCATCAGTCCGCGCGCCGCCCAGTACCCGATCAGCTCGTGAATGGCGTCGATGTCCGACAGTCGCGCCTTGCGGGTCACCAGGGGCGCGTCCGGGTGAATGTCCGGCACGGCGATGGACTCCAGGGCCAGTGTCACGCGCGGCCCCCCAGGGGCGGTCGTGGGGAGTGGGAAGTGGAAAGTGGGAACAGACCTGCACCCCACACCCCACAGCTGACAGCCCTTATCCCAGGGTGCGCATCCAGGTGGTGCCGCCGGGACGGTCCCCACGCGCGCGGTACGCCTGCACCTGCGGGGCGTCCGGCACGTCGCCCATCACGACGGCCAGCGGCACCTGCTGGAAGCCGAAGGTGCCCCAGTCGCCGCCCTTGCTGAACATGTAGATGGCGCGGTCCCCGCGTCCCTGCGCGTACTCCACGGCACTCATGACCAGCCGGCGGCCCAGGCCACCGCCGCGCGCTTCGGGCAGCACGGCCGCGCCGCGCAGCAGCGAGGCTCCCTCGCCGTGCTCCAGGCCGATCGCTCCGACCGGCTGCCCACCCCGTTCCATCACCCAGTAGGTCGTGCCGTCCGCCAGCGTGGCGTCGGTATCCAGGCCCGACTCGTGAAAGACGCGGGTGACGGTGTCCCGGTCGGCGGGGCTGGCCATGCGGATCTGAACGCTGGAATCGGTCATGCGGTGCTCCTTCGGTGAAAGTAAGCTCGGCGGTCACGGTGACCGCAGGTCGACACAGGTTTTGCGTGGCGACAGCATAGCGCATGCCCGCGTGGAAGCACTGCCAGTTCCCGTTCACCCCCGCGCCGCCTCGCCCGCCGCGCCCGGCTGCCCGGCCAGCGGCTGCACGTCCAGACGCCACGCCTGCTCGCCGCCGATCCAGCCGTTGCACAGGCCACTGACCACCTGCGGCGCGTCCGGCAAAGCCGCGGAGATCTCGTCGGCCGTGACCGGCACGAACCCGAAACGCCGCCAGTAATCCCCGGCCTCCTCGCTGAACAGGTACACGCTCCGGTCGCCGCGCAGCGTCGCGTGCGTCAGGGCCGAGCGGACCAACGCCCGGCCCAGGCCCTGCGCGCGCGCCTCCGGCAGCACCGCCGTCGAACGGATCAGACTGACGCCCTCGCCGTGCTCCAGGCCGATGCAGCCGCCGGGAACGCCGTCCAGGTCCGCGATCCAGTACGTGCCGGCCTGCGGCGTGACGCTGGTCGTGTGCAGCCCGCAGCGGGTCAGCAGGTCGAGAATGACCGGCAGGTCCGCCGGGGCGGCCTGACGGAGTTTGACGTGCATGTCGGACAGGGTCATGGGGAACTCCTTGAGGGGAAGGGCAGACGGAAGGGACGCGTGCGTCATGGGCGGTCCAGCCCCTGACGGGCATTCTGAATGGCTTCCCGCACGCGGTCCGGCGCGGTCCCGCCGAAACTGGCGCGGCCACGGACGCTCTCCTCGACCGTCAGGGACTGAGCGACCTCCGCGTTCAGCAGGGGATGCGCGGCGCGCAGTTCCTCATCGGTGAGGTCCCACAGCTGCCGCCCGCTGCGGCTGGCCACGCCGACCAGTCCGCCCACGACCTCGTGCGCCTCGCGGAACGGAACGCCCTGGCGGGCCAGGAAGTCCGCCACGTCGGTCGCGGTGGAGTAGCCGCGCGCGGCGGCCGCCCCCGTCACGTCGGCGTGCCAGACGGTCTTGGGCATCATCTCGGCGTACAGGCGCAGCACGATGCTGAGGGTGTCGTAGGAGTCGAACACGCCCTCCTTGTCCTCCTGAAGGTCCTTGTTGTATGCCAGCGGCGTGCCCTTCACGACCGTCAGCAGGCCCATCAGGTTCCCGAACACGCGGCCCGCCTTGCCGCGCGCCAGTTCGGACACGTCCGGGTTCTTCTTCTGCGGCATGATCGACGATCCCGTGGTGTGACTGTCCGGCAGGGTGATGAAGCCGAACTCGAACGTCGAGTACAGGATCAGTTCCTCACTGAGGCGCGACAGGTGCGCCGACAGGATCGCGCAGGCACTCAGGAACTCCAGCGCGAAGTCCCGGCTGCCCACCCCATCCAGACTGTTCGCGGTCGGGCGTGCGAAGCCCAGCGCCGCCGCCGTCGCGTGCCGGTCGATCGGCCAGGGCGTGCCCGCCAGCGCCGACGAACCCAGCGGCGACTCGTCCATCCGCTCGGCCGCGTCCCGGAAGCGGCCCTCGTCGCGTTCCAGCATCGCCACGTACGCCATGAACCAGTGACTCAGCAGGATCGGCTGCGCCACCTGCAGGTGCGTGTACCCCGGCAGGATCACCCCGGCCTCCAGGTGCTTCTCGGCTTCCGCGAGCATCACCACGCGCAGGGCGCGGGTCTTATCGGCCAGATCCAGCGCGGCTTCCTTCGTGAACAGACGGAAATCCACCGCCACCTGATCGTTCCGCGAGCGGGCCGTGTGCAACTTCCCGGCCACCGGCCCGATCCGGTCACGCAGGGCCGCCTCGACATTCATGTGAACGTCCTCGCGGTCCAGGCGCCACTCGAAATTCCCCGCGCGGATGTCCGCCAGCACGGCGTTCAGTCCATCGGTGATCTGAGTGACCTCGTCGGCGGTCAGAATCCCGACCTGCCCGAGCATCGCCACGTGCGCCAGAGAGCCACGAATGTCCTGCTCGGCAAGGCGCTGATCGAAGCCCACCGACGCGTTGAACAGCTCGACCAGCCCGTCCGTCGCCTCCGCGAACCGCCCACCCCAGAGTTTCTTGTCCTGCATATTCGTCATTTCATGTCCTTATTGAATGGCATGTCAGTTCCCCGTCGACTGGAGAATCTTCACCAGCGGGGCCAGGCCGAACCCGAGCAGCACACTGATCACGACCGCGCCCCCGGCGATCAGTCCCACCACGCTGCCGTCCGTCTTCCTGCAGGCGTCCAGGGCCGCCTCTGGGCCTAGCTGACGCACGTCCGGCACCGCCACGACGGTGTTCAGGCACTGCGGAAAGCTCACGTACGCGTCTGCGGGCGTCGTGTCGGTCAGCTCGGAAACGGGCACCACCTTCACGAACAGCTGGTACCCGCCGGTCTGCGTCTTCGGGCGGTACGCGCCGTTCGGGCCCTGCACGGTCGGCGCACAGGAGGCCAGACCGGCGGTCAGGGCCAGGGCGCACATCAGCGTGACGCGGGAGGTCGGGCGGCTGTGGGATCGGGTCATGGGGCGTCCTTGTCAGAGAGAGGCGGAGTCGGGCGGTCAGGGGTGGATTCCTCTGCCCTGACCGCTTTCACCAGCACCACCGGGGCGGGGCTGTCCGGGTGGGCGTGCGCGTAGGGTTCGTCGGAGACGGTGTATCCGAGCCGGTCGTAGAAGGGCAGCACGTCCAGGTTGAACTGGGACACGGCCAGCAGGACGCGCCCGTAGCCGCCCATGCGGGCGACGTGCTCGACTTCGCGCACCAGGGCGCGGCCCAGGCCAGTGCGGCGGGCGGTGGGCCGCGTGGCGAGTTTGTTCAGGGTCAGGGTCTGCTCGCCGCCCGTGGTGGAAAAATCAGGGCGGTAGCCGACGCAGCCCAGCACCTCTCCGCTCGCGACCGCCAGGAACCCGCCCGCGCCGGGGGCCAGCAGGGACCGTTCCAGGTCGGCAGGCGTGATGCGGTTCCAGCTGCTGCGGGGGTCCATCCCGGCGGCCATCATGACCGCGTGAAAGTCCGCGAGGTCGTCGGGGTTCACGGGGCGCAGCGTGGTGGGGGGCTGGGTCACAGCGTTCAGACCTGGGCGGGTTCCTGGGCTTCGGCTTTGGCTTTCACGCGGGCCTGGACGCGCATGCGCAGGGCGTTGAGTTTGATGAACGCGCCGGCGTCGTGCTGGTTGTAATCGCCGCCCGCCTCGAAGCTCACGAGGTCCTTGTCGTACAGGCTCTGGGGGGCCTTGCGACCCACGGTGACGCAGTTGCCCTTGAAGAGTTTCAGGCGGGCGGTGCCGGTGACGCTGCTGGCGACGTGGTCGAAGTACACCTGAAGCGCCTCGCGTTCCGGGGCGAACCAGAAGCCGTTGTAGACCAGTTCGGCGTACTTGGGGGCGAGCTGGTCGCGCTGGTGCAGCACCTCGCGGTCCAGGGTGAGGCTCTCGACGGCGCGGCGGGCGTGGTACAGGACGGTGCCGCCGGGCGTCTCGTACACGCCGCGTGATTTCATGCCGACGAAGCGGTTTTCCACTAGGTCGAGGCGGCCCACGCCGTGCTTCCCGCCCAGCTCATTGGCCTTGGCCAGCAGGGCGGCGGGCGACAGTTTCTCGCCGTTGATGGCGACCGGGTCACCGTTCAGGAACTCGATTTCCACGTACTCGGGTTCGTTGGGGGCGTCGGCGGGGTCCACGGTCAGTTTGAACATGTGGGCGGGCGGTTCGGCCCAGGGGTCTTCGAGGATGCCGCCCTCGTAGCTGATGTGCAGGAGGTTGGCGTCGGTGCTCCAGGGGTCTTTCTTGGTGGTGGGCACCGGGATGCCGTGCTCGTGGGCGAAGGCTTCGAGGTCGGCGCGGCCCTGGAAGGTCCAGTCGCGCCAGGGGGCGACCGTGACGATGTCGGGTTTCAGGGCGTAGGCGGTCATCTCGAAACGCACCTGGTCGTTGCCCTTGCCGGTCGCGCCGTGTGACACGGCCACCGCACCTTCCTTCCCGGCGATCTCGACCATCTTCTTGGCGATCAGGGGCCGGGCGATGCTGGTGCCCAGCAGGTAGTACCCCTCGTACAGCGCCGAGGAGCGGAACATGGGGAACACGTAGTCGCGCACGAATTCCTCGCGCAGGTCCAGCGCGTAGGCGGCCACGGCCCCGGTGTTCAGGGCCTTGACGCGGGCTTCCTCGACCTCGTCGCCCTGGCCGAGGTCGGCGGTGAAGCAGACCACGTCGTAGTTCTTCTCGGTCTGGAGCCACTTGAGGATGATGCTGGTGTCCAGGCCGCCGCTGTACGCGAGTACGATCTTGTCTTTTGCCATGGTCTGATTCTCCCCTGTTCGTGTGAAGCGTTGGTCTGGAACGTTCGGTCTGGAGCGGGCAGCGCAGACCCTCCGGGCATGAACGCGCCGCCTGTATTCCCGGAAGGGAAGCAGGCGGTCGGTCAGCGTCGGAGGGTCAGGGTCTGCATATGCATGTATGGTTATGCGATAAAACCGCATAGCTATGCAGAGAGGGTAGCAGGCGGCCGCCCGGAGGGTCAAGCCGGGTGTCCAGCCAACCCACACTGGGATGCAAAAAAGGGCCGCACGCAGCGGCCCCCGGATGCACGCGCCGATCAGCGCAGGCGATAGTTGACGCCCAGTCGCGCGCCCACCCCGAAAGTCCAGTCGCTGCCGCCGCCGGTCACGAAGATCACGCGCGGCCCGACACCGAGTTCCCCGAACAGGCTGACCTGATCGGTCACGTTGACGTTCGCGCCGCCCAGCACGCTGGGGAACACGCCCACAGCACCGGCAGAGTCCCCGCCACTGGTCGCGAACAGACCCAGCAGGCCCAGGCTGCCGCCGTAGTAGGGCTGCACCGATTCGGTCTCGGGGGCCGTGTGGCGCAGGTAGGACACGTCGCCACTGACGGTCACGAAGCCGCCCCCGTTGAAAGCGGCGGCCAGGGGCAGGCCCAGGCCGTAGCGCACAGCGTCGGTATCGTTGGTATCCCGCTGGTATTGCACGCCCAGCAGGTACGCGCCGACCTTCTCGGCGGCGCTGGCGGTGGACAGGGTGGCGAGGGTCAGGACGGACAGCAGGATCTTCTTCACGCCCCCCATCCTGACCTTCTCATGAGAGATCGGCTGCCTCATCTGCCTGCTTTCACAGCACCACTCTAGACAGCTTCGAGAAACGAATGGAGGCGAACGCCCGCTGCGGGGGTCGTTCGCCTCTCTGTTCGTTGGGGGCTCAGGGCGCGCGTGGCTGCCGGCGCACTCTGATCAGGGCAGGCGGTAGTTCAGGCCGATGCGGGCGCCGCTGCCGATGTAGACGCTGCTGTTGTTGGAACCGCCGATGGAGACGACGGGCCCGATGTTGCCTTCAACGAAGACGCTGAGGGGATCCGTGACGTTGTAGCGCAGGCCCAGCGTGCCGTGCGGGTACAGGCTGACGCCGCCGCCGTTGTTGCCCAGGGCCACGCCAGCACCCAGACCCAGGCCGTAGTAGGGGGTCAGGCCGCCCAGGGCCGAGCCAGTGCCAGTGAAGTCACCCAGGTAGTCCACGCTGCCGCCGATAGCGACATTGTTGAAGTTGAAGTTCGTGGCGTCCAAGTTCAGGCCGTAACGCATGGCGCTGCTGCCGGTCAGGTCGGTCTGGTAGTGCAGGGTCGCGCCGGAGCCGACCGAGCCACCCACGTAGCTGGCCGCGGAGGCGGAGGAAACGGCGGTGATCGCCAGGAGGCCGAGGATGGTCTTCTTCATGCCCCGAGCATAGTCAGCGGGGACGGCGTGAAGTAAGGAGGTCTTCTTTACAAAAACGCGCGGAGGCCTTCATGAGGGGTTTACGTTCCGGCGCGTGCCGGGAGTCAGGACTGGGATCTCACATGGCGTTCCAGGCGCTCCAGTGCGAGGTGAATGTCGTCGGTGGACTTGCAGAACGCCACGCGCAGCAGTCCCTGTGGCGCGGCGTGCCGGGAGTAGAAGGCCTCGCCGGGAATGACGGCCACGCCCGCCTGCTCGACTAGGGACCCGGCCGTCCAGTGGGGGTGCAGCGCGGTCAGGAAGTACGTGCCGCGCGGTTCGAACACGGTGGCCCCCAGGTCGCGCAAGCCCCCGGCCAGCAGGGCTAGGCGGGCGGCGTACCCGGCGCGCAGGGTGTCGTAGAAGCCGTCCTGGCGGGCGACGGGCAGCGCGGCCGCCACCGCCGCCTGAAGGGGCGCGGGCGAGCAGAAGGACGTGAGTTGCCGCACTCCACTCAGGCCTGTGCTGAGGCCGGGGGGCGCGGCGATCCAGCCGACTCGCCAGCCGGTCGCTTCCAGGCGTTTGCCGGCGCTGCCGACCGTGAAGGTCCGTTCCGGCGCGAGGGTCCGCAGGCTGACGGGCCGCTCTCCGAAGTACAGTTCGTCGTACACCTCGTCACTGATGATCCACAGGTCGTGCTGGCGGGCCAGGGCCACGATGGCGGCCAGTTCTTCGGGCGTGAACACCGTCCCGGTGGGGTTGAAGGGGCTATTCAGCAGCAGTGCCCGCGTGCGCGGCGTGACGGCGGCCGCCAGCGCGTTCAGGTCGAAGGACCAGCCGGACTGTGGGTCCAGCCGCATGGGGACGGTCACGGGCGCCGCGCCGGCCAGCCGCGCCTGCGGCAGGTACACGTCGAACACGGGTTCGAGCATCAGGACCTCGTCGCCCGGCCCGTACAGCGACAGGGCCAGGACGTTCAGGGCCTCGGTCGCGCCGCAGGTGACGGTGATGTCCACGCCGTCCACGCCCAGGTCGGCGCCCAGCGCGTCCCGCAGCGCGCCCAGGCCTGCCGGGGGCGTGTACTGGTCGCTGCGGCCCAGGGCGTCCCGCGCGGCGCTCAGCAGGAAGGATGGCGGCGCGCCCGGCGGGAAGCCCTGACCCAGGTTCACCGCGCCGTGCTGGGCGGCCAGTCGGCTCATGCGTGAGAAGACGCTCTCCTGCGAGGCGCGGGCCCGGTCGTGCAGCTGTGGCATGAACGCAGTCTGCACGGGCGCGGGCCGGCGCGCCGGGAGTCGTCTGATCTGCGGGCAATCTGCGTGAACGGTGGTCCGGCGGGCCGCTACAGTGGGCGGGATGCCTCCTTTCCTGCGCGGGCTGGGCCTGGGTCTGTCCCTGATCGTCGCCATCGGCCCGCAGAACGCGTTCGTGCTGCGTCAGGGGCTCGCGCGGCGCTGGGCGCTGCTGGCCGCCCTGGCCTGCGCGCTGTGCGACACGGCCCTGATCACGCTGGGCGTGCTGGGCGTGGGCGGCCTGCTGGCCCGCCACCCGGCGCTGGTGACGGCGGGCACGCTGTTGGGCGCGGCGTTCCTGACGTGGTACGGCCTGCGGTCCCTGCGCGCCGCCCTGAATCCCGGTCACGCGGGCCTGCACGCCGCGCCGGACGGGGCGGTGACCGCGCCCGCCCGCGTGATCGGCATGGCGGCGGCCTTCAGTCTGCTGAACCCCCACGCGCTGCTGGACACGGTCGTGCTGATCGGCGGGGCCAGCGCGGGCCTGAGCGGCAGCGGGCGCACGGCGTTCCTGCTGGGCACGGTCCTGGCGTCCTGGGCGTGGTTCTTCACGCTGGCCGTGGCAGGTCGCGCGCTGGCTCCGGTCATGGCCCGCCCGCAGGCATGGCGGGTGCTGGACCTGCTGATCGGCGCCACCCTCCTGTTGACGGCGGCGGGGCTGCTGACGACTGCGGGGCTGGGGCACGGACTGTAGGTCCGCCGGGCCTGCCTGCATAAGTTTGCAGACCGCCTCACGCCGCCGGGGCTCCGGGCGTGTTAGGCTCATTCTCTGGAATGCCTAAGCGTACTGATCTCCAGACCATCCTGATTCTCGGCAGCGGCCCCATTCAGATCGGGCAGGCCGCCGAGTTCGACTACTCGGGCACGCAGGCGCTCAAAGCGCTGAAGAACGAAGGGTACCGGGTGGTGCTGGTCAACAGCAACCCGGCGACCATCATGACCGACCCGGACCTCGCGGACGCCACCTACCTGGAACCGCTGACGCCGGAATTCGTGCGCCGCGTGATCGAGAAGGAACGCCCGGACGCGCTGCTGCCCACCCTGGGCGGCCAGACGGCCCTGAACCTCGCCATGGACCTGAACGCCGACGGGACGCTTGCCGAGTTCGGCGTGGAACTCATCGGCGCGAACGCTGCCGCCATCCGCAAGGGCGAGGACCGCGAGGAATTCCAGGCGGCCATGAAGAAGATCGGCGTGGAGACCGCCAAGGGCCAGATGGTCCACTCGATGGAGGAAGCCATCGAGTACCAGAAACAGATCGGGCTGCCCATCGTGATCCGCCCCAGTTTCACGCTGGGCGGCACGGGCGGCGGCATCGCGCACACCTACGAAGAGTTCCTGGCGATCACGGAAGGTGGCCTGCGCGACTCCCCCGTGACCAGCGTGCTGCTTGAAGAAAGCATCCTGGGCTGGAAGGAGTACGAGCTGGAGGTCATGCGCGACACGGCCGACACGGTCGTGATCATCACCTCCATCGAGAACTTCGACCCGATGGGCGTGCACACCGGCGACAGCATCACGGTGGCGCCCGCGCAGACCCTCAGTGACGTGGAGTACCAGCGCCTGCGCGACCAGTCCCTGGCGATCATCCGCGAGATCGGCGTGGACACGGGCGGCAGCAACATCCAGTTCGCGGTGAACCCCGTGGACGGCCGCGTGATCGTGATCGAGATGAACCCCCGCGTGAGCCGCAGCTCCGCGCTGGCGAGCAAGGCGACGGGCTTCCCCATCGCCAAGATCGCCGCGCTGCTGGCCGTCGGGTACCACCTGGACGAACTGAAGAACGACATCACCCGCATCACGCCCGCCTCCTTCGAGCCGAGCATCGATTACGTCGTCACGAAGATCCCGCGTTTCGCGTTCGAGAAGTTCCCCGGCAGCAGTGACGCGCTGGGCACGCAGATGCGCTCAGTGGGCGAGGTCATGGCGATCGGCCGCACCTTCAAGGAAAGCCTCCAGAAAGCCATGCGGAGCATCGAGTCCGACGTGCGCGGTGCATTCGCCGCCATGAGCGTGGACGAACTGCGCGGCCTGCTGTACGGCAACCCCCGCCGCCTGGAAGCCGTCATGGAACTGCTGCGCCGGGGCGAGAGCACGGGCGACCTGTTCGACGCCACCAGGATCGACCCGTGGTTCCTGAGCCAGCTCAAGGAGATCATCGACGCCGAGAGCGAACTGCTGGAACTCGGCCCGATCCGCGAGTGGAAGTACGAGATCTGGCGCGAGGTCAAACGCCTGGGCTTCAGCGACGCGCGCATCGGCGAGATCGTCGGCCTGAGCGAACTGGAGGTGCGCGCCATCCGCAAGGAAGCCCGCGCCGTGCCCGTCTACAAGACCGTGGACACCTGCGCCGCCGAGTTCGAGGCGCACACCCCCTACCACTACAGCACCTACGAGTGGGAGGACGAGGTCACGCAGACCGAGAAACCCAAGGTCGTGATCCTGGGCAGCGGCCCCAACCGCATCGGGCAGGGCGTGGAATTCGACTACGCCACCGTGCACGCCGTGTGGGCGCTTCAGGACGCCGGGTACGAGACCATCATGGTCAACTCGAACCCCGAGACGGTCAGCACCGACTACGACACCGCCGACCGCCTGTACTTCGAGCCGCTGACGTTCGAGGACGTCATGAACATCGTCGAACACGAGAAACCTGTGGGCGTGATCGTGCAACTCGGCGGGCAGACCCCGCTGAAACTCGCCCGCCGACTGGCCGAAGCCGGAGCCCCGATCATTGGGACCAGCGTGGACGCCATCGACGAGGCCGAGGACCGAGCCTCCTTCAACGCGCTGTGCGAACGCCTGGGCCTGCCGCAGCCGCTCGGTAAGGTCGCGCAGACGCCCGACCAGGCCGCCGCGCTGGCCGAAGAACTCGGCTTCCCGCTCATGGCCCGCCCCTCCTACGTCCTGGGCGGCCGCGCCATGCGTACCGTCCGCTCCATGGACGAACTCACCACGTACCTGAACGAGGTGTACGCCGCCGTCGAAGGGCAACCCAGCATCCTCCTCGACCAGTTCCTGGAAGGCGCGCTGGAACTCGACGTGGACACCCTCTGCGACGGTAACCGCGCGGTCGTCATGGGCATCATGGAACACATCGAGGCCGCCGGCATCCACTCCGGCGACAGCGCCTGCATCCTCCCCCCCGTCAACCTCAGCCCCGACCTGCTGGCCCGCGTGAAGGCCGACACCGAACGCCTCGCCCTCGCCCTGGGCGTGCGCGGCCTGATGAACGTCCAGTGGGCCGTCAAGGACAACGTGGCGTACATTCTCGAAGCGAACCCGCGCGCCAGCCGCACCGTCCCGTTCGTGAGCAAGGCCGTGAACCACCCCCTCGCCAAGAGCGCCGCCCGCATCGCCGTCGGCCACACCCTCGACCAGATCGGCCTGTTTGAGACCCCCGTCCCCGCCATGTACTCCGTGAAGGAAGTGCACCTGCCGTTCCTGAAGTTCGCGGGCGTGATCCCCACCCTCGGCCCCGAAATGAAAAGCACCGGCGAGAGCATGGGCATCGACAGCGACCCCTACCGCGCGTTCTACCGCGCCCAGATCGGCGCGAAAAGCAACGTCCCCACCACCGGCACCGCCCTGCTGCTCGGCGACGGCCTGGACGACGTCGCCGCCAGCCTGCAAGACAGCGGCCTGACCGTCATCCGCGAACAGGACGGCGACAAGCTGCCCAACCTGTTGATCGACGTGACCGGCAGCCGCCTACTACGCACCGCCCTGGAACGCGGCGTGCCCATCGTCAGCACCCGCGAAGCCGCCGAATGGACCGCCAAAGCCATCGCCGCCGCCAAGAACGACCCCCTGAACGTCAATAGCCTTCAGGAATGGGTGAACGCCTGACGTAACGCCACAAAAAAGCACACGCAGAACCTTCTACACCACAACTGACTGAGGGTTCTGTGGGTGGTTTTACGGTCAGTGAGTGCCACCCGGTCAACGATCACATAAGGTGAGCAACTACCAACCATAGGATTGTCGCCCCTATCCGTCAAACGGTACGTCAAGCCTCCGATCGTGGTTCTCCTCGTGCGCCACCTGAAGGGTCTGAGGTGAGCACCCAGTGATTATGGCGTCTGTGATTAGCGCTCGTCCGGGTGCCCGGCTTCCAGCCGGGCACCCGGGCCGTTACCATGCTGTCCATGGGCACTGGGGCGACTGAGAAGGATCTCTTCGAGATCATCCGTCATCAGTCCGAGCAGATCGACCAACTGATCGCCGAGAACAAGGCCCTCAAAGCGGAAATCGCCCGCCTGAAGAAGCGCATCGAGGAACTCGAACGGCGGGAACGCAAGTACGCCGCCCCCTTCAGTCGGGAGAAACGCACCGCCGATCCCAAGTCACCAGGACGGCGTCCTGGTGAAGGCACCTTCACGCACAAGTCTCCACCCACGCCAGAGCAGATCACGGCCACCGTGGAAGTCGACACGCCCAATACCTGTCCTCGCTGTGGATTCACGGGGCCGCTGATCTTCACCCGTCAGGACAAGGCCTGGGTCACGGAACTCGTCCCCCAGAACGCCATGCAGGTCACCGAGTACCACGTGCCCGTCATGGAGTGCCCGCAGTGTCACCACGCGGTGCGTGGTGACCATCCTGACCTGAAAGCCAATCAGGTCGGTGCCACTGCCCATCGACTCGGCCCCGTCCTGCACGCGACCCTGCAGACCCTGCATCACGAGCTGGGCCTCCCGGTCCGCCGCATCGGTCGGGTCATGGACCTCCTCGGCGGCCTCCAGATCACGCAGGGTGCGATCACGCAAGCCGCACAGCGGCTTGCGGCCGACGGCAGCGCCCTGGCTGCCCACGTCGACGCGCTGCAGACACAGATCCAACAGGCTTCGTTCGTGCATCACGACGACACCGGCTGGCGGATCGGCGCCCAGAACGCCTGGGTGGGTACGTTCCGTAGCGCGGATACCGTGCTGTTCCGCGCGAACCTGCGGCATACCAACGTGGAAGTTCGGGAAGGCCTGGGGCACAACTTCGCCGGCGTGCTGATCAGCGACCGCTTCTCCTCGTACGACAGCCGCTACCTGCAGGACGTCCGGCAGCAGAAGTGCCTGGCGCACCTGATCCGCAACGCGGATGAAGTCGCCGCTGTTCTCCAGCGGCAACCTGGGCGGGGAGAGCTGTACGGGCAACGGGTCGCGCAGGTGTTCCGGGACGGCATCCGACTGCACCGGGAAGTGACGACCGGGGTATGCACGCGAGAGGAGTATGCGCAGCAGGGTGAGGCACTCACCCTGCGCCTGAACATCCTGCTGAATCGGGCACCACTGAAGTCGAAAGCGAACGAGCGACTCCGACTGGGCATCCTGAAGCAGAGCGTGCTGGACCGGTTGTGGCGGTTCCTGAAGGACCCGGACATTCCACCGACGAACAACGCAGCGGAACGGAGTCTGCGGACAGTGGTGATGGCGAGGAAGGTCTCGCAGTGCAGCAAAAATGCGGTGGGTGCGCAGACGTACATGCGGATCAAGTCCACCGTGGAGACCGCGCGGTTGCGCGGTCAGGACCCCGTCGCGGTCCTGACTGGACTCATGCGCTGACTGGGCGCTTGCGCTTTCGACCGACCGCTAATCACAGACATTATGGCCTAGTCAGCCATACACCTGATAGAATTTTTTTGAGATTTTTCCTCAAAAATTTCGCAATAGGAGAAAATATGCTCATCCAGTTTAGCGTTGAGAATTACCGATCAATACGCGATACGGTGACGATAGATTTTGTCGCTCAAAAGTTAAAATCACACGATCCGCGGATAGATGACAGAAACGTAGCCGAATTTAATAGGATAAAGCTCCTTAAATCCATTGGCATTTATGGCGCCAACGCAAGCGGAAAGTCAAATATTATCAAAGCTTTACAATTCTTTGATAAAATGGTAACGCAATCGGCTTCAAAAATGCAGAAGGGTGATAAAATCGAGGTCGAGCCCTTCCTTTTAAACGAAGAATATTCAAAAAAGCCGAGTCTATTTGAGTTAATTTTCCTCTTAGAGGGAATTAAATACAGATATGGTTTTTTAGCAAATCAAGAGCGAATAGAAGAAGAGTGGCTATATTGGACGCCGAAATCACATGAAAGAAGAATATTCACGAGAGAGCTAGATAAGATAAAGGGCGGTGAGGATTTTTCCGAAGCCCAATCATTGCAAAAGTTTTTGAGAAGCAACGCTTTATTTCTTTCTGTCGCTGCACAATTTAATTCCAAAATTCCCACCAAGATAATCGATGCTTTCAGCTCCATGTTTTTTTTGGACGGCACTGAAATTCAATATCGTGGCCTTAGCGTGCGCATGCTCGAAAAGAGCTTCATCAGAGACGACATCCATTCGTTTCTTAAAGCGGCAGACCTTTGCATTGATAGCGTGACCCTTGGCGAGAAAGGAAAACTTTCAGATTCAGAACGCCAAGCGCTTTCCGAAAAGTCGCTTCAAGAAATGATCATTGACTCGCGACAAATTGTAAATACATGGCATCATAAATTTAATAATCAAGGCGAAATAACGGGCACAGAAAAATTTGACCTTGACACACACGAGTCCAACGGAACCAAAAAACTATTTGCCCTCTCCGCTCTTCTCATAACAACACTTAAGGTCGGTGGAGTTCTAATTATTGACGAGATTGATTCTCAACTTCATCCAATGATCACTCTCTCTATTATAAGAATGTTTAATAGCAAGGCGAGCAATCCCAAAAATGCCCAACTCCTATTCGTTACTCATGACACCAACTTGCTAGACAGCAACGTCTTAAGGCGTGATCAAATATGGTTCGCAGAGAAAGATAAAACCCAGGCAACAGAATATTACTCCCTAAGTGATTATAAGATAGACGGTAAATCCATCAGAAATGATGCATCTTTTGAGAAAAATTATATATCGGGAAAGTATGGGGCGATTCCATATCTTGGCTCTTTTGACTTCTTCGATAAGGATATAATCGATAATGAGTAGAGGCAATAAGGCCCAGAAAGCCATTGGATCTGCTCGCAAGCAGCGGAGCGAAAGAAGGACCTACTTAATAGTCTGCGAGGGAGAAAAAACAGAGCCAAATTATTTCAAGGAGATGCGCCAACACCATAGACTGTCCATAGCGATAGAGCCCGTAGGTACAGGCTATAACACAATTTCGCTTATAGATGAAGCAGAGAGACTACATACAGCGAACAATCGAATATATGAACAGGTGTGGTGCGTTTTTGATAAGGATGATTTTCCAGATCAAAATTTTACCAATGCAATACAAAAGGCCTTATCTAAAGGATTTAGAGTTGCGTGGTCAAATGAAAGTTTTGAACTTTGGTATCTACTCCATTATCGGTTCACTACGGCCCATCTACCCAGAAGCGTTGTTTACACCGAGCTATCTACTCATTTTGGGAAAAAATACGATAAAAACATAGTAGGTTTATATAAAATATTACTCCAGAACCAGAAAACAGCGATTCAGAATGCCGATAATCTTGAATCAACTCAGACCAGGGATGGAAAAACACCAGCACAGGGTAATCCATGGACTTTAGTGCACCATTTAGTCAAAGAACTTCTTGCACAAGAAATAAATTAGAGTTATTATTAAATTCTACCAATCCCTAAAAAAATTACAGATAAATATGATTGCACCTTTGGCAAGTTTGCCTTGTGCTTCTGCTGGGGCGCGGGGTGGTGGCGGGGGGCGGACTGGAGGACTCCACACCCGCCCCCTCTCCCCTCTTTACTTCTGTGCGTGGTGGTGCTACATTTTCTGGGCTCAGGCGTTGGCTTGGGGCTGTGGCGCAGCTGGGAGCGCGTCTGAATGGCATTCAGAAGGTCAGCGGTTCGATCCCGCTCAGCTCCACCAGAAACAAAGGAACCCCCTCCACACCGGAGGGGGTTTTCCTGTTGCGCCTGCCCTGGGTGGGGTTCAGTTGGCGGGGCAGCTCTTGGCGCTCTGCGCTTTGTTCAGTTCCTCGGTGCGGGCGTCGACCTTGGCGATCACGTCGCGGTTGTCCATCTCGTTGACGACCGCGCCGGGCCAGAAGAACAGGACGAACAGGACGTTCTCCTTGCTGACGCCGCTCTTGTTCTGCGCTTCGGTGCGGACGGTGGCGAGTTTGCCCAGTTCGTCCTTGATCTCGGCGCAGTTCATGTCGCTGACGGGTTTGGCGGTGGCGGCCGTGTACTTGGGCGCGCAGGAGGCCAGGGTGAGGGAGGCGATGAGGAGCAGACCGGCAGTCAGTTTCTTCATGGCTTTCACATATACCAGTCATGAGAGCGGGGCGTTGCCGCACATGCCGCTGCGGGGGGCGCGGGATTCTGGTAGCGGCGCAGGTGGTGGGCTGGGCAGGCTTTCAGCGGTAGCCGTTGCCCGCTGAAACGCGCGGGCGGCACACGGGGAGCGGTGTGGTGCGGGTGGGCCTCCCAGACGGTCTGTGTACGGCCCTGGGGCTGCCATGCAAGGCAGGAGGCCCGCGCGGTTGCGACGGGCCTCCTGTGTGGTGCGGGGGTGGGGTTCAGGCGTGGACGAGCGCGCCTTCCCAGCCGAAGACGGCGCGGTCGTCGACGGCGAGGGTTTCGTTCCCGGCCTTGATGGTGGTGGCGAGGCTCTTGATTTCGGGGAACAGTTTGGCGAAGTAGAACTTGGCGGTCTGGACTTTGGCGGTGTAGAAGCCGTCTTTGTCGTTGCCGGCTTCGATCTGCTCGTGGGCGATCTTGGCCATGCGGGCCCAGAGGTAGCCGTACACGACGTGCCCGAAGAAGCGCAGGTAGTCGACGGCGGCGGCGTTCACTTCGTCGGCTCCGCCTTCGCCCATGGCTTTCTGGCCGATGACCATGGTCAGGCTGCCGAGCTGCTGGGCGGCCTTGCCGAGCTGCGTGGCGTAGTCGCCGATGTGCTCGTCGCTTTCGTTTTCCTCGACGAATTCCTGGAGGGTGCCGGCGAGTTTCTGGAGTTTCTTGCCGCCGTCCATCAGGACCTTGCGGCCCAGCAGGTCGAGGGCCTGGATGCCGTTGGTGCCTTCGTAGATCTGGCCGATGCGGGCGTCGCGGACGAACTGCTCCATGCCCCATTCCTGGATGTAGCCGTGGCCGCCGAAGACCTGCTGGCTCTGCACGGCGATGTTGAAGCCGTTGTCGGTCATGAAGGCCTTGGCAATGGGGGTCAGCAGGGCGACGAGGTCGGCGGCTTCCTTGCGTTTGGCTTCGTCGGGGTGGTGGTGTTCCTGGTCGATGCTCAGGGCGAGCCACATGGCCATGGCGCGGCCCGCTTCGGTGTAGGCCTTGCCGGTCAGGAGCATGCGGCGCACGTCGGGGTGCACGATGATGGGGTCGGCCTGCTCGCCGGGGTTCACGCGGGGTTCGTGGCGCATCTGGGTGCGGTCCTTGGCATACACCAGGGCGTTCTGGTACGCGACTTCACCGAGACCCAGGCCCTGGAGGCCGGTGCCGAGGCGGGCGGCGTTCATCATGATGAACATGTGGCTCATGCCCTTGTTGACCTCGCCGACCAGCCAGCCCTGCGCCTGATCGAAGTTCAGGACGGCGGTGGCGTTGCCGTGGATGCCCATCTTGTGTTCCAGGCTGCCGCAGACCACGCCGTTGCGTTCGCCGACCTTGCCGTCAGCGGTGGGGATGAACTTGGGAACCAGGAACAGGCTGATGCCCTTGGTGCCTTCGGGGCTGCCTTCCAGGCGGGCCAGGACGAGGTGGACGATGTTGTCGGCCATGTCGTGCTCGCCGGCGCTGATGAAGATCTTGGTGCCGCTGATGGCGTAGCTGCCGTCGCCGTTGTCGGTGGCCTTGGTGCGGATCATGCCGAGGTCGGTGCCGGCGTGCGGTTCGGTGAGGCACATGGTGCCGGTCCATTCGCCGCTGACGATCTTGGGCAGGTACAGGTCTTTCAGGGTGTCGCTGCCGACGGCGTGCAGGGCGCTGTACGCGCCGTGGCTCAGGCCGGGGTACATGCTCCAGGCGACGTTGGCGCTGTTGAGCATCTCGACGAGCACGTTGCTGATCAGGTGGGGCATGCCCTGGCCGCCGTAGGTGGGGTCGGCGTCGAGGGCGGTCCAGCCGGCGGCGCGGTACTTGTCGTACGCGGCCTTGAAGCCGGTGGGGGTGGTCACGTCGCCGTTGTCGTGGCGGACGCAGCCTTCCTTGTCGCCGACGGCGTTCAGGGGGACCAGTTCGGTTTCCACGAAGCGGGCGGCCTCGTCGAGCACCTGGCTCATCAGGTCGGCGTCGGCGGTTTCGTTGGCGGTGTAGTAGGGGATCTTGGCGAGTTCTGCGGGGGCGTCCAGCAGTTCGTTCATCAGGAACTTGATGTCGCGCAGGGGGGCTTTGTAGGTAGGCATGTGTAGGTCCTCCTTGTGGGGTTTCGCCCGGAAGGACGCCACCCGTCACTGTTAGTTGAACCGAGTATAAATCTTCGCGGGGCGAATGTCATCCCCGTCCGCCGCCCCGCCCGGCAGGCGGTGTCCCTGCTGACTGGCCGGACAGGCACGGGCCGCCGCCTCAACTGACCCGTAACACACCCGGTGGCGGCCGGGGGGGTGCCGTCACGGCTGCGAGTAACCGCACGTTCTTTCGGGTATTGTGTGAAGAATCATGAACTATCCAAGCCTGGTCTGGCACCTCAAGCGAACGGAGCTCTTCGCCGACCTTGAACTTGCCGAACTGGAGCGAGTGGCCGCCACCACCCCCTACCGGTCCTACCAGCCCGGCGAGGTCATCTACCGCATGGACGACCCTGCCGACGCGCTGTACTTCGTTCGCAGCGGCCTCGTCAAGATCAGCAAACTCTTCCCGAACGGCAAGGAAGCCATCCTGGGCGTCATCGGTCAGCACGACACCTTCGGGGAACTGCTGCTGCAACCCGAGGAACGCCGCCCCACCCAGGCCGAGGCGCTGGAACGCACCACCCTGATCGTGCTGCCCCGCACCGAACTGCAGAAACTGCTGAACAGCAAACCCGACCTGGCCATGAAACTGATCCGCCTGATGGCCGCCCGCCTGTTCGAGGCGCAGGCCTGGACCGCCACCGTCAGCGCGTACAGCGCCCCGGAGCGCGTGGCGAGCCTGCTGTACCGACTGGCCCGCGAGTTCGGCCGCCCGCACGCGCAGGGCGTGGAACTGAACCTGAAACTGAACCAGGAAGACATTGCCCGCATGGTCGGCGCGACCCGCGAGACGGTCAGCCACAGCCTGGGCAAACTGAAACAGGACGGCGCAATCGTCCGCGCCCGCACGCCGATCATCGTGCGCCTGGACGCCCTGAAACGCTACATCGAACAGGGCAACTGAGACGGACTCCGATTGAATGGCTTGCAAAAGCCGTTGGGTCCGGGCGGACTCGCAGAGCTTCGCAGAAGAGCGAGTAGGAGAGAAACGGGTTCCGGGCGTGGAGTTGGCAAGCCGGTGCTGTGCCGGGTTGTCAACGAAACAGACGGAATCCGATGAGACGGACTCCGGTTCGCCAGTCCGCTCATCTGCGCCGCCTTCCGGGGCGGCGTTCTTTTATGCCAAGAGTTTCCACGCCTGCTGGAGTCGCGTGCCACACGACGTCATGACTGCACAGGGAAGGGGAAACATCGGTCAGCACGTCATTTTCCCCGTTGCGCTCTGGAGGAGGTTTTTGGCCGTGATGAGCCCTTCTCAGCCTGAACAGCCCGGATACGAGCATCTGCCGGTCGAAGTACGAAAAGGCGACAGGCGTCGGATGTCGTGTGGTACGGGATGCAGGGGGTCGAGACACGAAGAATGCTGTTCTGACCGATAAAAATCCACATAGGGCTATGCTCGGTGGCGTCCTGGAGGGCATCTCGTGCCGCCTGGAAACTCTTGTTTATGCTGAACCATGTCCACACCGGTCAGCCCGCCCCTCATCCGGGCCGCCACGCCCGCCGACGCCCCCGGTATCGCCGCCGTTCACGTGCAGAGCTGGCGTGAAACGTACGCGGGCCTGATGCCCGCCGACTTTCTGGACCGCATGACGGGCGCCGAGGCTCAGGCGCAGCGCGAGGCGTTCTGGGCGCAGAACATCACGGCCGGGCAGGACGTGGTGCGCGTGGCCGAGGCGGACGGAACCGTGCTGGCCTTCGCTTCGGCGGGTGAAGCGCGCGCCCATCCGGGCTTCGACTCGGAACTGTTCACGCTGTACGCCCTGCGGGCCGCGCAGGGGCACGGCACCGGCCGGGCACTCCTGCACGCCGTCGCGGCGGCCCTGCGGGAACGCGGCGCCCGCAGCATGGCCCTGTGGGTGCTGGACGTGAACCCCACCCGCGACTGGTACGCCCGGCAGGGCGGCGTGGAAGGCGGCCAGAAGCGTGAAGGCGACCTGCGCGAACTCCGCCTGGGCTGGTCAGACCTGAGCACCCTGCGCTGACCCGGCGCGTGCCACGCTGACCGTATGGCCACCCCCCTCAAGGACACCGTCACGCCCGCCGACACCCTCGACCGCCTGGACATCCGCCTGGGCCGCGTCCTGCGCGCCGAACCCGCCCCCGGCACGCCCAAACCCGCCTACCGCCTGAGCGTGGATTTCGGCCGGTACGGCGTGCGCACCAGCGTGGGCCGCTTCACCGGGCACACCCCCGAGGAACTGATCGGCATGCAGGTCCTCGGCGTCCTGAATTTCGAGGCCCGGCCCGTCGGGGACACCGTCTCGGACGTCCTGATTCTCGGCGTGCAGTTCACGGGCGCCCCCAGCGGCGACGCCACCCCCCTCACCCCTGCCCGCGAGGCGAAACTGGGCAGCAAGGTGTTCTGAAGGGGGGTGCGGGAGGCGGGCAGTGATCATCCACTCCCTACTTCCCACTGCCCCCGTTCAGCGGCGGAGTTTGCGGGCGGCTTCCTCGGGCGTGATCTCGCCGCGTTCGAGGCTGCTCAGGACCTCGGCGTGCGGGTCGGCCAGTTCCGGTTCGTAGCCGATGGCGCGCAGCAGCGTGTCGAAACGGGCGCGGACGGTGGGGTAACTGACGCCCAGCACCCGCTCGACCTCCTTGAGGTTGCCGCGCACACGGATGTACAGGCGCAGGAATTCCAGGTTGTCGGGCGTCAGGACCGCGAACTCGTTCAGTTCGAAGGTGCCGCGCACGGTCACGCCACTTGTCGGGAACCGCAGTTCCGTGACCAGGGGCGCTTCGGTTTCATCGGGGAACGGCAGGGGCAGGGGGCGCATAGATCCTCACTGTAAGGGGCGGGTGACTCCCGCCGGGTGCGGGTCATTTCAGGCTGATGCGGATCTCGTTCCCGCTGCTGTCCTCGGAGTCGATCAGCGGGCCGGGGGGCGGGTCGGCCTCGATGATCAGTTGCAGCGCCTCGATGCTCAGGCCGGCGGCTTCCAGCGCACGCACGCCGTGCGGCGGGATCAGCCTGGGCAGGTGCGCGGCCAGACTGACGGGCAGGTTCGCGCTGTACTCGTCGCCGCCCCCGCTCTCGATCTCGATGCGCAGGATGCGGGCCGAGGCGCGGGGCATGTGGGGCTCGGGGGGGACGGGCTCGTGCGGGACGGCCTGCTGCGTGATGCGGTCGACCATCTCGTCGATTCCTCCGGTGAAGCGGTCCGCGAAGCGTTCCACGAGGTCCTCCAGGCCGCGCACGCGCTGACCACCGATCACGACCTGCGGGCGGCGCGGGGGCTGGGGCGGCTGCGGGGGGTAGGGCGGACGGGGTGGCTGGGGCGGCCGGGGCGACTGCGCGGCGTTCGGGGCGTCCGGCACGCCGCGCAGCAGCATCAGCTGTTCGGCGATCTGGTCGGTGGTCAGCTCCTCGCGGTTCAGGAGGGCGGCCAGCAGTTCGCGGTCGGTGATCTGGAGGGCCAGCCGGGTGTGCAGCGCGGCCAGCAGGGGTGCGGCGTCGTCCAGGGTCAGGCGCCCGGCGCGGATCAGGTCGAGGATGCGGCGGATCTTGTCTTTCACGGGCGGCCTCCGGTCAGGGTGGTTCCGCCCAGCTGGGCGCGCAGCAGTGCGGCGCGGTGCGCCTCGGCGTGCAGGGCGGCGCGGGCCTGCTGCCGGTCGTGGGTGGCCTGCGCGTCGGGGTGCAGGGCGGCGCTCAGCAGGGCGCGCAGGCGGGCCAGGAGGTTCGGGCGGCGGCGGGCGATACCCAGCGCGGCGTGGGCGGGCAGGGCGGTCATGCGGTCACGACCTTCAGGCCGCCGGCCGTCACGCGGCAGTGCAGGTGGGCGTCACCGCCGCCGATCTGGCCGGTGTGGTAGGTGGTCAGGAACGATCCGCTGCGCTGCGTGGGAAAGTCCGCGCGGAAGGACCCCATGGTCAGTTCGGCGTTCAGGGTGACGCTGCTGCCCGCGCCGAGGTGCAGGGTGGCGTTCCCGGCGTTCACTTCCACGCGGTGGTCGCCGCTGCCCAGCACCCCGGCCCAGCGGAGGTTGCCGCCGTTCACGCCGGCGGTCAGGGCGACCGACCCGGTCAGGGTGAGGTTGCCGCCGTTGACGGTGGCGTAAGCGGGGCCGCTCATGTTGCCGCCGTTCAGGTTGCCGCCGTTGACGGTGGCGTGCAGGGCGTGGGCATCCTGCAGTTTCAGGTTGCCGCCGCTGACCTCGGCGCTCAGGTCGCCACTCAGGTCGGGCAGGGTCAGGTTGCCGCCCTCGACGCTGGCATGCACGAAATTCGGCGTGAACGGCACGGTCAGGATGGCGCGCAGCGAACCGAAATTCAGGTTCTTCTCGGGCGACTGTCGCCGGGCGACGTGCCAGCCGTCGGGGGCGTGGCTCAGCGTCAGTTGCCCTTCCTCGCTGGCGCTGAGGGTGGGGGCGGCCAGGGCCGGGTCGAGCAGGACGGTCAGGCTGTACCCGCTGACCCTGAGGGTCAGGTCACGGGCGGGGTCCGGGCCGGGGCTGGGGCCGAAGTGCCCGGGGAGTGCGGCTCCCGGGAGCGTGGCGGGGGTGGACTTGCCGAGGTCGGGAGGGGTGGGGGCGTGGTCCTCGAGCAGACCGGCGGCCTCCTCGGGGGTGAGTTTGCCTTCGGCCACCAGACGCTGCACCTGCGAACGGAAATCTTCGGACCCATGCTGTTCATCCATGTTCGTCTCCTGTACTCATATAGAAACATGGATTTACCAATCTGTCAATCTTAATTTTGCATTCAGCCCAAATGGCTGGGGAAATCGACTCAGGACGCTCCCCCAGCAGGCTGATCAGGCCACCACGACAGAAGGATGTAAAACCAGACTTATCAATCTGACTCAGGATGCGGCTGGCCTCCCCTGCCCCGCCACCCGGCCCGTTGCTCGCCTGCGCCCCGCCTGCCGCTGCTTTATGCTCTGAGCCATGAGCCTTCCCACCGCCCCCGACCTCAGCCCCGCGCAGCGCACGGAAATCGAACTGCTGGCACGCGGCAAGCAGGCCAAGAGCCGCGCCCTGCGCGACCTGGGCCTCACGGAAACGCCGGAAGCCGCGCACGCCCTGCTGCTGCGCGCCGGCCTGTGGGACGAGAGCCGCACCCCCTACGCCGACCGCCTGGGCGCTACCACGCAACCCGTCACGCTGAGCGTCCCGGACTTCACGGACGAACCCCGCCTGGACCTGACCCACCTGGACGCCTACGCCATCGACGACGAGGGCAACCGCGACCCGGACGACGCCGTGGGCATCGAGGTCCTCGGCGGCGGCCTGACCCGCCTGTGGGTGCACGTGGCTGACGTGGCCGCCCTGGTGCCCGCCGACAGCGACCTGGACCTGGAGGCCCGCGCGCGCGGCGCGACCCTGTACCTGCCGGACCAGACCATCGGCATGCTGCCCGACGAACTGGTCGAGAAGACCGGCCTGGGCCTACACCCCACCACGCCCGCCCTGAGCATCAGCCTGGACCTCGACGCGGACGGCAACGCCGAGGCCGTGGACGTGCAGCTCACGACCGTGCGCGTCACCCGCCTGACCTACACCCAGGCGCAGGCCGCGCTGGACGCCAACCAGGAACCCTTCGTGACCCTGGCCCGACTGGCCCGCGCCAGCCGCGACCTGCGCGTGCAGGAGGGCGCCCTGAGCATCGACCTGCCCGAGGTTCGCGTGAAGGCTGGCCCCGACGGCGCCCTCGTGACGCCCCTGCCCAAGCCCGAGATGCGCGCCGTGGTGCAGGAATGCATGACCCTGGCCGGCTGGGGCGCGGCCATCTACGCCGACGACCACGCCATTCCCCTGCCGTTCGCCACGCAGGACCCACCCCAGCGCGAGGTGCGTGGCACCGGCCTGAGCGCCGAGTGGGCGCGGCGGCGCACACTGTCCCGCACCCGCTTTCAGCCGGCGCCCGGCCCGCACGCCGGGATGGGCCTGGACCTGTACACCCAGGCGACCAGCCCCATGCGCCGCTACCTGGACCTCGTGGTGCACCAGCAGTTGCGCGCCCACCTCGCCGGGCGTGAACCGCTGGGCGGGAAGGAGGTCGCCGCCCGCGTGGCGCAGGCGGGCCTGAACGCCGACGGCACCCGGCAGGCCGAACGCCTGAGCCGCCGCCACCACACCCTGCGTTTTATCGCCGCGCAACCCGAGCGCGTGTGGGACGCCGTGGTCGTGGACCGGCGCGGCCCGCAGGCGACCCTGCTGATCCCGGACCTGGCGTTCGACCTGCCCAGCAGCACGCCCGCCCCCCTCAACACCACGCTACAGGTGCGCCTGCTGGACGTGAACCTCAGCACCCTGGGCGTACGGGCCAGCATCGTCTGAACGGCCCCCGCCTGATCCAGGCAGAGCGGGCGGTTCGCGCGGTGCATAAAATCACGGGCTCTCATTTCGCCGTCAGCGAAAAACAACGTTATAGACGCACGTTTCGTACTGTCAAACCTGATTCATCTTTCATTCATTCACGGTGGGTCATGGCTACACTGCCAGCTATGACCGCCGTGATCAGCGCCCAGAGCGACATCGTGTCCCTCCGCATGAGCCACTGCCGTGCCGAGCACGCCGCCCGGAGCGCCCAGTACCACCTCGCCGTGCTGCACTACCGCACCTGCCTGGAAGTCGCCGAGCGCCGCGAGGACTGCCGCGCCGTGGAATTCTTCGCGCTGAAACTCGCCGGGTGCTACGACCAGATGGGCCTGAGCAGCAAGGCCGCCAGCTTCCGCGCCCTGGCCGACTGCGGCGCAGACCACGGGGGCGGCAGCGGCGACGCGTCCTGCGCCGGATAACGCGCCCACCACAGAGCGCCCCCATGACCACGCCTTCGGCGGCCACCCCCGACTGATTCCGGGAGTGGCCGCCGCCTGCTGATACGCGTCATACGGACTCCGTCTGTTTCGTCGATAACCCGCCCACGCGCCGGATTGCCAGCTCCACGTCCGGAACCCGTCTTGCTCCCACTCGCTTCGCTCGGACCCAGCGGGCTTTACAGCCCATTCAATCGGAGTCCGCATGAGACCCGTCATCAGTCTGCGCTCAGCTTCGCGGGGCACAGTGGGCGGCATGACCCGCATCCTGTCCCGCCTGCTGTTCGTTCTCGCCGCCAGTGGTGCGTCTGTCCTGGGCGCCGCGCAGGCCGCAACCGTGACCCTCATCCCCGGCCAGACGGCCGCGTTCGGCAGCGGCACCGTGACGCTGCTGCGCGTGCAGGACAGCCGCTGCCCCATGAACGCCCGCTGCGTGCGCGCCGGGGAACTGAAAGTCAGCGTCCTGAGCGTGCAGGGGGGCCGCACGCGCCTGCTGCACCTGCAACTTCCGGCCGCCAGCGGCGACACGCCGGACCTGAGCATTGTGGGGGCCAGCGGCCCGCTGGCCGGGCAGCCCACCCGCGACCCGCTGACCGTGACCTTCAGCGACGGCCGCTGACCGCCCGCCTCTCCCCGGCCGGAACCGGGCGCGCCGGCCACTGCGCCAGCAGCGCGCCCGCCAGGATCAGCGCGCCGCCCAGCACCACGCCCGGTCCCGGCTGCTCGCCCAGCACCGCGCCGGCCAGGATCAGCGTGAACAGCGGTTCCAGGGTGCCCAGCAGACTGGTGCGGGCCGCGCCCAGGTGCCGCACCGCGCCGTACAGGGCGGGCACGGCGATCAGGGTGGGGAGCAGCGCCATGGCCGCGATCACGCCCCACTGCGCCGCCGTGTCCGGCACGCCCAGGGTGCCGCCGCCCGCCGCCAGTCCCGTGAACACCAGCGCCGCCACGAGCGCCATGTGCGCCGTGGACGCCAGGGCTGGTACGCCCGCCAGCAGCCGCTCGCTGGCCAGCAGGTACGTGGCGTACAGCACGCCCGCCCCCGCGCCCAGCAGCAGTCCAGCCGGGTCCCGGTCGGCGGGGCCGGGCAGACCGACCACCAGGGCCAGTCCGGCCGAGGCCAGCGTGACCGCGCCCAGTTGCGTGCGGCGCGGCGCGCGCCCCGAGAGCCACGCCAGCAGGATCACGAAGGCCGGCGCGAGGTACAGCAGCAGGCCCGTCGCGCCGGCCGTGATGCGCCCCAGCGCCCCGAAGTAACAGATGGTCGCCGCCGCGTACAGCACGCCCACGCCCAGCATCCGCCACCGGTCCGCGCCGCTCAGCCCGCGCGAGGTGAGTGGCAGCAGTAGCAGCGCCACCAGCCCGAAACGCCACGCCAGCGCGTTGAAGGACTCCAGGCCCACCTGCCCGGCCAGTTTGCCCCAGACGCCCAGCGTGCTGAACGTGAGGGCCGAGGTCACGCCCAGCAGCAGGCCGGTGCGGACGTTCACCGGGGCGGGAGCGGGGCGGGCAGGCGGCAGCGTCACCCCCGGAGGGTAGCGTGCCCGGCCGGGACGTCCCGCCGGGCTGCCCAGCCGTCCGGCGCCGGTGGCCGATGGCGCAGGTCACGGAAGCGGCCGGGCGCGGCGCGCTAGCCTGCGGCACGTGACGCCGCCCGCCCCTCCCTCCCCGAACCCGTGGCAGGTGGCCGTGAACCTGCCGGTGCCGCCGTACGATTTCGGCGCGCCGCACGGCTTTTCCGGGCCGGTTCCGCTGGGGTGCCGGGTGCTGGTGCCGTGGCGCGGTGAGCTGGTCGTGGGCCTTGTGGTGGGCGAGGGGGACCCGCGCGCCGCCCACCGCCTGCGCGAGGCCCTGCACCTGCTCGACGACCCCGCCGCGCCGTGGGTGCCGCCCGCGACTGTGACCGGCGTGCAGGGCTGGGCGCACGACGCCCGCATTCCCGCCGGGCTGATCTGGGGCGACCTGCTGGGCGTGGGCTGGGCGGCCGCGTACGCCCACATGGTCCGCGCCGTGCCGGGCAGCGACCTGAGCGCCTTCGCCCGCCGCGCACCCACCGACCGCTGGACGGACGCCGGGGCCTTTGCGCCCGCCCTGCTGGACGCCATCCGCGAGCAGGGCCTGCTGGAGGAACGCTTCACGCCGCAGCCCCGCCTGATCAGCGTGGTGGAGGCCCGCGCGCCCGAACACGTCCCGCCCGCCAGCCGCACGGTGACCGTCCTGCGCGCCGTCACACCCGCCCCCACCCAGCCACCGACACTGACGCCCAGACAGGCGCAGGCTGTCGCGTGGCTCGCGGAGCACGGTCCCTGCGACACCCTGAGCGCCTGGGCACGGGGCGCCGGGGTCAGCGCCGGGGTCGTGACCGCCGCCCTGAACGCCGGGGCCGCCGAGTACACCAGCACCGAACGGCCCCCGCCGCCCGCGTGGGAGTGGCTGCGCGCCCACGGCCCGGCCGACAGTTACGCCGCCTGGGCGGCCGGGGCCAGCGCCGCCGGCATCCCCCTGAGCGGCACGCAGGCCGGAACGCTCGCCCTGCGCGGCTGGGCCGACACCATCCAGGTGCCCGCCCCGCCCCCTGCCCTGCCGGAACCCGCCGCCGCCGCCCCCGACCCCGACCGGCCCGACCAGCTGCCCGAAGCGCCCGTCTGGAGGCTGCACGGGGGCCGCCCCGCCAGCCGCGCCGCCGCCCTGGCCCCCCGCATCGGGCGGCTGCTGCGGCAGGGACGCGGCGTGCTGGTCCTCGCACCCGACGCCGCCACGCTGCGCCGCAGCTGGGAGCACCTGAGCGGCCTGGCCCGCACCTGCGGCACGCACGCCGCGCAGATCAGCGGGCAGCTCAGCGAGGCGCAGCGCGAGCACACCTGGCAGCTCGTGCGCAGCGGGCACGCGCGGCTGGTCATCGGCAGCGGGCACGCCCTGACCGCCCCTCTGCACGACCCCGCGCTGATCGTCGTGCTGGAGGAAGCCAGCGACGCCCACAAACTCCTGAGCGGCAGCCGCGCCTTCCTGCCCGACGTGGCCGCCCGCCTCGCCACCGCACACGACGCCGCCCTCGCATACGTCGGGGCCGCGCCCGCCGCCGAGAGCGTCCCGCACCCCGGCGCGGTCCTCCCACCCCCCCGCGCCCGCGTGCACGTCGTGGACTACGCCCACCCACCCGAACAGGCCCAGATCGGACCGCTGTCCGGCGCGCACCTCGCACCCGCCGACATGGGCTACCCCATCAGCCACGACCTCGCGCGCGTGCTGCGGCAGGTGCAGGAACGCGGACGGCAGGCGGCGCTGCTCGCCCCCCGGCGCGGGTACAGCGCCCTGCTGCGCTGCCCTACCTGCGAACACACCCCCCAGTGCCGCCACTGCGACGTGCCGCTGCGCTTTCATCAGGACACCCGGCAACTCACCTGCCACCAGTGCGGCTACCACCAGCCCGTCCCGGACCGCTGCGACGAATGCGGCGACCGCATGTGGAAGGCACGCGGCCCCGGCACCGAATGGATCACCCAGGAAGTCCGCAAACTCCTGCCCGGCTTCCCCGTCTACCGGCTCGACCGCGACCACCAGGACGACCTGAGCCCCCTGATGCGCGGCGAGAGCGGCGTGATCGTCGGCACGCAACTGCTGCTGTCACACGAGGCGCCGCCCGACCTCGCCCTGATCGGCGTGACCCTGGCCGACACGTGGCTGAACGTCAGCGACTTCCGCGCCTCAGAACGCTACCACCGCCTGCTGCGGCAACTCGCCGAATGGCACCCCACCCGCGCCCCCATGACCGTCGTGCAGACCTTCCAGGCCGACCACCCCGCCCTGAAAGTCATGGTCGAAGGCCGCGACACCCTCGCCTACCCCGCCGCCGAGGAACGCGCCCGCGCCGCCCTGAACTACCCCCCCCACGCCCGCCTCGCCCAGATCGAAATCAGCGCCCGCGACCAGCACAAAGCCCAGGCCGCCGCCCAGGACCTCGCCGACGCCCTGCACGGCGCCGGCGCCACCACCCACGAAGTCCTCGGCCCCGCCCCCAGCCCCGTCGCCCGCCTGCGCGGCGTGTACCCCTACCACCTGTTCCTGCGCGCCCGCAACGACACCCGCCTCGGCGAACTGCTCCGCGTGCTGGACACCCGCACCTGGAAAGCCAGAGTGCGGGTGGACGTGAATCCACGGGGGGGGCTGTAAACGAGCGTCAGCTCACGACTTCCGCTACGCCCGTTTCCACCAGTCCCGAGGCGCGTTCCAGCGCGGCGTACGCGCCATCCCGCTGTCGCAGGAGTTCCGGGGGGCCGTCCTCGACGATCTGGCCGCCGGACAGGACGATGACGCGGTCGGCGGTGCGGGCGAGGCTGAGGCGGTGCGTGACGATCAGGGCGGTGCGGCCGCGCATGAGTTCCGTCAGGGCGGCCACGACCTGCGTTTCGCTCTCGGCGTCGACGGCGCTGGTGGGTTCGTCCAGCAGCAGCAGGGTGGGCCGGGCCAGCAGGGTGCGGGCGATGGAGAGGCGCTGGCGTTGCCCGCCGGAGAGTTTCACGCCGCGTTCCCCGACGACGGTGTTCAGACCGTCCGGCAGGGCACTGACGAAGGTGTGGGCGTGCGCGGCGCGCAGGGCGGCCTGGACCTCGGGTTCGGTGGCGTCGGGGCGGGCGTAGGTGACGTTGTTCAGCACCGTGTCGTGGAACAGGAAGGTGTCCTGCGACATGCTGACCGCGCCGCGCCGCAGGCTGGTCAGGGTCAGGTCGCGCACGTCGTGCCCGTCGATGCGCACGGTTCCCTCCTGCGGGTCGAAGGTGCGGGTCACGAGGCCCAGCAGGGTGCTCTTGCCCGCGCCGCTCTCGCCGAGCAGGGCGACGCGCTGCCCGGCCGGGACGTGCAGCGTCACGCCGCGCAGGATCGGGCGGGCCGGGTCGTACCCGAAGGTGACGTTCTCGAAGTCGATCTGCCCGCGCACCGGCAGTGGCAGGGGCCGCGCGCCGGGGCGGTCCTGCACGGGCACCGGGGCGTCCAGCACCTCGAACACGCGCCGCCCGCTTGCCTCGGCCCGCTGGAGCAGGTCCCCGATGTTCACGAGGTCGTCGATGGGGCCGTAGAAGTACCGCCCGTACCCCCGGTACGCGAGCAGGCCGCCCAGCGTGAACTGCCCGGCCATGATCAGCCACGCGCCGCCGCCCAGCATGATCACGTTCCCGAAGTTCCCCACGAAGCGCGCCAGCGGGAACGCGCGGTTGCGGATGGTGACGGCCTGCACGCCCACCCGGTACAGTTCTTCACCCAGCGCACCGATGCGGGCGGCCTCGGCGTCCTCGCGCGCGAAGCCCTGCACCACGCGGATGCCGCTCAGGCGGTCGGCGATCAGGGCGCTCAGGTCGCCCAGGCGGGAGCGCGCCGCGCGGTACGCGGGCCGCACGGTGCGGGCGTAGCGGCGCAGCATGAACGCCACCGCGATCATCGGAATGGTCGTCGCAATGCCCAGCAGCGGCTGCAACGCAATGAAGATCCCGATCACGCCCACCAGCCGCAGGGCGTTCGCCAGCACGGCGTCCGTGCCGCGCACCAGCACGTCCTGCAACGCGTCCACGTCGCCCGTCACGCGGGCCAGCAGATCCCCGGTCCGCTGCCCCTCGAAGTAGGCCGCCGACTGCCCCTGCAACTTCCCGTACAGCGTCAGGCGCAGGTCCCGCGTGAACGCCTGCCCCGCCCGCTCCAGCAGCAGCCCCCGCCACGCCGACAGCACCTGCTGCGCCGCGAACACCCCCACCAGCACCGCCAGCTGCCCCCCGATGAACACCCAGTCCCGTTCCGGAATGCCCTGATCCACCACCCGGATCCACACCAGCGGCGGGTACAGTTCCGCCGCCACGCTCAGGGTCAGCAGCAGCAGGCCCAGACCCACCGTGCGGCGGTACGGACTCAGCAGACCGTACAGGCGGCGCAAAACAGACGGGGAGGGGGCAGGCATACGGGCGAGGATAACTGGAACGTCAAATGCCGCCTGTAAGCCTTCCCGCCCGACCTACACTGGCGGCATGTCAAAAGAGCTGGTCAAGAAATTCCAGAAACGCCTGGAAGACGCCATCCAGTACGGCGGCACCCGGAACGAAACCAGCATCCGTTCCGCCTTCCAATCCCTGCTGAGCGAATGGGCCGAAAGCCACGGCGACAGCCTGCGACTTGTTCCTGAAGTCGGGTACAAGCCCAAAGGCCAGAAAAACACCGTCTACCCCGACGGCACCCTGAAAGACTCCCTGCAACAGAACCGGGGTTACTGGGAAAGCAAAGACGAGAACGACACCCTGGACGACGAAATCACCAAGAAATTCGCCAAGGGCTACCCCAAAGACAACATCATCTTCGAGGACAGCCGGACCGCCATCCTGATCCAACACGGCCAGGAAGTCACGCGCGTCAACATGGAAGAAGCCGACGCCCTCACCACACTGCTCCAGACCTTCTTCGCGTTCGTACCGGAACAGGTCACGGAATTCCGCCGCGCCATCGAACACTTCAAAGACGAAATGCCGCACCTGCTGAAAATCCTGCGCGACGCCATCACCGCCGCAGAGCAGAACAAAACCTTCGTTCACGACCGC
This sequence comes from Deinococcus sp. LM3, assembly GCF_002017875.1. Taxonomy (NCBI): domain Bacteria; kingdom Thermotogati; phylum Deinococcota; class Deinococci; order Deinococcales; family Deinococcaceae; genus Deinococcus; species Deinococcus sp. LM3. The sequence goes on along the minus strand of NZ_MUFV01000001.1, from coordinate 1,434,757 downwards.
AAAGAATTCATCGAGATCGGCCAGGAAGCCATCAACCCGGAATTCAGCGCCACCGACGCCGGAGAGATGCTGATTCAGCACATTCTGACCGGCGACCTGTTCCGCAGCGTGTTCGACAACGCCCAGTACCACGAAGACAACAACGTCGCCCAGCAACTCCAGAAACTGGCCGACACCTTCTACACCGGCCCAGTCAAACGCGACATCGCCGGACGCACCAAACGCTACTACGGAGCCATTCAGGCCGCCGCCAGCCACATCGCCGACCACCACGAGAAACAACGCTTCCTGAAAGTCCTGTACGAGAACTTCTACCGCGCGTACAACCCCGCCGGAGCCGACCGCCTGGGCATCTTCTACACCCCCGGCGAAATCGTGCGCTTCATGATCGAAGCCACCGACACCCTGCTCGAACGCCACTTCAAAAAAGGACTGGCCGACAAGGGCGTCGAAATTCTCGACCCAGCCACCGGCACCGGCACCTTCATCACCGAACTGATCGACTACCTGCCCAGGAAAACCCTGGAGTACAAGTACGCCAACGAACTGCACTGCAACGAACTGGCCCTCCTGCCCTACTACATCGCCAACCTGAACATCGAAGCCACCTACGCGCAGAAAATGGGCAAGTACGCCGAATTCAGGAACATCGTCCTGGTCGACACACTGGACAACACCGGCTTCGGCATCCGCAGCGCCCAGAACTCCCTGTTCGGCAGCGTCAGCGCCGAAAACCTGGACCGCGTGAAACGCCAGAACGACCGACCCGTCCGCGTGATCATCGGCAACCCCCCGTACCGGGCCAACCAGGCCAACGAGAACGACAACAACAAGAACCGCGAATACCCACAGATCGACCGGCGCATCAAGGAAACCTACGTCGCCGCCAGCCGCGCCCAGAAAACCAAGCTGTACGACATGTATTCCCGCTTTCTCCGCTGGGCCACCGACCGCCTGAAAGAAGACGGCATCGTCGCGTTCGTCATGAACCGCAGCTTCATCGACAGCCGCACCTTCGACGGATTCCGCAAACTGGCCGCGCAGGAGTACACGCACATCTACGTGGTCGACTTGGGCGGCGACGTGCGCGCCAACCCCAAACTCAGCGGCCCTAAACACAACGTCTTCGCCATTCAGACCGGCATTGCCATTGCTTTCCTGATTAAAAAAACACCCAGCAAGAAACAGCCAGCAGGCGAGAAAGCCGAAACGGCAACGATTCAATATGCCCGCCGCCCCGAGATGGAACTAGCCCGCGAGAAACTGGCGTGGCTGGCCGAGACAAAGTTCAAAGAAATTGAATTCGAAAATATAGTGCCGGACGATAAATTTAACTGGGTAGGACAAAGCGAGCACAGCTGGGATAATTTTATTAAATTGGCAGATAAGAATGAAAAAACAAGTGGTGACTTGATGACGTCGGAAACTATATTCTGGAGATACTCTTTAGGGGTTGCCAGCAATAGAGATGAGTGGGCATTCGATATTTCAAGCGACTCACTGAAGAATAAAATTAAATACTTTATTGAAATATACGAAAAGGATAGATCCAGATGGAAGATTAATAATAGGAAAATTTCACTAAAAGATTTTGTCGACAGAAGAATAAAATGGACAAGCGAATTGGAGGATAAATTAGACAGAGATACGGAAATATACTACTCTCCAAAGTCAATTATACATTCATCATACAGGCCCTTCTACGATGAGTGGGTATATTTTGCCAAGCCCATTATTCACAGAGTTTATCAGATGGACAATATATTTGGCGAAAACAAAGAAAATAAGGTTATTGCAATATCAGGACAAGGATCTTCCAAGAATTTCCAAAGTTTAGCAACAGAAAAGATACCTTCTCTGGACTATCTTGAGAAAACACAGGTATTTCCCATACACTGGTACGATAGTGGAAGGAGAGTGAGCAACATACCTCCGAGAACATTGAAAACTTTCGCAAAGATATATAAACATGAAACAGTTTCAAGGGAGGATATTTTCCATTATGTTTACGCGGTTCTCCATCATCCGGCGTACCGGGAGAAGTACGCCCTGAACCTCAAGCAGGAGTTCCCCCGCATTCCGTTCTACGACAACTTCCCGCAGTGGGTGGCGTGGGGTCGTGAACTGATGGACCTGCACATCGGGTTTGAGACAGTCAAACCGTTCCCGCTGAAACGGAAGGACATTCAGCTGAAGAATGACACGCCCGAAGCGCTGAAGCTGGCCCAGAAGGCCAAACTGAAGGTCGTGAAGGACACGGCGAAGAACCCGACCGGGGCGATTGAACTGGATGGCCTGACGACCCTGAGTGGCGTTCCGGCGCAGGCCTGGGCGTACCGGCTGGGGAACCGTTCTGCGCTGGAGTGGGTGCTGGAACGGCACAAGGAAACCACCCCGAAAGACCCGACGATCCGCGAGCAGTTCAACACGTACCGTTTCGCGGATCACAAGGAGCGCGTGATTGACCTGCTGGCGCGCGTAACGACAGTCAGCATGGAAACCATGCGGATTCTGGGGGACATGCCGGACGAGACGCTGTAAGGGTGTGGTGGGGGCGCGGCTTACTCTTGGGGTGGGCTGCGACCCGTATCCTGCGCGGCATGACTGTGCCCGCTGACCGCCCTGATGAACGCATTCCGGTGATTGTGGTGGGTGGGTTTCTGGGTGCGGGGAAGACGACGCTGGTGAATCACCTGATCCGGTCGTTGCCGCACCGGCTGGGTGTGATCGTGAACGAGTTCGGCGCGCAGGGCGTGGATGGTTCACTCATCGAGCGGCTTCAGGACGACGTGACGGAACTGACGGCCGGGTGCCTGTGCTGCACGGGGCGGGATGACCTGCTGCGGGCGCTGGTGACGATTGCCATGCGGGAGCAGAAGCCGGACGCGGTAGTGGTGGAGCTGTCGGGCGTGGCGGACCCGACGCCGGTGCTGACGACGCTGCTGGAACGGTCGGTGCGCGCGGCGTTCCGCGTGACGACGCTGGTGGCGGTCGTGGACGCCCGGCACGCGCTTCAGACGTTGCGGGAGCATCCGGAGGCGGCGCGGCAGCTGGCGTATGCGAACGTGGTCGTGCTGAACAAGACCGATCAGGCGGACCCGGCGCTGCTGGATCACGCGCAGGGCGTGTTGCGCGGCGTGAATCCCCTGGCGGAGATCAAACGGGTGGAGCGGGGTCAGGTGGACGCGGACGCCCTGCTGGCCCGCGACGACTTCGATCCGCGCGTGCTGGACGGCGTGGATGCCCGCGCGGCGCACACGCCGGGCCTGACCTCGTTCACGCTGCGCGCCGACCGGCCGCTGGACCCGTACCGCTGGCAGCGCTTCATGACCGATTACCTGCTGTCCCGCCCGGCGGAGGTGCTGCGCGCCAAGGGGTTCCTGGATCTGTTCGGGTACCCGCAGCGGATTCTGTTTCAGGCGGTGCGGGACCTGTTCACGGCGGACGCCTGGGACGCCGGGGACGGCACCTCCGAACTGGTGGTGATCGGGCGGGGCCTGGACCGCGCGGAGTTCGGGGCGGCGTGGGAGGCGTGCCTGACGCCGGACCCGGCCGACCTGATCCCGGACTGAAGCCTGGGCCGGGCGGGCATGAACGAACCTGAAGTCGCCTCGCACGCGCCGGGGGGTGGGGCGCCCTACGGTAGGGGCCTCACAGGAGGTCTTTCATGCTGAACCTGAACCGTTCCCGGCCGCCCGCCCACGTTCCGCCTGCCCACGTCCTGGAGGACGCCGTCAGTGACCACGACACGCTGGAGGGCGTGGCCGACACGCTCCAGACGCTACTGCGCGGCGCGGAGGCGACCCTGCCCGGCGGCGTGACGGACGCTCTGCACGGCGAGTGGCTGGGGCACCCGCTGCACCCGATTCTGGTGCACCTGCCGCTGGGCGGGTGGATGATCGCGGCGGCGCTCGATCACCTGCCGGCGCGGTCGCCGGGCGCGAACGACGCGGCGGCGGACCGGGCGCTGCTGCTGGGCACGCTGGGCGCGGTGGGGACCATCGCGACCGGCTGGGCCGACTGGTCGAACACGCGCGGGCAGGCGCGGCGTACCGGCCTGATTCACGGGGCGCTGAACGAGGCGGCGTTCGTGCTGAACGTGGGGTCGCTGCTGGCCCGGCGGCGGGGGCGGCGCGGGCTGGGAAAGGCCCTGTCGGGCGCGGCGCTGGGCGTGGCGGTCGCGGGCGGGTTCCTGGGCGGCGAGCTGGTGTACCGGCACGGGCTGGGGGTAGGGCGCACGCTGGCCCACCGGCAGGGCTGATTCCCTGGAGCCGGTGTGGGCGGTAGCATCGGGGCATGACGCTGCACCCGGACCTGCTGTTCCCCACCGCGCATGAACTCGACACGCTGTCGCCCGAGGCGCTGGCGGGCCGCATGAACGCCCTTCAGGGCACGCTGGGCGCACGGCTGGGCATCGAGTTCGTGCAGGTGGGCCGCGAGCGGCTGGTGGCGAGGATGCCGGTCGAGGGGAACCGCCAGCCGGCCGGGCGACTGCACGGCGGCGCGAACCTCGCCCTGGCCGAGGAACTGGCCAGCGTGGGGTCGTGGCTGAACCTGGACCCGACGCGGCAGGTGGCGGTCGGCGTGGACCTGAGCGGCACGCACGTGCGCGGCGTGACGGACGGCTGGGTGACGGGCGAGGCGACCCTGGCGTACCGGGGGCGCAGTATGATGGTCTGGACGGTCGAGATCCGCGACGAGCGGGACCGCGTGACCAGTCTGGCGCGCTGCACCTGCAACGTGATCGCCACCGGCGCGTGATGGCACGGCCCCGTCGGGTGGGCCGCTCATACGGACTCCGTCTGTTTCGTTGACAGATCGGAACACCACCGATCCGTCAACTCCACGCCCGGAACCCGTTTTTCTCCTACTCTGCGGGGCAGCTCTACGAGTCGCTCCGCTCGGGTTGAAAGGTTTGCAAACCTTTCAACCGGAGTCCGTATCAGGTTCCGTCAGGCGGGAGCGGGTATGCTGCGCGGCGTGAACGAACGGCAGTCTGTCCAGCGGTTCCTGCGGGGCGCGGCCCTGCTGCTGTGCCTGGGCGCGTCGGCGCAGGCCGTCACGTCGTACCGGGTGCAGCCGGGGGATACCCTCAGCGGTATCGCGGCGCGCGCCGGGGTCAGCGCAGCGCAGATCCGCGCCGTGAACGCCCGGCTGCGCGGGACGGATCAGGTGCAGGCTGGGTGGGTGCTGACCCTGCCGGACCGGACACTGCCCGCCCGGACGCACACCGTGAAAAACGGTGAGAACCTGTCCGTGATCGCCGCCCGCTACGGCCTGAGCCTGAGCGCCCTGCTCAGCGCCAACCCCAGCTACCGGGGCGGGAAGGCCGTGTGGGCCGGGGCGCGCCTGACCATTCCCGGCCGCAGCGCCGCCGCCTCCCCGGCCCCGGTGGCTCGCAGCGCCGCGACCGTCCGCACGGCCAGTTCGTCCGGCCGTTCCGGCGGGTGGCTGTGGCCGGTGGCGGGTTATCACGGTGTCAGCAGCGGCTACGGGCCGCGCGTGCTGGGCGGCGTGCGCGAGGATCACCTGGGCGTGGATATCGTCGCGCCGGTCGGTACCCCGGTCCGCGCCGCCCGTTCGGGCCGCGTGCTGGAATCCCGCCCGGACTTCGACCGGGGCTGGGGCTGGACGGTCGTGCTGGAACACCCGGACGGCTGGATCACCCGCTACGCGCACCTGAGCGCCAACCTCGTGCAGAAGGGCGAACTGGTCGTGCGCGGCCAGCCGGTCGGGCGGGTCGGGAATACCGGGCGCAGCACCGGGCCGCACCTGCATTTCGGCACGTACCTGCGCTGGGATCCCCGCGATCCCCTGAGCCTGTACTGATGCCCGCCCAGGACCGCGTTCCGGCCGCCTGCGTCCACTACGCCGAGGGCAAGGGCGAGGCGGCCCGCGCCGCCCTGCACGCCTTTCTGGACGCGCTGCCCGGTCAGGCCGGGTTCCTGGGGGCCGAGCTGCTGCTCTCGGTCGCGCAGCCGGAGCTGACGCTGGTCGCGAGCCGCTGGGCGGGCGAGGTGCCGCCCCTGCCGGTGCCGGAGGGCGTGCGCGCCTGGGTGTTTCAGGTGCAGGCCAGCCGCTGAGCCCACGGCCGCTCGCATTCCGATGCCCCTCGCTTTACGATGCCCATAAGGAGCCACTGCGCCATTTGACCGATCCCCGGCAGGTTCCGGTCCTCTACGCTGAACCCATGCCCGATCACCCTCCACACCGCTGGAAAGACACCTGGAGGCGGTTCGCGCAGGGCCTCGGGCAGGTGGGCGTGGCCCTCAACGGCCTGTTCGGGCAGGGCGTTCCACCCCCGCCGCCGCCCCCACCCGTGCACACCTGGAGTGCCCCGCCCCCACCAGACGACGCGCTGAGCGAGGCATTCCAGCGCGCACAACAGGAATTTGGAGGTCAATCACCTGACCAGACCGCGCCTGTGCAGGCAGGGGGTGACGACCCGACCAACCGCAGTTGATGGACCGGGCGGTCTGGTTCCCAACGGCGGGGGAGACGGAGCCGTCATCGGTAGGGACGTCTGTATGCCGGGTCTACAGGCGGCGCGACCACCGGCATCGTTGCATCTGCAACAGGGGCGGCACAGTCCTCGTCGAGCAGCGTGGCGTAATCCCTCTTGCATTCCGATGCCCCTCGCTTTACGATGCCCTTACCACCAGCATCGCCAAGCGAGGTCACCGCGCGTGACCCCGGAAGGAGCCCCATGGACGCCCAGCAGCTCAAAGGCCACCTCGACCTCCTCCTCCTCGCCACCCTCGAAACAGGCCCGCGCTACGGCGGCCAGATCATCGCCGACGTCCAGGCCGCCACCGACGGCCACTTCGCCCTGCGCGAAGGCACCCTCTACCCCGCCCTGCACCGCCTCGAAAAACAGAACTTCATCCACGGCGAATTCCAGGTCCTCCCGCGCGGCGGCAGCCCCGTCAAGGTCTACACCCTCACCCCCACCGGAACAGCCGAACTGAAAGCCCAGCGCGAAAAATACGAACGCTTCACCCGCGCCGTCCGCGGCGTCATCGGCGGCCCGGCATGAACCGCGACCAGTTCATCCGCCACGCCACCCGCGGCCTCTGGGGCACCAGGAAACGCGACGCAGCCCTGGAACTGCGCGGCGCCATCGAGGACAAGATCTACCGCCACCAGTTGTGCGGCCTGAGTGCTGCCGACGCTGAACGGGCCGCGCTGCGCGACCTGGGCAGCCCCCACGCCATCGCCCGCGACCTCAGCCGCGTCCACACCGCACCCGCCGCCATCCGGGCCACCCTCCTGCTGGGCGTGGCAGGCCTGCTGAGCTTGCAGGCCGTGGCGCAGGTCAGCGCCGTGCAGTCGACTTTTTTGCCGCAGGATACGGACCCGCAGATCTGTGCCGTCAGGACGGGACAGACCGTTGCCGGGCAGAATCCTGTCGCGCAGCGGCTGCTGGAGCAGGCAGGCGGCGTGGAGGGCCTGCGTGAGCAGTGCCGGACCGGCGCCTTCGCGGTGTACGGCCCACTACTGAGCGTGACGGACCTGCTGGCGGCCCTGAAGTCGGCGCGTGTTCCAGTGAACGCCTATGCAGGTCCTCGCGTCCTCACACTGAACGGTGGTGTCACCGGAACCGTCCCACAGGTGTCGTTCCAGATCGAAACGATGAACGGCCAGCAGTACCTGCCGAGCATGTTCCTGACGACTTTCCTGACCTCCGTGACCTCACAACCGTTCAGCTTCACGGGCCTGACCAATCCGGTCCTGACCATCGGCGCCGCCCGCATTCCCATCGGGACCGCGCAGGCACCGGTCCGGACGGTGGATCTCATTGCCAACGGATTGACAGGGGCGCGCCGGACGGACACCTCGCTGCCCATTCCCGTGAATGTCCTCCCGCAGAGCACGCGCCAGCCCGCCGATCCTGCCGCCCCTCAGCTGGCCGTGCCGGGCAAGGACGGGGAGGTGTTCGCGGTGGTGCAGAACATCCTGCGGATCAACGAGGACCGCCGGGGCGTGGACGCGCCGGAAATGCTGTGGGTACGCGCCCGGCAGGACGGCCGGATTGCCTTCACGGACGAACTGACCCCCAATATCCGGCTGGTGAACTCGCAGGCGGAACTCGATCAGGCGACCGCACAGGGCGTGAAGGCGGCCGTGGTGTACCGCGTGAACACCGCGAACCTCCAGCGCCCGGTGCTGACGCCCGTCCCGGCGACGCAGGTGCGGGTGGTGCAGCCCTGATCGGCCTCCTGATTCGTTGAGCAGGGGGACGTGAGCTTCGGCCCACTCCCTCCTCCCGTCATCTGCCCTTACAGCTGCGGGACGTACCCGGCCAGTTCACCCAGCAGGTCGCGGGCGGTCAGGTCGATGCGGACGGGTGTGACGCTGATCAGGCCGGCTTCGACGGCGCCGTAGTCGGTGTCGGGGTCGTGGGCGTCGGGGGCGGTGCTGGTGCCGGCGACCCAGTGGTATTCGCGGCCTTCGGGGTCGTGGCGGGTGACGAGGCGGTCTTCCCAGCGGTGCTCGCCGACGCGGGTGACGCGCACGCCGCGTGGGGGCAGGGCGGGGAAGTTGACGTTCAGCAGGGTGCGGGGGGGCAGGCCGCGCGTCAGGACTTCCTGGGCGAGGCGGGCGGCGTACGCGGCGCCGGGCGCGAAGTCGTACTCGCCGGCGGGGGTGGCCTGCTGGCTGAAGGCGATGGCGGGCACGCCGAGGCTCAGGCCCTCGATGGCGGCGGCGACGGTGCCGCTGTGGGTCAGGTCGTCGCCGAGGTTCGGGCCGAGGTTGATGCCGCTGACCACCAGGTCCGGCTGGCCGGTCAGGTGGACGCCCAGCACGACGCAGTCGGCGGGCGTGCCGTCCACGCGGTAGGCGGGAATGTCGCCGAAACCGGCGCTGGCGGTGTGCTTGAAACGCAGGGGCCGGCGGATGGTGATGCCGTGCCCGACGGCGCTCTGTTCGACGTCGGGGGCGCTGACGATCACGTCCGCGAAGGTGCTCATGGCCAGGGCCAGGGCCTTGATGCCGGGGCTGAAGATGCCGTCGTCGTTCGCCACGAGGATCCGGGGGCGGGGGGCGGGGTTGCTCATGGGGGCAGCGTAGCGCGCGGCCGGTCATGGGTTCACCCGGCCCCGGCGTATGGTGGGGCATGACGGGGAAGGCGGACCGGAACGTGGCGTTGATGGTGACTGGACGGCTGGCGACTGGACGGCTGGTCGCGGCGTTCCTCGTGCTGGCGCTGCCGGATGCCGGTGTGGCCCGGAGCGGGCCGCGCCTGCCGCACGCGGAGGTCGCCCGCTCACGCTCCGGAGAGCCGCTGAGGGTTCAGTGGCTGGCCTGTCAGGCGGCGGGGCGGCCGGAGTTGCGGGCGTCCCTGACCCTGCAGGCCAGCGGGGCGCTGCACTACCGCGTGGTGAACCTCGACACGAACGACGCCGCGCACAGGGTGTTGCAGGCCGGTCAGAACGTCCCGCGGGTGCGCGGCCTGTTCGACCGTTACGTCACCCAGGGGCAGCCGCTGGGGCGGGTCACGCTGGCGGGCCTGCTGGGCACCTGGAACCTGTTCGGTCTGAAGTTCGACTGGCAGGGGGCCACGTACCGCTGCCAGATGGGTGATGGGTGATGGGTGATGGGTGATGGGTGATGGGTGATGGGTGATGGGTGATGGGTGATGGGTGATGGGTGATGGGTGATGGGTGATGGGCGGCCCTGTCGGTTACAGGGCCGCCCATTCAGGTCGCGGGGGTTACTTGCCCTGCTGCGCGAGTTTCAGGTAGTAGGCGCTGCTCTTGTCGGTGGGGTCGAGTTTCACGGCCTGCGCGTATGCCTCGGCGGCGCCCGCGTAGTTCTTCGCTTCGTAGCGGGTGCGGCCCAGCCACGCCCAGGCTTTGGCGTAGGTGGGGCTCTGCTGCGTGGCGGTCAGGAATCCGGCCTCGGCGGCGGTTTTGTCACCGGCCGTGTACTTCTGGTACGCGGCGCGGTAGGTCTGCACGGCGTTCAGGCCGTACTGCTGCGCCTCGGTGGCGAGGGTCAGGTTGAAGCGGTCGGCGGCGGTGGGGTTCGGCAGGGCGTTCAGGGCCGTGTAGGCGTCCAGCGCGGCCTGGGTGTTCCCGAGTTCCAGGGCCAGCCGTCCGGCTTCGCGTTGCGCCTCGGCGAAGTTGGGTGCGCTGCGGGCGGCTTCCTGGAATCCGGCGAGGGCCTGCGTTTTGCGGCCGGCCTCGCGGTCCCCGTAGGCGCGGCTGAAGGCGCGGGTGGCGGCGGGGCCGTAGCGTCCGGCGCTCTGCGCGAGCCCCTGGAAGTACGTCAGGGTCTTATCGGCGGGGTTCAGGGTGAGGGCGCGGGCGTACAGCGTCTGCGCCTGGGTGTAGTTCCCGGCTTCCAGCGCGGTGCGGGCGGCCCAGGTGGCGCAGGGGACGCTGTTCGGGTCGAGTTGCAGGCAGGCCGCGAAGAACGTGGCTGCCTGGTCGGGCATGTTGCGGGTGTACGCGGCGTACCCGAGGTTGTACTGCACGGCGCCCGCCTGCTGCGATTCGGCCGTTCCGGCGGCCGGTGCGGCGCGGAAGTAGGCGTTCCAGGCGAGTTCCGCCTGCCGCCAGAAGCCGACTTCGGTGTAGATCTGGGCGCGCAGTTTCAGGTAGTCGGGGTTGCCGGGCGCGGCGCTCACGGCGGTTTCGGCGGCGGCGGCCGCCTGTTTCCAGAGGGTCTGGTCGATGTTGGCGCTGCCGGCCGGGTAGGCGCTGCGGGCCTTGAGGGTCAGGTCGCGGGCCTCGGCGGCGGCCTGCGCGGCGCTCTGGGTCTGCGTGAGCAGGCTGGTGGGCGCGGGCGTGGGTGCGCTCTGGGCGGGTTCGGTCTGGGCGCTGGCGTGGCCCAGCAGGGCGGCGGTCAGGGTCAGGATCAGGGTGGGTCGGGTGGGGGTCATGGGTCTCCTTGGGGCGGGTGCGCCGGGTGAACGGGAGGGGGGGGCTCTCAACTGACTGACGGTCATTGTAATCACGCTTACCTGACGCTCAGGGGCGAACTTGCGTGAGGGGCCGTTCATGCTCCCGCCATCCGACCGGCACGCGGGGGGCAGCCGGGTGCGGGGCCGGCGGCTGGACTGGGATCAGCGGCAGGGTCGCGGGGCCGCCCGTCTGGTAAAACAGAGCATTGTGACGGACCTCGATTCTCCCCGCGTGTACCCGCTGCGCCTGTACGGCGACCCGGTGCTGCGCCGCAAAGCCAAACCCCTGCAGGCCACCGACACGCTGACCGTGCCGGGCTTCGATCCGCAGACGGTGCGGCAGGTGGCGAACAGCATGCTCGAAACGATGTTCGAGGCGCGCGGCGTCGGACTGGCCGCCCCGCAGATCGGCCTGCCCGTGCGGATGTTCGTGGCCGTCGAGTACGAGGACGACGAGGAAGAGAACGAGGGCGGCGACGACAACCTGCGCTCGCGGGTGCTGCGTGACTTCGTGATGCTCAACCCGGTCCTGAAGGTCATCAACAAGAAAAAGGACCGCTCGTACCAGGAGGGCTGCCTCAGCATTCCCGGCATCTACGAGGAGGGCGTGCCGCGCGCCCGCGCCGTGCAGGTGTCCTACACCGACCTGGACGGCATGAGCCGCGTGATCGAGGCGGACGATTACCTCGCGCGGGTGTTCCAGCATGAGGCCGACCACCTGGACGGCGTGATGTTCCTGGACCGCCTGCCGGCCGAGGTGACCGAGGATTACCGCAAGGAACTGCTGGCCATCCAGCAGAAATCCCGCGCGTTGCTGAACGACCTGGCCGCGCACGAGCAGCGCCGCCGCGCCGAGCGCGCATGAGCCGCCCGCCGCGCGTGGCGTTCTTCGGGTCGCCCGCCTTCGCCCTGCCGGTGCTGGAAGCGATCCGCGGGGCATTCGAGGTGGTGCTGGTGGTCGCGCAACCGGATAAACCGGTGGGGCGCGGCCTGAAGCTCACGCCGCCGCCCGTCGCGGCCCGCGCCGCCGAACTGGGCCTGCCGCTCGCGCAACCCACCCGCCTGCGCCGCAACCCGGATTTCGAGGCGACCCTGCGCGACTCCGGCGCGGACGTGGCCGTCACCTGCGCGTACGGCAAGATCCTGCCCGCCAGCGTGCTGGAGGTGCCCCGGTACGGGTTCCTGAACACGCACACCAGCCTGCTGCCCGCCTACCGGGGGGCCGCGCCGATCCAGTGGGCGCTGATCCGGGGCGAGGCCGTGACCGGCACGACGATCATGCAGACCGACGAGGGCATGGACACCGGCCCGGTGCTGCTTCAGGAGGCGCTGCCCATCGCGCCCGAGTGGACGGCCCATGAACTGGCGGACGCCCTGAGCGCGCAGGCGGCCCGGCTGATCGTGCAGGCGCTGTCCGACCTGGGCGGCCTGCAACCCACCCCGCAGGACGAGAACCTCGCCACGCACGCCCCAATGCTGACCAAGGAGGACGGCTTCGTCCGCTGGACCGACACGGCCGCGCAGATCGTGAACCGCTCCCGTGGCGTGGCCGCGTGGCCGCAGACGACCGCCTTCCTGGGCGGCGCGCGCCTGAAACTCGCGGGCCTCAGCGTCACCACTGGGTCCGGCCAGCCCGGCGAGGTGCTGGGCGTCACCGAGGGAGGCCTGACGGTCGCCGCGCAGGAGAGAGCCGTCCTGATCCGCACCGTGCAGCCCGAGGCCCGCAAGGCCCAGCCCGCCCACACCTGGGCGCAGGGCGCGGGCATCACGCCCGGCACCCGCCTCGACCAGTGGGAACCCACCGACCCCTGACCCCGTAAGGGACAGCGTGAAGCTCACCTTTCCCCTGACGCTGGAATTCAAGTTCAGCCTGTTCACCGAACTGCGCGTCACGGACGCGAGCGGCGCCCTCATCGCGCTCGTCAAGGAGAAGACCTTCAGCGTCCGCGACGAGGTCCGCGTGTACAGCGACGAGACCCGGAAAGTGCAGACGCACGCCATGAAAGCCCAGGGCTTCATGGCCGGCGCCCTCGACTGGAAAGCCCGGCGCTTCATCAGCCGCGCCGACGGCAGCCCCGTCGGCGCGCTCCAGGCGCAGGGCCTGCGGACCCTGTGGGGCGCCAGTTACGATCTGCTCGGCCCGGAACAGGAGGCCCGCTTCACCATCCGCGACGACCAACCCTGGCTGAGCGTCGTCGAGGGCGCCATCGGGGCCGTGCCGTTCATCGGGGACCTGATCGCCATGGGCTTCGACTACCTCGTGAACCCCACCTACACCGTCACCGACGCGGGCGGGCAACCCGCGTACCGCGTGCACAAGAAACGCAGCTTCCTGTCACGCCGCTTCACCGTGCAGGAACTCCAGCCCCGCCCCGGACAGGACGACGAACTGGTGCTGCTGGGCCTGATCCAGCTCGTGCTGCGCGAACGCGAACGAGGCTGAGCGCGGCCGTTCATCACGGCCAGCGGGTGTCCATGCGCTCGGGAGCCGCGCCGAACGCGGGGAACAGGTCAGCCAGTACCCCGTACCCATCCGGAGCGCGTCCGCCGGGTTCCTGAAGGCGCACCTCCCAGACTTCGTCGCTGAAACCGCTCAGGCGGCGCACCGTCACCCGGCCCGTCTCCAGGCGGCGCAGATACTCCCGCAGGAAGGTTTCGAGGTCGGGGGCCAGCACGAACCGGTGCTCCTCGTCGCGGCCCGTGGTGACGACCTGTCCCACGCGCCCGGCCGGACCAGGGTTCAGGTCCAGCGCCACGTGGTTCCCGCCCCCGTCGTGCAGGAACGGCAGCCAGTCGCCCGTGGCATATAGGAGGCGGATCGTGCCGGGCGGGTGCGATGCGATGCCCTCGTCCAGGTCGGTCATGCGATCGGCGGCAATTTCCGCCCACGACACCCGGTTGAATTCCAGATGCTCCAGGCTCAGGAACTCCAGGCCGAACAGGTCACCGCCGTCATGCCAGCGGTACAGGGCGCGCAGGGCGGGGGGCAGCGTCACGCCCTGCCGCGCCTCGAAGGCGTCCAGCGCGGCGTCGGTCAAGCCGGGGCGTAGCGTGGCGTGGTGCAGCGGGACCTCGCGCGCCACCCAGGCGTCCAGGCGGGCCAGCAGTTCGGGAAGGTCACGGGGTTCGGGCAGGGTCACGGGGGTCACGCGGCGTACCTCCAATGGCGGCGGGCGGCCCGCCCACACGCCCGTCGTGGCGTACAGGATCGCCGGGACGATCAGCAGGGGCATCAGCCAGCGCCACATGCCCCCAGCGTGACACAGCGGGCCAGGGCACGCTGCCTCACCTCAGCCCTTCCAGGCGGGCACCCGATCACCGTACTGCGCGTGGGCGTCGCAGCGGGATTTCAGCACGCACGCGCCGCACTTCGGGTCATACCACGAACACACGCGCTGGCCGTGCCGCAGCAGGTTCACGTGCAGTTCGTACAGGAACGCCGGGTCGGGCGGCAGCAGCTTCAGGAGTGCGCGGTGCGCGGCCTGTTCACCCATCTTCGGGATGGCGCCCACGCGGGTCGTGACGCGGTGCACGTGCGTGTCCACCGGGAAGACCGGCCGGGCATAGTTGAACAGCAGCACCAGGCTGGCGGTCTTGATGCCCACGCCGGGCAGGTCGGTCAGGACTTTCAGGGCGTCCTTGACCGGCAGGTCGCGCAGGTGCTCCAGGTCGTACCCGCCGGGTGAGTCGCGCAGCGCGGCCAGGGTCGCCTGGATGCGCGGGGCCTTGCTCTCGGGGTAGTTGCTGCGGCGGATGGCATGCGCCACGGCGTCCACGGGCGCGGCGATGATGGCGTCCCAGTCGCCCAGCGTGCGCAGCTCCCGGTACGCGGCTTCCTCGTCGGCGTGCGTGGTGCGCTGCGAGAGGATGGTGCTGATCAGCTCGTGCAGCGGCTCCCGGCGGGGTTTCAGGGGTCGCTCGCCGTACTCGGGCCGCAGGGTGTCTTTCATCCACACGAGCAGCGCGGCCCGCTCGTCATCCGGGCGGGCCACGTTCAGGGTCGTTTCAGCCGTCACGGCCTCAGGACTGATTGGGGGTGCTGCTGCCTTCAACCTCGTCGCGGCCACCCTCGGCGGGTTCGGGTTTCGCGGCGGGGTCCACGTTGGGGGCCTTGCCCTGCGCGGCGTCCGGGATGGGCTGGCTCTGCCCCTCGGCGGGGGACTGGTTGGCGGGGTCGTAGCCGGTCTTCTGCTCGTCGCTCATGCCTTCAGCTTGCGCGCGTGGCGGCGCGGTTGGATGGCGCGCACATCAGGACGCCTTAACGCAGCCCGCGCCCACCTGCACCCGAAACAAAAAATCCGCCCTGCGGGGCGGCCGTGGTGGTGTACCTTGATTTCTTCAATGTAGCGCGGAATGCACGGGGTGTCAAGGCTATGCAGCCAGCCTGAAAAACGCCCTGCAGCACGCATCTTTTCGGGGGGCAGAAGCAGGTGATGCAGTCTGCAACGGCTGGGGGGAGAGGCCCGCACACGCAGCTCCTCTCCCCCACCGACAGCCGGGTTCAGCTGTGCGTCATGTCGAGCGGCACGACCCACTCGTCGAACTCGGCGTCCGTGACGTAGCCCAGACTCAGGGCCGCTTCCTTCAGGCTGCTGCCTTCCTTGTGGGCTTTCTTGGCGATGGCGGCGGCCCGGTCATACCCGATGTGTTTGTTCAGGGCCGTGACCTGCATCAGGTTGATGCTGAGGTTGTGCTCGATCTTCTCGATGTTCGGCTCGATGCCGACCGCGCAGTTGTCGTTGAACGCGAGGCAGGCGTCACTGATCAGACGGATGCTTTCCAGCACGGCGTGCACCATGACGGGCTTGAACACGTTCAGCTGGAAGTTCCCCTGGCTGCCCGCGAACGCCACGGTCGCGTCGTTGCCGAACACGCGCGTGGCGACCATGGTCATGGCCTCGGACTGGGTGGGGTTCACCTTGCCGGGCATGATGGAGCTGCCGGGCTCGTTCTCGGGAATGACGATCTCGCCGATGCCGTTGCGGGGCCCGCTGGCCAGCCAGCGCACGTCGTTCGCCATCTTCATCAGCGCGCCCGCCAGGGTCCGCAACGCCGCCGAGGTCTGCACCAGCGCGTCGTGCGCGCTCAGGGCCGCGAACTTGTTCTGGGCGCTACGGAACGCGAAGCCCGTCTCCTCGGCGTACTTCTTCGCGGCCAGATCCCCGAACTGCGGGTGCGCGTTCAGGCCCGTCCCGACCGCCGTACCGCCGATCGCCAGTTCCAGCAGGCCCTCGCCCGCGTGCCGCACCTGCTCGAGCGCGTAATCCAGTTGCGCGACCCACCCGCCGATCTCCTGCCCCAGCGTGATGGGCGTGGCGTCTTGAAGGTGCGTGCGGCCCACCTTCACCAGCCCCGCATGCTCCTGCGCCTTGGCGTGCAGCGTATCGCGCAGCTTGCCCACACTGCCGTACAGCCGCTCGTTCAGTTCCAGCACCACCGCGATGTGCATGGCCGTCGGGAAGGTATCGTTGCTGCTCTGACCCCGGTTCACGTGATCGTTCGGGTGCACGGGCTTCTTGCTGCCCATCTCGCCGCCCGCGATCTCGATGGCGCGGTTGCTGATCACCTCGTTCGAGTTCATGTTGCTCTGCGTGCCCGACCCCGTCTGGAACACCACCAGCGGGAAGTGGTCATCCAGTTTCCCGGCAATCACCTCGTCGGCCGCCTGCACGATCAGGTCCGCCACGTCACGCGGCAGTTCCCCCAGATCCGCGTTCGCCTGCGCCGCGCCCTTCTTCAGGATGCCCAGCGCCCGGATCACCGGACGGCCCCACACGAACGTATCCCGCCCGATCGGGAAGTTATGGATGCTGCGCTCCGTCTGCGCGCCCCAGTAACGGCTGGCGTCCACATCCAGGGTGCCCATGGTGTCCGACTCTTTACGAATGTTGGTCATAGCACCTGAGTCTAAAGGCCCAGCCCCGACAGGAGGCCTGTCACGAACCGGGGAACGGGACACCCGGCGCGCTGCGGCAACTCTGCACACACCTGACCGGCCGCCCAGGTACGCTTGTTCAGTCCGCCCGCACCTTCCCCTCACGCACCCAGGAGGTTCCCATGAACACCCGCATCATCCTCAGCACCCTGCTCCTCACCCTGCCGCTCACGCCCACCGCCCACGCGCAGACCGACACCGCCGCCAGGAAAGCCATCCAGACCCAGCTGAAGACAAGCACCACCTTCTACCTCGGCAAGGGCTACAAGACCGTCAATGCCGACATGCTCGACATCAACTTCCTCGACGAGGGCGACACCGACACCGAACTCGTGTACACCCTGACCAGCGGCCGCGAGTACCTGATCTACGGCGTCTGCGACGAGGACTGCACCGACCTCGACATCAACGTCTACGACGCCAAGGGCAACCTGATCGCCACCGACGAGGAAGAAGACGACGTTCCCGCCGTCAGCGTGAAGGTCACCAAGACCGCCGACTACACCGTCGAAGTCGTCATGGCCGCCTGCGACAACGACCCCTGCTACTACGCCGTCGACGTCCTCCAGAAGAAATAAACCGGACAGCTGGCAGTGGCACTCCTTTTGAACCGGAGTGCCGCTCTACACTGCTGTCGATGAAGCAGTATCTCGATCTGATGCGGCATGTGCTGGAGCACGGCACCGTGAAAACCGACCGGACCGGCACCGGCACGCGCTCGGTGTTCGGCGCGCAGATGCGTTTCGACCTGCGTGACGGCTTCCCGCTCGTCACCACCAAGCGGGTGCACCTGAAAAGCGTGATCTACGAACTGCTGTGGTTCCTGCGCGGCGACACGAACGTGAAGTGGCTTCAGGAGCGCGGCGTGAGCATCTGGGACGAGTGGGCCGACGAGAACGGCGACCTGGGCCCCGTGTACAGCGCCCAGTGGCGCAGCTGGCCCACCCCGGACGGTGGCAGCATCGACCAGATCGCGCAGGTCATCGAGCAGATCAAACGCACCCCGGACAGCCGCCGCCTGATCGTGAACGCCTGGAACGTCGCGCAGATTGGCGACATGGCCCTGCCGCCCTGCCACGCGATGTTCCAGTTCTACGTGGCGGACGGGCGCCTCAGCTGCCAGCTTTATCAGCGCAGCGCGGATCTGTTTTTGGGCGTGCCGTTCAACATCGCGTCCTACGCGCTGCTGACCCTGATGGTCGCGCAGGTCTGCGGCCTGGAACCCGGCGAGTTCATCTGGACCGGCGGGGACGTCCACCTGTACAGCAACCACATGGAGCAGGTGGAACGGCAACTGGCGCGGGAGCCGCGTTCACTGCCCGTCATGCACCTGAGGGGCGAGGTCAGGGACATCTTCGAGTTCGGGTACGAGGACTTCCGCCTGGAAGGCTACGACCCGTACCCCGGCATCAAGGCTCCGGTGGCTGTATGAGCGGCTGCATCTTCTGCCGGATCGTGGCTGGGGACGCGCCTGCCAGCATGGTTGCGGGCAACGAACTGGCCGTCGCGTTTCTGGATATCGGGGCGTTCACGCGTGGGCACACGCTGGTCGTGCCCCGGCGGCACGCGGTGACTTTCACTGACCTGACCCCCGAGGAGGCCGCCGCCATGACCGCACTGGCGCAGGAGGTCGCGCGGGCCATCCAGAGCAGCGAGGTGAGGGGTGAGGGCTTCAACCTCTGGATGGCGAACGGCGCGGCAGCTGGGCAGGACGTGTTTCACGCGCACCTGCACGTCTTCCCCCGGCATGCGAAGGACGGCGTGAGTGTCGCTGTGGACGCCCTGTCCCCCACCCGCGCTGAACTGGACGAGGTGGCCGCCGGACTGCGCCGCGTTCTGGAGTCGGCATGACCCGCCCGTCGTTCGACGAGCTGGGGCTGGCGACGGCGCGGCTGTGGGCGTCGCGGAGTGCGGACAGCAAGGTGCGGGTGGGGGCGTGCATTCTGGACCGGCATCACCGGGTGGTGGGCGTGGGGTACAACGGGCGCGCGGCGGGTGAGCCGAACGAGCGCGAGAGCCTGTCGCAGGGGCACAGTGGGTTCATTCACGCGGAGGTGAACGCGCTGCTGGCCGCGAACTGGAACGGGGAGGGGCACACGCTGTACGTGACGCATGAGCCGTGCGCGGCGTGTGCGCGGCTGATCGTGAATTCGCGTCGGGTGGGGCGCGTGATCTTCGAGTCGGCGTACCGGGAGACGAACCGTGTGGAGTCGGGCCTGCCGAGCGGAGAGCAGATCCTGCGGGATGCGGGGATCGAGGTGATGCATGTCCCCGGTGCCTGAGCAGGTGGGGCCGGAACTGGTCGGCATTGTGGCCGTGACCGAGAACGGCGTGATCGGGCGGGATGGGGGGATGCCGTGGCACCTGCCGGCGGATCTGGCGCACTTCCGCTCGCTCAGTCGCGGGAAGCCGAACGTGATGGGCCGGAAGGTGTGGGATTCGCTGGGCGGGCGGCCGCTGCCGGGGCGGGAGAACATCGTCCTGACCCGAAATGCGGCGTTCAGCGCGCCGGGCGCGCGGGTGGCGCACTCCCCGCAGGAGGCGCTGGCGCTGTCCGGGAACGTGCCGGAGGTGGCGATCATCGGTGGGGCGGAGGTGTATGCGCTGTTCCTGCCGCAGCTGACCCGCGTGGAACTCACGCTGATTCACGCGCGGCTGGACGGCGATACCTTCATGCCGGACCTGGGAGACGGGTGGGTGGTGACGCAGGAGCGAACGCGTGCGGCGGACGACGCGAACCCCTTCGACCTGACGTTCCGGACGTTGCGGCGCGCGTAGGAACCGGGGTTCAGTCTGGTTGGTGCGGGTCGGTGTCGGCTTTCCAGCTGTTCCGGCCGGCGGCCTTGGCGCGGTACAGGGCCTGGTCGGCGCGGGCGATCAGGGTGGGGAGCGTGTCGGGCGGACGGTTCGGGGCGTGGCAGGCGACGCTCACGCCGATGCTGACGGTCACGCGGCCCACGCCGGGCCAGTGGTGCGCAGCGAAGGCGCGGCACAGGCGGGCGGCCTGCACCTGCGCGGTCAGCAGGTCCGTGCCGGGCAGGACGGCCATGAATTCCTCGCCTCCCCAGCGGCCCACGACGGCGGGGGACGGCAGGAGGTCGCTGGTCAGGGTGGCGGCCCCGATCAGCACGGTGTCGCCAGCCTGGTGGCCGTACTGGTCGTTCACGCGTTTGAAGTGATCGAGGTCCAGCAGCAGGACCGCGCCGCCCTCGCCGGGGGTCAGCAGGGTTTCCACGGCCGGGTACAGGCCGCGCCGGTTGGGCAGCCCGGTCAGCTGGTCGGTGTGCGCGAGTTGCTGCGCGAGGTGCAGGCGGGCGCGCTGCGCCTCGAACTGCCCCCGGTACCAGGAGAGGGCGTGCACGAACACCAGGGTGATGCCGGCGGTCAGTTGCACGCGGACCAGCTCGGCCGATACCGGCTGCGCGGTCAGCAGCAGCCCGCCGAGCGGCAGGGCGCAGCTGAGCAGGTACGCGGCGGCGCTGTACAGCCCGGCGATGCGGGGGCGGGAGATCAGGTGCGCGACCATGCAGACCGTGACGAGCATCCAGTACGGCGCGTCGTTGCTGGCCAGGGTGTTCGGGTCCGGGCCGAGTGTCTGCTCGAGGATCTGCGCGAGGTGCGCGACGTTCATGCAGATGAACACGGCCCGCTCTATGAACGGGACGGATCGCCGGGCCAGCAGCCAGCCGGTGCTGAACAGCACCATGATGGTCAGCGCCGGCACGAGGACACCGGTATACACGTCGGTGCGGCCCTGAAAGTTCCCGACCGCGAACACGATGGTCAGGACGATCAGTCCGGCGGCGAGGGCCAGCAGGTACACGCGGCGGCGCAGTTCCTCGGGCGGCAGCAGGGTCCCGTCCGGGGTGGGCAGGGTGGGCCGCTGCTCGGGGGGGCCGCTCATGGTGCTTCTCAGCTTACGGGGTGCGGGGCGGCGCGTCTTGCCCCCACGCGGGGCAGTACGTGCCCGCCCAGTCACTGCCACCAGTTACTGCCACCAGTCGCCGCCCGGTCACCGGACGGCAGGCTCTACACTGCCCGGTATGGGTCACATGCAGCTGGTGCAGGAGCAGAAGGGCAACGGGTTGACGTTACGCATTCACGCGCTGACGCACGTCACGCGGTTCTCGCACGGCAGTGACGGTCTGAACGAGTCCCGCGAGATGGACGGCCGTTTCACGGTCGAGGCCGAGTTGCACGGCAGCGGCGTGCTGATCGAGCCGGGCGCGTTCCAGTACTCGGTGGGGCAGGTGCAGGCGGCGGTGGAACAGCAGCAGCAGGGCGGGTTCCTGCGCCGCGCCATGGCGACGGCCGGAACGGGCGAGAGTGCCTTCGCCACGCGCTTTACCGGGCAGGGCCGGGTCTGGACGGAACCCACGCGGCGGCACTTCATCATCGCGGAGTCCACCGGGGACGCCGGGGACGACATGATTCTGGATGACCGGGCCTTCTACCTCGCGCAGGACACCATGCAGCTGGGCGTGCACACGCACAACACGGTGTCGGGCGCGCTGTCCGGGAACGGCCTGCGGCAGCCCAAGCTGACCGGGCGGGGCATCTTCGTGGTCGAGTCCCCGGTGCCCGTCTCGGAGGTCGAGGTCATCGAACTGAACGGGAGCGACTCGGTGATCGTGGACGGCGACATGATCCTGATGTACTCGGCGTCCCTGCGGGTGGAACTGCGCCCCCTGGTGCGCGGCGTCCGCAACGCCATGCGCAGCGGCGAGGGGCTGGTGTTCGTGATCAGCGGGAAAGGCACGGTGTTCCTGACGCCCACGCACCGCAACGCGTCGATCGCCAGTACGGCCCTGACCTGATCGGCGGGCCCCCCACCGTGCCTGTCCCGCAGTCCGTGCCCGCCGGGGCTGGCACAATGCCGGGCATGAGTCTGGTTGATGTTGCCATTGTCGGGGCGGGTCCGGTGGGTCTGGCCGCCGCCATTGCCTGCAAACGTGCAGGCCTGAGTTACGTGGTGCTGGAGAAGGGCTGCGTCGTGAACGCCATCTTCGAGTACCCCACGTACATGACGTTCTTCACGACCGCGCCGGAACTGGAGATCGGGAATCACCCGATGGTGACCGGGCACGACAAACCCGACCGCCGCGACGCGCTGATGTACTACCGGCTGGTCACGCAGCGGGAAGAACTGAACGTCGAGCAGTACACCGAGGTCACGCGCGTGCACGCCGCCCCGGCGGGCTTCACGCTGGCCGTCGAGAAACGCGACGGTACGCCCGGCGTGGTCGAGGCGCGGCGCGTGGTGGTCGCCACCGGGTACTACGACAACCCGCTGCCGCTGGGCATTCCCGGTGAGGACGGCGAGAACGTCAGCCACTACTACACCGAGGCGCACCCGTTCATGGGCCTGAACGTCACGGTGATCGGCGCGGGCAACAGCGCCGCCGACGCCGCGCTGGACCTGTGGCGCGGCGGCGCGAACGTGACCATGGTCGTGCGCGCCCCGGAATTGAAAAGCACCATCAAGTACTGGGTGCGCCCGGACCTGGAAAACCGCATCCGCGAGGGCAGCATCGCCGCGCACTTCAACTCGCAGGTCGTGCAGATCGCCGGGGATCACGTGAAGGTGCGCGGCGAGGACGGCGGCGTGCGCGACCTGCCCACGCACTTCACGTTCGCGCTGACCGGCTACCGGCCGGACCTGTCGTTCCTGGCGGACCTGAATCTCGCGGCGCAGCCGGACGAGTGCCTGGTGCTCGACGAGCACTACCAGAGCAGCGTGCCGGGCCTGTTCGTGGTGGGCAGCGCGGGCTTTGCCGGGAAGACCAATCAGGTGTTCATCGAGAACGGCCGTCACCACGCCGTGGCCGCCATCGCCGAGGTCGAGCGGCAGCTGGCCGGTCAGCGGGACCTTCAGCCCGGCTGAAGAGGGGGCGCTCATGGCAGGGCGCGTGGCCCGTGAAATACTGCCGGGCATGACCCTGTCCCGCCGCACCTGGCTTCTGAGCGCACTCCTGCTGGGCGGCACCGGAAGTGTGGCCCAGACGGCGACCGACCCGGCCCCACCTGCGCAGAGCGTACCGGGCATTCCGGCCCTGCCTCCCGGTCCGGTGCCCGCGCCGCCCGCGCCCATCACTCCGGCGCCCATTACGCCGGCACCCATTACCCCGGCACCTGTTACCCCGGAGCCCACCCCGCCGGCTCCCGTGACCCCGCCCGCCGACCCGGCTCCGTCGCCGGTGCCAGCCCCCTCCCCCACCCCGGTGCCGGCCCCGCCGGTTCCCACACCGGTCGTCACGACCCCTGCCCCCGCGAAGATCACGGCCCCGCTGCTGATCAATGTGGAAGCGCAGTGGCCGGCGCTGGTGAACGGCAAGAAGACCACGGTGCCGTTCACGCGGACCCTGACCATTCCGGGCAAGCGCGTGGACCTGCTGCGGCAGCGCGGCGTGATCACCGAGAGCCTGGAAGCCGACCTGCAACGCTTCGTGCGGGAACTGCCCACCACCCCGCAGGACGCCCGCTTCGAGGAACTGTGGAACGGCTGGGCGGTCGTGCAGCGCAACGGTCTGTCCGTGAACATGGACCGCACCCGCGCGAATCTGCTGGCCGCGCTGAAAGACCCGCGCGGCGTGAAGGTGAGCGTGGTGCTGGGCACGCAGACCGCACCGAAGCGCACCCTGAGCTTCTTCTCGTCGCGCGGCGTCACCGCGCACCTGGGCACCGGCGAGACGAACTACTACGGCAGCAGCCCGGCGCGCGTGACGAACATTCACGTCGGGTCGCGGCCCTTCCAGGACCGGCTGGTGGAAGGCAAGACCGTCTCGTTCAACCAGATGGTCGGGCCGATCACCACCCGCGCGGGCTTCGTGACCGGGCTGGTCATCTCGGGGGAACGCACCGCCGACGGCGTGGGCGGGGGCATCTGTCAGGTGAGCACCACGGTCTTCCGCGCGCTGTACGGCGCGGGCCTGCCCATCCTGGAACGCCGTAACCACTCGTATCAGGTGCGGTACTACGATCCGCAGGGTCTGGACGCCAGCATCTACCAGCCCAGCCTGGATCTGCGCTTCGCGAACGACACGGGCGGCGCGCTGTGGTTCCAGACCGACTGGAACGACCAGGAGTCACGCCTGACTGTTCACGTATTCGGGAAGGCGCGTGACTTCACGGTGCAGATCGGCGTGCCGAAGACCCTGAGCACCACGCCCCCGCCGCCCGACCGCCTGATTCCGGATGCCGGCGTCCCGGCCGGGCAGCGCCGTCAGGTGGACTGGGCCGCGCCGGGCGCCGTGATCGAGGTCACGCGGTCCTTCGTGCGCGGCGGCAGGGTGTTCAGGCAGGACACCCTGAAAAGCACGTACCGTCCCTGGCCGAACATCTTCCTCGTGGGTCGCTGACCCGCAGCGAGAAGGGGCCGCGCAAGCATGACGCGGCCCCTTTCCCGTTCATCCCCCCGCCTATTCCTCGGCGGCGTATCCGAGCAGGTTCAGCAGGCGGTCGAGTTCCTCGCGGGAGGCGTAATTCAGTTCCACACGGCCCCGGTCCTCGCCCGTGATGCGCACGCGGGTCCCGGTGCGGCGGCTCAGGTCCAGTTCCAGCTGCCGGTAGGCGCGCGGCGGGTTCACCTTGACGGGCGCGTCGGCACGGCGTTCGCGTTTCAGGGCCTCGGCGTCCCGGACGCTCAGGTTGCGGGTCGTGATCTGCTCGAGCGCCCAGGCGCGGTCGGTATCGGGTTGCGAGAGGATCGCGCGGGCGTGCCCGGCGCTGATCTGCCCGGCGTCCAGGGCGCGCAGCGCAGCGTCGGGCAGGCTCAGCAGGCGCAGTGCGTTCGACACGGCGCTGCGGCTCTTGCCGACTGCCTGCGCCACGCCTTCCTGGTTCAGGCCCTGTTCCATCAGGGTCTGGTACGCGCGGGCCTCTTCCAGCGGGCCCAGGTCCTCGCGTTGCAGATTCTCGACGATGGCGATTTCCAGCGCCTCGCGGTCCCCGAGGTCGCGGATGATGACGGGAACCTCGGTCAGTCCGGCCAGCTGACTGGCGCGCCAGCGGCGTTCCCCGGCGACGATCTCGAAGTGCTCGGCGCGCGGGCGGACCAGCAGGGGTTGCAGCACGCCCTTGTCCCGGATGCTCTGCGCGAGTTCCGCCAGCGCCTCGGGCGCGAACACCTGCCGGGGCTGGTAGGCGGCCTGCACGATCTGGGTGATCTTCAGGGTCTGCACCTGCGGGCCGCCCGGGTCGGGTTGCGGTTCGGCGGGGCGGGCCAGCAGCGCGTCCAGGCCACGGCCCAGGCTAGATTTTCTCGACACGTTGCATCACCTCCTCGCTCAGGCGTTTGTACGCGGCGGCCCCGGCGGACAGCGGCGCGAAGGCGTTGATGGGTTTGGCGTAACTGGGCGCCTCAGACAGGCGCACGTTGCGCGGCACGACCGACCAGAACACCAGTTCCCCGAAATGCTGCCGGACCATGCTCTCGACTTCCTGCGAGAGGTTGGTGCGGCCGTCGAACATGGTCAGCACGACGCCCAGCACCTTCAGGCGCGGGTTCAGGCCGCCCTGCACGCGCTCGACGGTCTCCATCATGCCGGCCAGTCCCTCGAGCGCGTAGTACTCGGCCTGCAGGGGGATCAGCAGCGCGTCCGAGGCGGCCAGCACGTTCACGGTCAGCGGCCCCAGGCTGGGCGGCGCGTCGATCAGGACCACGTCGTAGCCGCTCACGCTGGCCAGCAGGCGGGCCAGGGCGTCCGGGTCCTCGGCGAGTTCCACGCCCGCGCCGGCCAGATCCGGCGTGGCGGGCAGCACCCGCAGGCCGGCCTGGGCGGTGTCCAGCGTGAATTCGTCCACGCGGGCCGGTTCGCCCAGCGCCTCGTACAGACCCTGGGTGGCGCCGCGCAGGCCCAGGCCGCTGGTGGCGTTGCCCTGCGGGTCCATGTCGAGCAGCAGCACCCTCTTGCCCCCGGCGGCGAGGTACGCGGCGAGGTTCACGGCGGTGGTGGTCTTGCCGACCCCGCCCTTCTGGTTGACCACGCCGAGAACCTTCATGCGCCCGCCTGGATGGGGGCGCGGGTGCCCGCGTGGGTAGAGTTACCTGGAAGTCGCATTCGTGTCACCGTGCCGACCAGAATAGCGGTTGCTGGTTGGGCACACCTTCACGCCTGGGGTACTTCTCGGGCGTGGGGCCGGTCTTCTCGATCACGATCAGGGTGCGGGCGTCGCCCAGCACGGGCAGCGTGAAGGCGTCCACGACAGTCACGCGGCCACCCACCTCGGCGGCGGCCTGCCGGCCAGCCTGTAACTCGGCCTCGCTGATCGGTCCTTTCTGCGCGACCAGTCGCCCGCCGGGCTTCAGCAGTGGCAGGCCCAGTTCGGCCAGGATGGGCAGGGCGGCCACGGCGCGGCACACCACGCGGTCGTAGCCTTCGCGGTGGTCGGGGTCACGGCCCAGCGTCTCGGCGCGGCCCACCTGTGGGGTGACGTTGGGCAGGTCCAGCGAGGCGGCGGCGGCGCGCACGAAGTCGATCTTCTTGCGGATCGAGTCCAGCGGCGTGAAGGTTGTGCCCGGCGCCATGATCGCCAGTGGCAACGCCGGGAAGCCCGCACCCGTCCCCAGGTCGATGACGCGCCCGGCCCCGTCCAGATGCCCGCCGCGCAGGCAGCTGAGGGAATCCACGAAGTGCTTCAGGACGATGTCCGGTTCGGTCTTCAGGGCGGTCAGGTTCACGCGGGTGTTCGCCTCGACCAGCAGTTCCAGCAGCGCGGCGAAGGCCGGAATCTGGGCGTCCACGTTCAGGCCCAGTTCGGCGGCACCCTGGCGCAGCAGCGCCTCGCCTTCGGGGGTCATCTGGCCTCCGGTGGGACAGGCGTGTTCGCCTGTTCCACCCGAGCGGATGCGAGCAGGGAAAGAGCGGGCGCCGGGCGTGGAGACCGTCCCGCAGCGCAGTTCTGCGGGATGGCCGTAACAGACGGGGCTCGCTTCACAGTTTGTACCTGAGTTTCATTTCCTGGTACCTCTCGTATACGTATTCATCGGTGTCCTCCAGCGGCAGGGCGTCCAGCATGGGCAGCAGCGTGTCGCGCAGCACCTGCCCGCGTGCCATCCACTGAAAATACCGTCTGCCGCCGTGGTCATACGGCCCGTACAGTTTCGAGCCCGGCACCAGTTCCAGCAGGCGCTCGAACAGACGCTGGTGGCGGGTGTGCATGCGCAGCGTGATCTGCGGCTGCTTGCCGTCGCCGCCGAACGAACCCTCGCCGATCAGGATGCCCAGCAGCAGGCCCTGATGAAAGTCATTCAGCGGTGCGGGCGGTGTGGGCGGTGTGGGCGGGTGGGTGGAATGCATGTCTGTGATGGCGACCTCCGGCCGGGCAGACCTGTTTTCAGCAGGGTGCCCCTGTTTCACCGTCAAGTTTCCCGTGAAACATCCGGGGCGTCAAGCCGGAGCATGGAGGGCGGGGCGCACCCTTCAATGCGCCCCGCCCTGCCTTGTTTCACTGTCAGGTTTCCCGTGAAACGCTCCGTCCCTTCAGGTGAACCAGCAGCGCGCTGATGTCAGCGTGGCGCACACCCGAGATGCGGCTGGCCTGCTCCACCGTCTGCGGTTGCAGGCGCACCAGCTTCTCGCGGGCCTCGTTGGACAGCGAGCCGATGGCCGCAAAATCCACGCCGCCCAGGCTCAGGTCACGCGAGCGGTCCTCGGCCCGCAGCTGAATCTCGGCGCGGCGGATGTATCCGGCGTACTTCACGCGGATCTCGACCGCCTCACGCTCGGCGGCCGAGAGTTCCGGCAGGGTCACGCCCAGCGCCTCCACGTCCGGCAGTGTGAACTCCGGGCGGCGCAGCCACGCGTCCCCGGTCTGCCCCTGTGCCCGCTGGGCGGCCAGCGCGTCGATTCCGGCCTGCACGCGGGCGTACTTCGCCTCGACCCGCGCGACCTCGGCGGCGTCCACCAGTCCCAGCGCGTGCCCGATGGGCGTCATGCGCTCGTCGGCGTTGTCCTGACGCACCAGCAGGCGGTGCTCGACGCGACTTGTCATCATGCGGTACGGCTCGTTGCTCCCCTTGAACACCAGTTCGTCCAGCAGCACCCCGATGTACCCGGTCTCACGCCCGATGAACTGTTCAGCCTCTCCCCCGGCGCGGCGGGCAGCGGCCGTGCCGGCGATCAATCCCTGCGCGGCCGCCTCCTCGTACCCGCTGGTGCCGTTGATCTGGCCGGCCGTGAACAGGCCCGGCATCAGCTTCGATTCCAGGTTCAGGGTCAGTTCCAGGGAATCCACCACGTCGTACTCGACGGCGTAGGCGTAGCGCTGGATCACGGCCTGCTCGAATCCGGGCAGCGTGCGCACCAGTGCGTCCTGAAGGTGCGGCGGCAGCGAGGAGCTGAAGCCCTGCAGGTACACCTCGCTGGTCTGCACGCCGTCCGGCTCCACGAACAGCAGGTGCCGGTCGTGATGGGCGAAG
Organism: Deinococcus sp. LM3; assembly: GCF_002017875.1. NCBI lineage: Bacteria > Thermotogati > Deinococcota > Deinococci > Deinococcales > Deinococcaceae > Deinococcus > Deinococcus sp. LM3. The sequence continues at coordinate 1,406,494 of NZ_MUFV01000001.1, read as the reverse complement.
CGCACGACCTTGTCCTCGATACTGGGGCAGTAGCGCGGCCCCAGGCCCTCGATATCCCCGGCGTACATGGGCGACTCGTGGATGTTCTCGTGAATCAGGCGGTGCGTTTCCGGGGTGGTGTGCGTCTGCCAGGTGGGAGACTCGGCGGCGCGCGGGCCGGGCGTACCAGTGAAGCCGCGCGGATTGGGGTCGGCCGGGATCTCCAGCAGCTCGGCGAAGTTCACGGCGTCGGCACGCACGCGGGGCGGCGTGCCGGTCTTGAAGCGTTTCAGGACGTGCCCGGCGCGGGCCAGCGGCGCAGACAGGAAGCGCGAGGGCGGCTCGCCCTGACGGCCCTCGACGCGGGACTGCCGCCCGTACCAGGTGACGCCGCGCATGAAGGTCCCGGCCGCCACGACCACGCTGCGCGCCGCCAGTCGGCGCCCGTCGGTGGTGACGACCAGCCAGCCGCCCCGCCCGTCGCTTTCCAGGTCGGCGGCCTCGCCGCGCAGGATGTCGATGTTCGGATGTCCGAAGATCACGTCCTGCGCCCGCTCGGCGTAGGCATCCCGCTCGTTCTGCACGCGCAGGGACTGGACGGCCGGGCCCTTGCTGGCATTCAGCACGCGGGTGTGAATGGCGGTCTCGTCGGCCAGTCGGCCCATCAGGCCGCCCATGGCCTGTAACTCGAACACCAGCTGGCTCTTGCCGGGGCCGCCCACCGCCGGGTTGCAGGGCATGCGGCCCACCGTGGCGGGGTTGCCGATCAGCAGGGCCACGCGGGAGAACTTCGCGGCGGCCCACGCCGCTTCCAGGCCCGCGTGTCCACCACCGATTACGATCACATTCCAGCCACTCATCTCAACTGGTCAGTGTACCGGGCGCTGTGCAGGCGCAGGGTGACCCGCATTCCCGAACGCGGCCCGGCCCGTCGGGGGTGTGCGGCCACCATGAGCGCCGTGAAGGCCCCTTAAGATGAGGCATGGATTTTGCTGCGCTGCGCGCTGACCTGATCGGTACCGACGTCCTGATCGACACGCCCTTCGGCGAGCGGCGCGTGACGTACGCCGATTACGTCGCGTCGGGCCGGGCGCTGCACTCGGTCGAGCGGCGCCTGGAAACGCTGGCGCTGCCGCTGTACGCGAACACCCACACCGAGGACAGCGCCACGGGCGCGCACCTGACGCACCTGACGCATCAGGCGGCCGGGTACATCAAGGAGCAGCTGGGCGCGGACAGCACCTGCAAACTGGTGTTCTGCGGGTCCGGCAGCACGGCCGCCGTGCGCCGCATGCAGGACATCCTGGGGCTGGTCGTGGGCGGGCCGCACCGGCAGACCGTGCTGGACGCCCTGCCGGACTCGCAGCGGCCGGTGGTGTTCGTCGGGCCGTATGAGCATCACAGCAACGAGATCAGCTGGCGCGAGACGCTGGCCGAGGTCGTCGAGATTCCGCTGTGCGAGCGCGGCAACTTGGACCTCGGCGCGCTGCTCAGGGCGCTGAAAGACCCCCGCTACGCCGGGCGGCCCCGGATCGGGTCGTTCAGCGCGGCCAGCAACGTGACGGGCCTGCTGACCGATACCCGGTCGGTGGCGCGCCTGCTGCACGCGCACGGGGCGTTCGCGTTCTTCGATTTCGCGGCCAGTGGGCCGTACGTGAAGATCGACATGAAACCCGGCCGCCCCGACGGGTACGACGCGGTGTTCCTCAGTCCGCACAAGTTCGCGGGCGGGCCGGGCACGCCGGGCCTGCTGTGCTTCCGGCAGGAGCTGTACCACCTGAGCGTGCCCAGCACGCCGGGCGGCGGCACGGTCCGTTTCGTGAACCGCACGGCGCAGCTGTACGTGGAGGACATCGAGGCCCGCGAGGACGCCGGGACGCCCGCCATTCTGGGCAAGCTGCGCGCCGCGCTGGCCTTCCGGGTTAAGGAGCAGTTGGGTACCGACGCCCTGACCGCCCGTGAGCACGAACTGTACGGCCGCGCCCTGAGCCGCCTGCGCGGGAACCCCCGTCTGAAACTGCTGGGGAACCTGGATGCGCCCCGGCTGGCGTTCCTGTCGTTCCTGACCTTCACGTCTGCGGGCACGCAGCTGCATCCCCGGCTGGTCGTGCGGCTGCTGAACGACCTGTTCGGCATTCAGGCGCGCGGCGGTTGCGCCTGCGCCGGGCCGTACGGGCACGCGCTGCTGGAGATCGACGACCGGCGCAGCGAGCAGTTCATGCAGTGCGCCGTGAACCACCTGGACGGCGTGAAGCCCGGCTGGACCCGCCTGAACCTCGCGCCGTGGGCGCCCGACGAGGAGGTGGAGTTCCTGCTGGACGCCATGGAGTTCGTGGCCGAGTACGGCGAGCGTTTCGTGGCGCTGTACGACTTCGACTGGGCCAGTGGGGCCTGGACGCACCCGGCGGACCGCGCACCCATGAGCCTGTTCGGGGACGCCCGCCCGAAACGGCAGGCGGGCCCGGTGCCGTTCGCGGCCTACCTGCACGAGGCGCGGGCGCTGGCACAGGCACTGGCCCCGGCAGGGGAGGGGAGACCCGTTCCGGCAGGGGTGCCCGAGGGACTGGTGTTCTTCGCGCACTGATGGCCTGAACGCCGGACAGGGAAGCAGGTCAGCCGGGATACAACGGCTGACCTGCTCGCCTTTCCGTCCGGTCTGACCGGACAAAGGGCAGTCTTCCGGCGTTCCGGGGGGCGGCTGGAGGGTGCCGGGCAGGGCCTCGGGGCCGCCGGGGGCCGGGTAGGTTTCCCGCGCGGGGGTCAAACCGTCTAAAATGCCTAACGAGCGTTTGCTAGACAGATCGATCAGGGGAGGAGCCGGCCACCGCGCCGCGCCTTCGGCCCCCTGTCAGGAGGCCCCAGCCCATGATTCAACCCTTCACCCCTGAACCCATCCGCTTCGTGGCGGAGGACGGCACGCCGGTCCAGCCGCTGCCCGAACGGTTCACGCCCGACCTGCTGCGCGAGCTGCACGCCCTGATGCTGCGCGCCCGTGAATTCGACCGCAAACTCATCACGCTGCTCCGCCAGGGGCGCACCACCTTCTACGCGCAGTCCAGCGGCATGGAAGCCACCCAGGTGGGCCTGGCCCGCTCGATCCGCGTCGGGCACGACTGGGTCTGGCCCTACTACCGCGACCACACGCTGGGCCTCGCCATGGGCGTCCCGATGGCCGAGTTGCTCAGCCAGTGCCTCGGCACGAACAGCGACTCCTCGCGCGGGCGGCAGATGCCGCACCACTTCGCGGCGCAGGCGCAGAACTTCGTGAGCATCAGTTCCTCCATCGCCTCGCAGGTGCCGCCCGCCGCCGGGAACGCCATGGCGCAGAAGTACCTGGGCGTGGATGAACTCACGGTCTGCACCTTCGGGGACGGCGCGACCAGCGAGGGCGACTGGCACGCCGGACTGAACATGGCCGGCGCCGCCAAGGCCCCCGCGATGTTCGTCTGCGAGAACAACCAGTGGGCGATCAGCACCTCCATCCGCGAGCAGACGGCCAGCGAGACCATCCACATCAAGGCCAAAGCCTACGGGATGCCCGGCTACTACGTGGACGGCAACGACATCGTGGCCGTCATGGAGGTCTGCGGGTACGTGGCCGACCAGATCCGCGCCGGGCACGGTCCCGCGCTCGTCGAGTGCCTGACCTACCGCGTGGGCTCTCACAGCAACGCCGACGCGGACGCCGAGAAGCACTACCGCACCCGCGAGGAGGTCGAGGAGTGGCTGGGCCGCGACCCGATCACCCGCATCGAGAAGCTGCTGGAGCATCTGGGCCACCCGGTCAGCGCCGAGGAACGCGCCGACCTGATCGCCCAGACGCACCGCGAGGTCGACGAGCAGGTCCTGAAGGCCGAGGCGACCGGCCAACCCGACTGGCGGATCATGTTCGAGGACGTGTACGCCGACCTGCCGGGCCACCTGCGCGACCAGGAAGCCTTCCTGCGCGCCGAGCAGACCGGGCAGACCGGTCAGGGAGGACGGGCATGACCGCCACGCAGGAACGCACCCCCACCCAGGGGACCGACGCCGAAACCGGCACGCGCACCATCAACCTGATCCAGGCCGTGACCGAGACCATCGCCGAGGAGATGGAACGCGACAGCCGCGTCGTGCTGTTCGGTGAGGACGTCGGCGCGCGCGGCGGCGTGTTCATGGCGACCGCCGGCCTTCAGGAACGCTTCGGGCCGCGCCGCGTGTTCGATACGCCCCTGAGCGAGGCCAGCATCGTGGGCGCCGCCGTGGGCATGGCCGTGCGCGGCCTGCGGCCCATCGCGGAAATTCAGTTCGCGGACTACATGGGGCCCGGCTTCGACCAGATCATCTCGCAGGCCGCCAAGATCCGCTACCGGTCGGGCGGGCAGTTCACGGCCCCCATGGTCATCCGCACGCCGTCGGGCGGCGGTGTGAAGGGCGGGCACCACCACAGCCAGAGCCCCGAGAGTTACTACACGCACACGCCGGGCCTGAAGGTCGTGATGCCCAGCACCCCCTACGACGCCAAGGGCCTGCTGCGCAGCGCCGTGCGCGGCGAGGACCCCGTGATCTTCTTCGAACCCAAACGCCTGTACCGCGCCGCCAAGGGCGAGGTGCCCGCCCACGATTACGTCGTGCGGTTCGGCGAGGCCGCCGTGCGCCGCGAGGGCACGGACCTGTCCCTGATCGGGTACGGGGGCGTCATGCCGGACCTCGAGAGGGCCGCCGACGCCCTGGCCGCCGAGGGGGTCAGCGTGGAGGTCATCGACCTGCGCTCGCTGGTGCCGTGGGACAAGGACCGCGTGCTGAGCAGCGTCGAGAAGACCGGCCGCGCCGTGCTGGTCAGCGAGGCCCCGCGCATCAGCAACTTCATGGGCGAGGTCGCGTACGTCATCCAGGAGCAGGTTTTCGACTCCCTGACCGCCCCGGTCGGACAGGTGGCGGGCTTCGACACGCCGTACCCGTACGTGCAGGACAAGGTGTACCTGCCCGGCCCCAACCGCATCGTGGCCGCCTGCGTCCGCGCGCTGAACTACTGACCGTCCCCTGAACGCCTTACCCTGAACTCCATGAAACCCGACCTGCTTCGTCCCCTGCTGGGCTCCATCGGCCTGGTGATCGGTTTCGCGCTGTACGCCCTGGCGGGCCGACTGGCCGAACCGTGGCAGAGCGCCGCGATCGGCGGCATGTTCGCCCTGCTGGGCGTCAGCGCCTGGGTGTACGCGCGCGGGGAACGCTGGATTCAGGGACTGGCCCTCCTGCTCATCATCTACGGCCTGCTGCGCACGTTCGTGCTGCGCTGAGCCCCCGAGGTTCCCCATGAAAGAAGTCCTGCTGCCCGAACTCGCTGAAAGTGTCGTCGAGGGTGAAATCCTCAAGTGGCTGGTGTCCGAGGGCGACACCATCGTGCTGGAACAGCCGCTGTGCGAGGTCATGACCGACAAGGTCACGGTGGAACTCCCCAGCCCCGTCGCGGGCGTCCTGCACCGGCGACTGGCCGGCGAGGGCGACGTGGTCGCCGTTCACGCCGCCATCGCCCTGATCGACGAGACCGGCGGGGCCGCCCCCGAAGCCTCCGCCCCAGCGCCCCAGGCAACTGAGACTCAGGCGCCCTCCATTCAGGCGCAGGAGGAACGCGAGCAGATCGCGGGCGCGCCCGAGGACCGGGGCGGCAGCATCGTGGAGGCCGGCCACCTGGCCGGCAAGGCCGACGACGACGCCAGCAGCCTGTTCAAGGCCTTCGCCTCGGACGAGCAGGTGCAGGTGCAGGGCCTCGGCGTGCGCGGCGCCTCCGCTCCGCAGGCGGCCGCCCAGACCGCCGCCCAGCCCGCCCGCGCGGACGGCCGGGTGCTGGCCGTGCCCGCCGCCCGGCAACTGGCCCGCGAACTGAACGTGCCCCTGACCGACGTGCGTGGCAGTGGCCCCAACGGCCGCATCCGCGTCGGAGACGTCCTCTCGCACCACCAGGGCGCAGCGGCGGCGGCCAGCGCCCCCGCAATCCCCGCTCCGGCCGGCAGCGCACCCACCGCAGCGCCAGCAGCCTCCACCCCTGCACCGACAGCGCCCGCCGCGAAGGGGGCCGGTGGCATGCCGGTCGCGCCCGTGCAGTACCGCACGCCGAAGGGGTACGAGCATCTGGAAGACCGCGTGCCGCTGCGGGGCATGCGCCGCGCCATCAGTAACCAGATGCAGGCCAGTCACCTGTACACCGTACGCACCCTGACGGTGGACGAGGTAAACCTGACCAAGCTCGTGGAGTTCCGCGCCCGCGTGAAGGACGATGCGGCGGCCGCCGGCGTGAAACTGTCGTACCTGCCGTTCATCTTCCGGGCGGTCGCGGCGGCGCTGCGCAAGTACCCGAGCCTGAACACCTCCTTCGACGAGGCCACGCAGGAGATCGTGCAGAAGCGCTACTACAACATCGGCATGGCGGTCGCCACGGACGCGGGCCTGACCGTGCCGGTCATCCGGGACGTGAACCACAAGAGCCTGTTCGAACTGGCGCGCGAGGTCACGGACATCGCCGGGCGCGCGCAGGCCGGGAAACTCCAGGCGGACGAACTGGCGGGCAGCACCTTCAGCGTCACGAACATCGGGTCCATCGGGGCGCTGTTCTCGTTCCCGATCATCAACGTGCCGGACGCCGCGATCCTGGGCGTGCATTCCATCGTGAAGCGCCCCATCGTGGACGAGTACGACAACATCGTCGTGGCGCACATGATGTACCTGAGTCTGTCGTTCGATCACCGCCTCGTGGACGGCGCCGAGGCCGCGCGCTTCTGCCGGGAAGTGATCCGCCTGCTGGAAAACCCGGACCGCCTGATGCTCGAAGCCCTGTAAAGACGGCCGGAAACGACCGACAGAGGAGAGGCCGGGACTGCGATGTCCGGCCTCTCCTCTGCCTGTGGCGGTCAGGCGCGGACCTTCCCTTCAGGTCCGGTGGGCAATTGCGGCCGGGATTTCAGCGGGGCGTCAGGTCCAGGCGGTAGGCTGGGCAATCACAGGTCAGGTCAAGCGCCGACTGGCCTGATGTCCCGCTTCCTCACTGGCCCCGAGTGGCCTGCCCCGACACTGGAGACCCCCCGACCATCATGCCCAAGTTCCCTGCCCTGCTGCTGTCCGCCCTGCTGCTGTCCACGCCCGCCCACGCCCTGAAAATCAGCGTGTGGGACAGTGAACTGCAGACCAAACTGGGCGACGGCGAGAGCAGCGGCGGGCAACTGAAGGTGCGGCTGGTCGGGGATTACAACGGGCCGGTCGTGGTGCTGTTCGCGCCCAGCGACGAGGAACGCGCCAGGAACACCTTTCCGGGCCTGAAAAGCCGCTACAGCGGCGTGTTGCGTGGCGGCCAGCTGGACCTGCAGGCCGACAGCGGCCCGCAGACGATCACACGCTTCCTGACGGCCTTCAAGCTCACGGTGAGCCTGCAGGCGCCCGGTAGCCCCGTGACCCTGCCCGGCCTGAAAGCCACGCCCGCGAACAAGAAGTAACCCGCCCCGCTGCGGCCCGCAGCAAGGTGCATCGGAGCGGGATTCGTCAGACAGTCTCAAGTCCAGAGACGCAGGCGGCGCGCTAGGATCGGGCCACGCCCCTTTCCACGTTTCCCCGCGGTCCCCTGACCGCCCCACAAGGAGAAAGTCATGCTGGCCCAGATTCTTGTTGTCGAAGACGATCCGCACCTCGGGCCGCTGCTCAAGGAGTACCTGTCCGGTGAGTATCAGGTGCATCACGCTGGCACCCTCAAAGACGCGCAGGCGTGGCTGGGAACGCACACCGCCCAGCTGATCCTGCTGGACCTGAACCTGCCGGACGGTGACGGCCTGGACCTCGTGCAGGCGCTGCGGCAGTACTCCAGCACGCCGGTACTGGTGCTCTCGGCGCGCAGCGGCGTGCAGGAGCGCGTGGCGGGCCTGAACGCCGGCGCGGACGACTACCTGACCAAGCCGTTCGCCATGCCGGAGCTCGACGCGCGCATCACGGCGCTGCTGCGGCGCACGGCGGCCGGGTCGGGCGTGAACCTGGGCAACACCAGCCTGTCCACCAGCAGTCTGCTGCTGACCGTGGACGACAAGCACACCAACCTGACCGAGCACGAGGCGCGCATCCTGGAACTGATGATGCGCACGCCCGAGCGGGTGTTCTCACGCGCGGACATCGAGTCTCACCTGTACGGCTGGGAGACGCCGAACAGCAACTCGGTCGAGGTGCGCATCTCGCAGCTGCGCAAGAAACTGGAGCACGCGGGCAGTGACCTGAGAATCCGCACGATCCGCAACGTCGGGTACGTGCTGCAGGCCTGATGACCCCGGCCGCGCGGCCCGTGACACCCCCGGACGGGTCGCGGCGGGCCGCGCTGCTGGTTCCCGGCGGGGGGCTGGTGTCGGCGCGGGTGGCGTGGCGGCACTCGCTGCGCTTCCGGCTGGCCCTGACGTACAGCCTGCTGGCCCTGGTCCTGATCCTGCTGACCAGTCTGGGCGTGGTGACGCTGCTGCTGTCGCGCATGGATCAGCAGTTCACGGACCGCCTGAACGAACGCGCCGACACGCTGGCCGAGGCGTTCACCGGGGCGCAGCAGGGCCTGGGCCGCACGGCGGGCAGCGCCAGTGCGTACACCATGCTGATCGACACGCAGGGCGTGGTGTACGCGACCAGTCCGATCCTGCGGGAATTCAACGACGCGCCGTTCCCCTTCGGCACCCAGGGGCAGGTGACCGTGCAGGACACCAGTGTCCGCGCCGTGCAGCGCCCGGTGGGGGATTTCGGGACGATCTGGGTGGGCCTGCCCGAGGTGGACCTGATCGCCGCGCGGCAGAGTGCCCTGAGCGCGCTGCTGCTGGCGCTGATCGTGGTCCCGCTGCTGCTGCTGCTGACCGGCTGGTGGGTGGGCCGCCGCGCCCTGAGCGGTCTGGAACACGCCGCGAACCTCGCGGACCGCATCGACCCGACCCGCAGTCTCGCCACGCTGCCGCTGCCGGCGCAGGAGGACGAGGTTCACCGCCTGCTGACCGCCATCAACCGCCTGCTGGTCCGCATCGAGGACGGACAGGTGCGCGAGAAGCAACTGCTGGGGCAGATCGTGCATGAACTGGGCGCGCCGCTGACGGTCCTGAAGGCCAGCCTGCAACGCGCCGAGGAACGCACGAACGACCCGGAAGTGCAGCGGGCCTCGCTGGTCGCCGATGAGCTGACCTTCACCACGCAGGACCTGATGCAGCTGGCGCGCGGGGAACTGGAGATGAAACTCGCGTGGCATTACATCCCGGCCCGGACGCTGCGCGGCCGCGTGGACCGGCTGGTGCCCGGCACGACCTTCACGGGCGACTGGGAGGGCGGCATCCTGTGCGACCCGGACCGGCTGACACAGGCGCTGCGCAACCTGCTGGCGAACGCCCGCCGCGCCGCCGGAATGGACGGCACCGTCACCCTGAACCTGACCGAGACGCCCGAGTGGCTGACCTTCACGGTGCGGGACAGCGGGCCGGGCCTGCCGCCGGAACTGGGAGAGCAGATCTTCCAGCCGTTCGTGAGCGGGGCGGGCAGCAGCGGCCTGGGCCTGAGCGTGTCGCGACAGATCGCGCTGATGCACGGGGGCACCCTGACCGGCGAGAACCACCCGGAGGGGGGCGCGCTGTTCACGCTGGCGATTCCCGGCGCGGCCCTGGGCGACGACAGCGACGAACCCGACGAGGTGGAAGAGACCGACCTGCTGAACGAACCGCCCCTGCCCGCCCGCTCCTGAAGTCAGGGCAGGTGCGGCCCGGCACCCCCGCCGGGCGGAGCGCATTCCGACCCCGCGCAGCCTGGCCCGGACCGTATGCTGACCGGGTGACCAGCCGCCCCCTGTTCGCCGACCTGCACGCTCCCTCCGCGCCGGAGGAACTGCTGGCGCTGCTGACCCTGCGCTTCACGCCGGGGCTGGGGCCGCGCCGCACCGAGAGCCTGCGCGTGCACTTCGGGTCAGCGCACGCGGCGCTGCGCGCTCCCCGCAGCGAACTGCGCGGCGTGCCGGGCCTGGATACCCGCAGTCTGGCCGCCATCGGCACCCCAAAAGCCGCCGAGCAGGCGCAGGCGGAACTGACCGAGGCCGCGCGGCTGGGCGTGACCCTGCTGGGGCGCGGCCTGGACGGTTACCCGCCCGCACTGGACGCCCTGGAGGACGCCCCGGCGGTCCTGTGGGTGCTGGGCGACCTGCCGGACCTGCCGGTCGTGCCGCGCGCCATCGGGATCGTGGGTACGCGCGCCGCCAGTCCTCACGCGGTCTCGCTGACCCGCACGGTCGCGGCAGACCTCGCCCGCGCGGGCGTGGTCGTGGTCAGCGGACTGGCGCGTGGCGTGGACACGGCGGCGCACGGCGCGGCGGTCGAGGCGGGGGGTGTGAGTGTGGGCGTGCTGGGGAGCGCCGTGAACGTCATCTACCCCCGCGAGAACGAGCGGCTGGCCGAACGGCTCACGCTGATCAGCGAGTACCCGCTGGGCACCGGTCCCGCGCAGCATCACTTCCCGACCCGTAACCGACTGATCGCCGCCCTGAGTGCCGGGACGCTGGTCGTCGAGGGTGAACGCAAGAGCGGGTCGCTGATCACCGCCACGCACGCGCTGGAGTGCGGGCGCACCGTGTTCGCCGTGCCGGGCCGCGCCGGGGACCCGCGCGCCGCCGGGCCGCACGCCCTGATCCGCGACGGCGCGGTCCTGACCGAATCGGCCGCCGACATCCTGACCGAATTCGGGTGGGGCAGCGTGCCGCAGCAACCGGCCCTGAACCTCCCGCCCGAGCAGGCGCAGGTACTGGCCGCCATCAATGCGCCCGCCACCCTGGACGACCTTCAGGCCCGCGCGCGCCTGCCGCTGACAGACGTGCAGACCGCGCTGGTCATGCTGCAACTCGCCGGACTGGTCGAGGAAGTCGGGGGGCGCTGGAGCCGACGCTGACCTGATCAGGCGAGTTCCGTCTGTTTCGTTGGCAACCCGGAAGAACACCGAGTCGCCCACTTCACGCCCGGAACCCGCCTCCCTCCTGCTCGCTCTGCTGCGCAGCTCTACGAGTCCGCTCGGATTGAACGGTTTTTGCAAACCATTCAATCGGAGTTCATCTCAGCCGTGCTGCGGGCCGAAGTCCTTCTCCACCGTCACGCGCGGCGGGCCGTTCAGGGTCACGCCTTCCTGCGCGGGGTCCAGCAGGTCAGGGAGCCGGGCACGCAGGCCCACGCTCAGGTGGCCGGCTTCTCCGTTCAGGGTGTCGCCGTGCGGATCGAGGGTCAGGGTCCAGCCTCCGCCGGGCCATTCGACGCGGGTTTCGAGGGACTCGCCGCGCGTCAGGGCCGCGAGTTCCAGATCGTCGATGCGGGCGCGGACGCGGCCCGGTGTGAACCTCACCTTCATGGGTGACAGGATAGGCGCATGGACATCCTGATTCTGGGCGGCACGCAGTTCGTGGGCCGGCACATCGTTCTGGCGTTCCTGGCGGGCGGGCACCGCGTGAGCATCCTGACGCGCGGGCAGTCCCCGGACGAGTTGCCAGAGAACGTTGAGCGGCTGCGCGGCGACCGGGGCGAGGCCGGTGGCCTGGACGCCCTGGCAGAGCGCCGCTGGGACGCCTGCGTGGATGTCAGCGGGTACACGCCAGCGGCCGTGCGGGCGAGTGCGGTGGAGCTGCGGGACCGGGTGGGCCGTTACGTGTTCGTCAGCACGGTCAGCGTGTACGCCGAGCCGGGGCGGCACCCGGTGCGGGAGGACGATCCGCTGCTGCCTCCGGCGCCGGCAGAACAGACCGAGGTGACGGGCGCGAGTTACGGCCCGCTGAAGGTCGCGTGCGAGCAGATCGTGCAGGAGGTGTTCGGGGACCGCGCCACCATCCTGCGGCCGCAGATCGTGGCGGGGCCGTTCGATCACACGGCCCGCTACCCGTACTGGCCAGACCGGGCTGCCGGTGGGGGAGGGGAGACCCTGCTGCCCGGCGACGGCGAGGATCACGTGCAGGTGATCGACGCGCGTGACCTCGCCGCGTTCACGGTGCGCGTGGTTGCGCAGAGCGTGACTGGCGTGTTCAACGTGGCCGGGCCGCGCCTGAGCTGGGCGGCCTTCGCGGGCGTGCTGGGCATCCGGCACCCGGTGTGGGTCCCGGCGGACGCGCTGGAACGCCTGGGCCTGGGCTTCCGGGAGTTGCCGCTGTTCATTCCGGAGAGTGGCGAGCAGGCAGGCCTGATGGACGTGAGCGCCGACCGGGCCCTGACAGCGGGCCTGACCCTGCGTGACCCGGCCGTCACAGCCCGCGACACCCGTGCCTGGAGTGCCGGGGCGGACCTGACCTACGCCCTGACGCCCGAGCGCGAGGCACAGGCCCTGGCCGCGTGGAGAGAAGAGCAGGCCAGGTAGAGCCGGGTAGAATAGCCGGCGCCCCGGCTTCTCTCCACAGGACCCCTGAGAGAAGCCGGGGCGGATGGTATGCTGACCCCCGCTTCAAGAGTGCCTTAAGGGAGGTGCGCCTTATCTCGCAGGAAATCTGGGCGGACGTGCTTGGGTACGTCCGCAAGAACATTTCAGAGGTGGAATACCACACCTGGTTCGCCCCCGTGAAGAACCTCGGCGTGCAGGAAGGCTCGCTGGTGCTGGGCGTCCGCAACTCGTTCGCGCAGGAGTGGTTCCGCAAGCATTACCTGGAGTTGCTGGAGGACGCGCTGCGCAGTCTGGGCGCGCAGAATCCGCAGGTGAGTTTCCAGGTGCTGCCCGCCGCGCAGGACGCACTGCTGCTGCCCAGCGACCCGCCGCCGCCCCCACCGGCCCCGGCCGGGCGCGCTGCCCCGGCCCCCTCGCCCGTCGAGAACCGCAAGGTCCTGAACCCCAAGTACACCTTCGAGAACTTCGTGGTGGGGCCGAACAACAACCTCGCGCACGCGGCGGCGCTGGCCGTCGCGGAGTCGCCCGGCAAGGCGTACAACCCGCTGTTCATCTACGGGGACGTCGGGCTGGGCAAGACCCACCTGATGCACGCGGTCGGGCATTACATGACCGAGCGCTTTCCGGGTAAGCGCATCGAGTACGTCTCGACCGAGTCGTTCACGAACGACTTGATCAACGCGATCCGCGAGGACCGCATGACGCAGTTCCGCAACCGCTACCGCAGTGTGGACCTGCTGCTGGTCGACGATATTCAGTTCCTGGCTGGCAAGGAGCGCACGCAGGAGGAGTTTTTTCACACCTTCAACGCGCTGTACGAGAACCACAAGCAGATCATCCTGAGTTCCGACCGGCCGCCGAAGGACATCCAGACGCTGGAGGGGCGGCTGCGCAGCCGCTTCGAGTGGGGCCTGATCACGGACATCCAGTCGCCGGAATACGAAACGCGCGTGGCGATCCTGAAGATGAATGCCGAGCATAACCGCATCGACATTCCTCAGGAGGTCCTGGAACTGATCGCGCGGCAGGTCACGAGCAACATCCGTGAACTGGAAGGCGCGCTGATGCGGGTGGTGGCGTTTTCCAGCCTGAACAACGTGCCCTTCAGCCGGGCGGTGGCGGCCAAGGCGCTGAGCAACGTGTTCACGCCGCAGGAAGTCAAGGTCGAGATGATGGACGTTCTCAAGCAGGTGGCGGCGCATTACAACATGCCGCCGGACGTGATCCGTGGGTCGGGGCGGGTGCGTGAGGTGGTGCTGCCGCGTCAGGTGGCGCAGTACCTGATCCGCGAGCTCACAGATCATTCGCTGCCGGAGATCGGGCAGTTCTTCGGGCGGGATCACTCGACCGTCATGCACGCCATCAGCAAGGTGACGGAGCAGGTGGGCCGCGATCCCGAGATCACGGCGGCGGTCGAGACGCTGCGGCGCCGGATGCAGGGTCTGGCCGATGACGAGAATGAGGCATAATGCTGGGGTCGTTTTTTCCTGACGGCAGAATAAGTTCCAAATTCCGTTCCAAAACCGTGTGCGCAGTTTCACAAGCTGTGGATAACCCTGTGGATAACCTGTGGATAACCCCGTTTTTTCTGTGGATAAAATTGTGGATAACCCGGTCCCCCTGGACCCCTGTGGATAACTGCCCTTTTTGTCCACAGGTTATCCACAGGAAAGTGCCACTTATCCACAATTTTGTCCACAGGACAGACCCGCTCTGGGCGCAGCCCTAGACCACTTTTCCACAGTTTCCACAGGCCCTATTACTACTACTACTATCTTTTTTTAATATAAGAACAGATAAAAGATAGGACCCAGACAGAGAGGCATGCCATGAACGTACACGTCACCAAAAAAATTCTCAGTGAGGGGCTCGGTCTTCTCGAACGCGTGGTTCCCAGTCGCAGCAGCAACCCCCTGCTCACGGCCCTGAAAGTCGAGGCGACCGAGGCGGGACTGACCCTCAGCGGCACCAACCTCGAAATCGACCTGTCGTGCTTCGTGCCGGCCGAGGTCCGGAACCCGCAGAACTTCGTGGTTCCCGCCCACCTGTTCGCGCAGATCGTCCGCAACCTGGGCGGCGAACTGGTCGAACTGGAACTCAGTGGCGCGGAACTGGCCGTGCGGGCCGGCGGCTCGGACTTCAAGCTGCAGACCGGCGACCTGGACGCCTACCCGCCCCTGAGCTTCCCCTCGCAGGCCGACGTGAGCCTGGACGCCACGGAACTGGCCCGCGCCTTTTCCAGCGTGCGCTACGCCGCCAGCAACGAGGCTTTCCAGGCCGTGTTCCGGGGTATCAAGCTCGAGCACCGGCCTGAGGGCGCGCGCGTGGTCGCCTCCGACGGCTACCGCGTCGCCATCCGGGATTTCCCGGCCAGTGGAGACGGCCGCAACCTGATCATCCCGGCCCGAAGCGTCGACGAACTGATCCGCGTGCTCAAGGACGGCGAGGCCCGCTTCACGTACGGCGACGGCCTGCTGAGCGTCACGACCGACCGCGTGCACATGAACCTGAAACTGCTCGACGGCGACTTCCCGGATTACGAGCGCGTGATTCCCAAGGACATCAAGTTGCAGGTCACGCTGCCCGCCACCGCCCTGAAGGAGGCCGTGAACCGCGTGGCCGTGCTGGCCGACAAGAATGCCAACAACCGCGTGGAATTCCTGGTGTCCGAGGGCAAGCTGCGTCTGGCGGCCGAGGGCGATTACGGCCGCGCGCAGGACACCCTGGACGTGGTGCAGGGCGGCACCGAGCCCGCCATGAGCCTCGCGTTCAACGCCCGGCATGTCCTCGACGCGCTGGGTCCCATCGAGGGGGAAGCCGAGCTGCTGTTCAGCGGCTCCACGAGCCCCGCCATCTTCCGCGCGGCGGGCGGGGGCGGGTACATGGCGGTCATGGTCACGCTGCGCGTCTGAGGGGCCTGTGGTGGCCCGCACGGACCTGTCATGTGGGCCGCTTCGATCCCAGATGACAGGTTCGCCGGGCGAGGAGCCTCGGGTGGCCGCTTCGACTTAGACCGGGTGTACCGTTCCATGACCTGAGCCGCTTATAGTGTCTGAAGTACACCTACTCGACCGGTGGTCCCGCCACACGGCAGCCCGGCGGCGGGAGGCAACCCCAACCTCGGAGGAATGAGCGATGAAGATTGAGAAAGTGATGGCCCGTGAAGTGCTGGACTCGCGCGGGAACCCCACCGTGGAAGCCGAAGTTCACCTCGACAGCGGTTTTTCCGGCCGCGCGATCGTCCCCTCGGGCGCCAGCACCGGCACCCACGAGGCCCTCGAACTGCGTGACGGCGGCAGCCGTTACCTCGGCAAGGGCGTGCTGAAGGCCGTTCAGAACGTCAACGAGGCCCTCGGGCCGGCCGTGGTCGGCATGGACGCCACCGAGCAGGCCGCCATCGACGCGGCCATGATGGCCGTCGACGGCACCCCCAACAAGGGCAGCATGGGCGGCAACGCCATCCTGGCCGTCAGCCTCGCGACCGCCCGTGCCGCCGCCGCCGAACTGGACATCCCGCTCTACCGCTACCTGGGCGGCAGCAACGCCAAGACCCTGCCAGTCCCGATGATGAACGTCATCAATGGCGGCGCGCACGCCGACAACTCGGTGGACTTCCAGGAGTTCATGGTCATGCCGGTCGGCGCACCCACCTTCCGCGAGGCGCTGCGCTACGGCGCCGAGACCTTCCACAGCCTCAAGAAAGTCCTGTCGGCCAAGGGCTACAACACCAACGTCGGTGACGAGGGCGGCTTCGCCCCCGACCTGAAAAGCAACGAGGAGGCGCTGGACGTGCTGCTCGAGGCGATCGAGAAGGCCGGCTACGAGCCCGGCAAGGACATCGCCATCGCGCTGGACCCGGCCGTGACCGAGCTGTTCAAGGACGGGAAGTACCACCTCGAGTCCGAGGGCCGCGTGCTGAGCACCGCCGAGATGGTGGACTTCTGGGCCGACTGGGCGCAGCGTTACCCGATCGTGAGCATCGAGGACGGCCTCGCCGAGGACGACTGGGACGGCTGGGCCGCCCTGACCGCCAAGATCGGCGACCGCGTGCAGCTGGTCGGTGACGACCTGTTCGTGACCAACCCCGAACGTCTGCAGCGCGGCATCGACACCAAGGTCGGCAACGCCATCCTGGTGAAGGTCAACCAGATCGGCAGCCTGACCGAGTCGATGGACGCCATCGAACTGGCCAAGCGTCACCACTACGGCACGATCATCAGCCACCGCAGCGGCGAGTCCGAGGACGCCTTCATCGCGGATCTGGCGGTCGCCACGAACGCCGGGCAGATCAAGACCGGCTCGGCCAGCCGTTCGGACCGCATCGCCAAGTACAACCAGCTGCTGCGTATCGAGCACGCGCTGGGTGACCGCGCGGTGTATCCGGGCCGTAAAGCCCTGCGTTAAGGGCGTTGCCGGGCGGTGGGGATCATCCTCACCGCCCGGCCTTTCAGGTGATTGGAAAGGATTCCACATGAAACAGATTGACCGCGCCACCAAGATCGTGGCGACCGTCGGCCCCGCCAGCCGCAGCCCGGAAGTCCTGAGCCGCATGATCGACGCGGGCCTGAACGTCGTCCGCATGAACTTCAGCCACGGCGACCGCGAGGACCACCGCCAGACCCTGCAGATGGTCCGTGAACTGGCCGCCAAGAAGGGCGTCACCATCGGCATCCTGCAGGACCTTCAGGGCCCCAAGATCCGCGTGGGTCGCTTCGCGGAGGGCAGCGTCACCCTGGCGCCCGGTGACAAGTTCACCATCACCATGGACGACGTCGAGGGCGACGCCACCCGCGTCGGCACGACCTACAAGGCCCTGATTCACGACGTGACGCCCGGCATGGCCCTGCTGCTCGACGACGGCAACATGGCCCTGCGCGTCGAGGGCGTGCGCGGCAACGACGTGCTGACCACCGTCGTGATCGGCGGCGTCCTGAAGAACAACAAGGGCATCAACGTGCCCGAGGCCGACCTGAGCGTGCCGGCCCTGTCCGAGAAGGACGTGCAGGACATGGAGTTCGGCGCGGAACTGGGCGTGGACTGGGTGGCGCTGAGCTTCGTGCGTTCCCGTGACGACCTGCTGCTGGCCCGGCACTACATGTCCCGTTTCGGTAGCCGCGCCAAGCTGATGGCGAAGATCGAGAAGCCGCAGGCCGTGGACCGCTTCGAGGACATCCTGAAGGAAGTGGACGGCATCATGGTCGCGCGCGGTGACCTGGGCGTCGAGATGCGCCCCGAGCAGGTGCCGACCATCCAGAAACGCATCATCCGCATGTGCCGCGAGGCGGGCAAGCCCGTCATCACGGCCACGCAGATGCTCGAGAGCATGATCAGCCTGCCGCGCCCCACCCGCGCCGAGGCCTCCGACGTGGCGAACGCCATCTACGACGGCACGGACGCCGTGATGCTGTCGGCCGAGTCTGCCGCCGGCCTGTACCCGGTCGAGTCGGTCGCCATGATGGACGCCATCGCCCGTGAAGCCGAGGCCAGCGAGCACTACAAGATGCTCCAGCGTCAGCTGGTGATCGACACGGAACTCGCGCAGGATTCCATCGCGTACGCCGCCTGTAACATCGGCGAGAAGCTGGACTCCCCGGCCATCGTGACCTTCACGAGCACCGGCGGCGCGGCAGCCCGGATTGCCAAGAACCGCCCTCCGCTGGCGATCCTCGCCCTGACGCCCAACGAGACGACCCGCAACCAGCTGGCGCTGTCGTGGGGGGTCGTGCCGGTCCTGAGCGAGGACCCCCGCAACACCGACGACATGGTCCGCATCGCGAACGACGAGCTGCGGCGCAGCGGACTCGCCGAGGTCGGCGACCGCTACGTGATCACGGCTGGCGTGCCGTTCGGCGTGCGCGGCACGACCAACATGCTGCGCGTGGAACGCCTGCGCGAGTAACCGGCGGGACAGCGGGGAGGGGACGCCGGTCATCGTGACTGGCGTCCCCTCCCCGCCTGCGCTGATACGGACTCCGATTGAATGGGCTGCAAAGCCCCTTCAATCCGAGCGGATGCGAGCAGGAGAGAAACGGGTTCCGGACGTGGAGCCGGCAATCCGGTGAAGTTCCGGATTGTTGGCGAAACAAACGGAATCCGTATGACTGGCCGTTCAATCCGCGTGTCCCTGGCATTGGCCGGTGTCAGGGCCGTGTGATGTGGAGGTCAGATTTTTATCCACAGGGACGGGGTTTTTCCACACCCTCCCTGTGGATAAGTCTGTGGGTGCCGCCAGGGTTTTCCCGCCGCCACACACATTCCACAGGCTGCCGGGGTTGTCCACAGCAGCCTGTGCATAACTTTTCGTCGGGCCGGCTTTCTGTCAGGCGGCCGCCGGTGGCGCTGAGAGCCACGTAAAGGCCCCATGAAGGGCCGGGGTGGATCAGGAGCCCAGGATCAGCCGCGCAAAGCGGTCCTTGCCCTTCTGGATGACCGCGCCGCCCTCTGCCGCGAGCTGCTCGCGGGTCAGGCTGCCCTGCGGGTCCGTGAACGGCTCTCCGTTCAGTTTCAGACCCCGGTTCTGCATGAGTTTGCGGGCCGCGCCGTTACTGGGTTCCAGACCGGCCAGCACCACCAGCCGCGCCATGCTGATGCGCTGCGGGTCCACGCTGTCGTTCAGATCGGCCACCGGGACGGTCACGGTCGGGATGTTCTCGGGAATGCCGCCCTTCGCGACGCTGCGGAAGCGCGCCTCGGCGGCCTCCAGGTCCGCGCCGGGATGCAGGGCCGCGACGACCTCGCGCGCCAGTTCGCGGTGCGCGGCGACCGGGTGGCCGGCCAGCAGTTCCTCGATGCGGGGGCGGGGCAGGTCGGTCAGCAGCGTGAAGTAGTTGTCCAGCAGCGGGTCGGGCACCTTCATCAGTCCGGCGAACATGGCGTGCGGTTCGTCGGTCAGGCCGATGTAGTTGTCCAGGCTCTTGGACATCTTCTCGGTGCCGTCCAGGCCGACCAGCAGCGGCAGGGTCATGACGACCTGCGATTCCTGCCCGTAGTCGCGTTGCAGGGCGCGGCCCACCAGGTTGTTGAACAGCTGGTCCGTGCCGCCCAGTTCCACGTCCGCCTCCAGTGCTACCGAGTCGTAGCCCTGCGTAAGCGGGTACAGCAGTTCGTGAACGGCGATGGGCACGCCGCCCTCGAAGCGCTTGCGGAAGTCGTCGCGTTCCATGATCCGCGCGACCGTGTAGCGGCTGGCGAGGCGGATCACGTCGGCGTACCCCATGGGCTCAAGCCACTCGCCGTTGTAGCGGATCTCCAGCACCTCGGGCTCCTGGCGCAGGATCAGGCGGCACTGCTCCAGGTAGCTTTTCGCGTTCTCTCGCGTCTGCTCCAGCGTCAGGGGGGGGCGGGTCTTGCTCTTGCCGCTGGGGTCGCCGATCATCGCGGTAAAGTCGCCGATCAGCATGATGACCTTGTGCCCCAGGTCCTGGAACTGCCGCATCTTGCGCAGGATCACGGCGTGTCCCAGGTGCAGGTCCGGGCGGGTCGGGTCGGCGCCCAGTTTCACGCGCAGCGGCGCACCCTTCTCCAGTTTGCGGCGCAGGTCGTCCTCGGACACCAGGTCCACCACGCCGCGCCTGAGCAGGGCGATCTGCTCGTCAATCGGTACGTTCCAGCGGATTTCACTCATAGGTCACTCCATGAAAGGAGCGGCGCACTCGCTTCTCGCAGGTGCGCCGCTCGGGGTTGGATTTCAGGCTGTCACTGACCCTCCTACCGCTGGCGGCAGGGGAGATACGCACGTCGGGTCAGGTGCCTCACGCCGCCCAGCATAGCAGGCGCGCGGGCCGGCGCTCTAGCATGGCCGGCGTGAAGACCATCCATGAACTGCGCGCCACCTTCCCCCGGCCGGGGCGGGTCGAGTGGATCGGGCTGCGGCCCGCCCGCCGCGCCCCGCTGCTGCAGGTGGCGCAGATCGAGGCGCACCCGCTCGTCGGCCTGATCGGGGATCACGGGAAACTGGCCCCGCCCCGCCTGACGGCCCTGACCGGCGAGGCGGGCGAAACCGGGGTCCGTGCGCCCGCGCCGCCGGTACCGGGCGGGCCGGGGCGGCGGCAGGTGACACTCATCCAGGCCGAGCACCTGCCGGTCATCGCGGCGCTGTGCGGGCGGGCGGAGGTCACGCCGGACCTGCTGCGGCGCAACATCGTGATCAGCCGCATTCCCCTGCTGGCCCTCAAGGACGCCCGCTTCCAGATCGGCGAGGTGATCCTGGAAGGCACGGGCGAATGTCACCCCTGCTCGCGCATGGAAGAAACCCTGGGCGAGGGGGGCTACAACGCCGTACGCGGGCACGGGGGCCTGACCGCCCGCGTCATCCGGGGCGGCCTGATCCGCGAGGGGGACACCCTCACGCCGCTCCTGCCCTGACTCCTGCCATGTGGACTCCCGGCGTGCAGGGCGCGCCCGCTATGCTGGGCGGCATGGCGAAACGTTCCCCCCCGGCCTCCCTCAGCGCCACGCGGCGCCGCACGCTGGCGGGCGCGTTCGGGTTCACGCGCCTGATCGTGGAACTGGGCGTCCTGAGTTCATTCGCGTTCAGTCTGGCGCTGTTCGTGGCCGCGATCGCGCAGGCGTACGTGACCATCCGCGCCGCGCTGGGCCGCCTGGGCGAGGCCGAGACCACCAAGACCCTGATCGTCGCGGCGGTCGAGCAGGCCGACACGCTGCTGGTGGGCGTGGCCCTGCTGATCATCTCGTTCGGATTGCAGGCGCTGTTCGTGGGACGCGTGCAGAACGTCCCGGCGTGGCTGCACATCCGGTCCTTCGACGACCTGAAACAGAAACTGATCGGGATCGTGGTCGTGGCGCTCGCCGTGAACTTCTTCAGCGTCGCGCTGGAATGGAAGGGCGGCACCGACATTCTCGCGTACGGCGCGGCGCTGGCCGCCGTGATCCTGGCAGTGGGCGTGTACTCCGTGATCCTGAGCCGTCAGGGATCCGGGCACCCGGCCCAGGACGCGCCGGATCAGCCGTGACCGGAACTGGCATCACCGCATCTGGCAGGGGCGGGCCTGTTCTGGACGACCGCCTGGAGACGGTCCTGTCGCTGATCCGCGCGGAGTCGCACGCGGACATCGGCAGTGATCACGCGGCCCTGCCGCTGGAACTCGTGCGGCGCGGCCACATCGAACGCGGCGTGATCGTGGAACTGAACCCCGGTCCGCTGGAGAACGCGCGGCAGGCTGTGGCCCGCGCGGACCTGGGCGACCGTCTGGATGTCCGGCACGGCGACGGTCTGACTCCCCTGGCGCCCGGCGAGGTGCCCAGCGTCAGCCTGACCGGCATGGGCGCGCTGACCATGCGCGGCATCCTGGAACGCGGCGCGGCCCGGCGGGTGCATCCGGACGCCGTGGTCGTGCAACCGAACGACAACCCGGCCCCGCTACGCGAGTGGGCGCTCGGGGCCGGGTATCACCTGCGGGCCGAGCGGCTGGCCAGCGGGTACTGGACCTACCCGGTCCTGCGGTTCGAGCGGGCCGACGGCCCCGACCGCGCCTACGAGGGCCTGTCACCCGACGCGGCGCGGCGCTACGGGCCGCTCCTGCTGCGTGAAGGGAGTGCGCTGCTGCGCCGGCAGGTATGGGCGGACGTGACCCGCCTGACCCCGCTGGCCGCGCCGGGCCGCCCGGCTGCGCTGGAACTCGCCACGGCGCACGCGGCGCTGGCGTGGCTGGACGGCTAGCCCTCCCTGGACGCTGGTGCAGAGCGGTAAAACAAAAAACCCGCCCTTCTCGGACGGTGATAAGAAAATGATAGCGCGGAATGCATGGGGTGTCAACTCCATGCATTCGCCCCTAGAAGCAGCGTTCAGGAGCGTGTTTTTTACGCCGCTTCTGTCTGGGGGTGCATAGCCGCAGCGTGGCGTCCGGGGACCAAAACAAAAAACCCGCCTCTCGGGCGGTTATGTCTTAAAGATAGCGCGGTATGCGGCGCTGGTCAAGCTCATGCGGGCCGGCCGGAAAATACTGTCTGGAACGGGTATTTCAGAACCGACGAACGGGCAACATTGCATAGAGGAGGGGGTGGCCCGCCCGCAGCCACCCCCTGTTCCGCGCCGCGCTGCGTTAGCGGGCGACTTCCACGGCGCGGCTTTCACGCACGACGGTCACCTGCACCTGACCGGGGTACTCCATGTCCTGCTCGACGCGACCGGCGATCTCGCGGGCCAGCAGGGTCGCCTGGGCGTCCGTGACCTTCTCCGGCTGCACGATCACGCGCACCTCGCGCCCGGCCTGGATGGCGTAGGCCTGCTGCACGCCGGGGAACGACACGGCGATCTGCTCCAGTTGCTCCAGGCGGCGCACGTACGATTCGAGTTCCTCGCGTCGCGCGCCGGGCCTCGCGGCGCTGATGGCGTCGGCGGCGGCGACCAGCACCGAGTACAGCGTCTCGCCGTTCTCCGGGTCGTGGTGGTGCGCGATGGCGTCGATGACCTCGTGCGGTTCGCCGAAGCGCTTGGCGAGGTTGATGCCGATGTCCACGTGCGTGCCGTCGATCTCGCGGTCGATGCTCTTGCCCACGTCGTGCATCAGCCCGGCGCGACGGGCCATGCCGGCGTCCAGGCCCAGCTCGCCGGCCATGATGCCGGTCAGGTGCGCCACCTGAATGGAGTGCTTCAGGACGTTCTGTCCGTAACTGGTGCGGAAGTACATGCGGCCCAGCAGCTGCACCAGCCCCGGCTTGATGCCCACCACGCCCGCCTCGATGGCGGCTTCCTCACCCTGGGCGTGCATGAAGGTCTTCATCTCCTCCTGCGCCTTGTGCACCATCTCCTCGATGCGGGTCGGGTGGATGCGGCCGTCGGCGACCAGGGCGTCCAGCACGTGCTTGGCGACCTCGCGGCGCACCGGGTTGAAGCTCGACAGGATCACCGCTTCCGGCGTGTCGTCGATGATCAGGTCCACGCCGGTCAGGGCCTCGAAGGCGCGGATGTTGCGGCCCTCGCGGCCGATCAGGCGGCCCTTCATGGCGTCGTTCGGGATGGGCACCACCGACACGCTCAGCGCCGCGCTGGTCTCGGAGGCGCTGCGCTGGATGGCCTGCGCGATCACGTGCCGCGCCGTGCGCCGTGCGTCGGCCGAGGCGCGTTCCTGCATGGCCTTCACGCGGATGGCCTTCTCCTCTTCCAGTTCGGCGTCCAGTCGGCCCAGGATCTCCTCGCGGGCCGCCTCGGGCGACAGGTTCGCCACCTCGAACAGTTTCAGGTCGGCCTGATGCAGCCGCGCCGTGATCTCGGCCTCGTGGTCGGTCAGGGTGCGGCTGCGTTCCTCCAGGCGGTCCTCGAGGGCGTCGAGTTTCTCGCCGCGCGCGTCGAGTTGCTCGGCGCGGCGGTTCAGCCGCTCGATCTCCCGTTTGAGTTCGTCGCGTTCCCGCCGCGTTTCCTGACGGTCGCTGCTCAGGGCCTCGCGTTCCCGCGCGGCGTCCTGCTTGGCCTGCGCCCGCTCGGCCTCGACCTGGGCGCGCAGGGCCGCGATCTGCTCACGCTGGCTGTTCAGCTGCTCACGCTGACCGTCGAGCTGGGCGAGTTGCACGCCTGCCTGCGCCTCGCGGTCGGCGGCTTCCTGTGTCCTTCTTCCGGCGTCCTGTCTGGCCTGGTCGGCCTGTTCCCTGATGCGCTGCGCGTCCGCCTCGGCCTGCGCGCGAATCCGCTGCGCCTCGGCGCTGGCTTCCCGCTGCAGCCGGTCGTCCACCTCGGCCCGCTGGCGCGCGCCGCGTGACTGCCCTCCCAGGAATCCTCCGACCAGACCGATCAGGAGCGCCACAATGATCCAGATCATCGTCACGTTCAGCTCCTTTTCGGGTTTACGAGAAGTGGTGGTCACCACTCCCTGACATTGGTGTTGAAAAACGAACGCCACCTTGCCGGGACGTTCGGCCCGCAGTGTAGCTCCAAAGCTGACGCGCGCGCAGAGCCCGCGCATCCGGCCCCCCGCGCCCCGGGTCCGGGCCGGGCGGCAGAAGGCGGATTCCAGGGTTACGCACCTGGAATCCGCCTTCTGTAAAGCGGGTGTTCGCCGCTGCTGGGTTCAGCCGCACCCTCCGGGCGGCACCCTGGTTACTTCAGCCACTCCCGGAAGTACGCGAGCATGTCGCGCCGCGCGTCCCGGCTGGCGGGCGTGTCGGTCAGGCGACCTCCGCTCAGCAGGAACCCGTGCGGTTCGCCCTGGTACACGCTGAGTTTGAAGGTCTTGCTGGCGGCGTCCAGTTTCTGCGCGTAGGCGTAGATGCCGGCCACGGGACTGGGCACGTCCCTGGTGCCGTGAATGATCAGCATGGGCGTGCTCAGGTCGCCGATCAGGGCGGTGGGGGCCTGCGGTTTGGCGGCCGTGCCGCCCTGATCCGGGAACCCGTACCACGCGACGCCCGCCTTGAACTGCCTGAGCTGCGGTTGCAGCAGCATGGTGTAGCGTCCGCCCGCGCAGAAGCCGGTCAGGCCGACGGCGTTCATGTTCACGTCGCCGCGCGCGCCCAGGAATTTCAGTCCGTCCTCGACCAGGGTTTTCACGGTGGCGTCGCTGGGTTCCCGCTCGAAGGTCTGCCAGCCCAGCGCCAGGGTCACGTACCCGGCGGCGGCCATCTCGTCCACCAGGTCCCTGTAGCCCTGTTCCAGCCCGTTGAAGGAGTGCAGGAGAATCACGGCGGGTCTGGGCGTGGCGCTGGCGGGCGCGGCGAGGTAGCTCTGGTAGGCGCGTCCGCCGCTGGTCACGGCGACGTCGGCCCCCTTGACCGCCTGGCCCAGCGCGAGAGACGACAGCAGCAGGGCCGAGGTGGACAGCAGGTGCTTGAGCATCATGGAACCTCCGCCCCCACCGTAAGCCCGTGGCGAGGTGGGGCGGGGTGTGCGGGGTCGCAGAGACGGCCCGTCTAGAGAGGCCACAGAAAACCCCCGCCGGAAAGGCGGGGGCTGATCACACGGGGTGTGATTACTTCGAGGCGTGAACCACGAGTTTCATGGGGATGGTGACTTCGGGGTGGGCGCGGTAGGCAATGTCGTACTCGCCGATTTCCTTGACGGTTTTCGGCATGTCGATCTTGCGCTTGTCCACGTCGAAGCCCAGCTTGTCCAGGCTGCCGGCCACGTCGGCGTGGGTCACGGCGCCGTAGATCTTGCCTTCGCCGGCGCGCACGCTGAGTTCAACGGCGACGCCGTTCAGGCGGCTGGCGAGGTCCTCGGCGGCGGCTTTTTCCTGCGCCAGGACTTTCTGGCGGGAGCGGACGCGCGCTTCGAGGCTTTTCATGTTGCTGCTGGTGGCGGGCGCGACGATTCCCTGGGGAATCAGCCAGTTACGGGCGTAGCCGTCCTTGACGATCACGATGTCGCCGGTTTTGCCCAGCTTGCCGGGTTCAAGAAGAATCACTTGCATGCGTATTCTCCTTATTTCCGGACGAGCTTCTCGGTGTAGGGCAGCAGGGCCAGCTGGCGGGCGATCTTGATCGTCTGCGCAATGCGGCGCTGGTGCTTGGCCGAGAGGCCCGTGCGGCGGCGAGGGAGGATTTTGCCCGTGTCACTGACGAAACGGCGCAGCATCTTCACGTCTTTGTAATCGGTGATTTCCAGTTCTCCGATGGAGAAAGGATCGACCTTCGGCTTGCGGGGACGCTTGGGTCCCTTGCCGCGCGGTTTGCGCTCGGCGTTGCTGGATTGGGTCATGTTGGTGTCCTTAAATCTGCGTTCCTACGCCCGGGAAAAGGTCCCTTGCGGGGTGGGGTTCAGAACGGCAGGTCTTCTTCTTCCGGTGGGAAATCGTCGAGACCTTGGTCAATATCTAAGCCGCCCGAACGGTTCCCCGTGTTCGCCGCCCGGCTGGGAGCGTAGCCGCTCTGCTGGGGGCGCGCCGCACTGCTCGCGGTCTGCGTGCGAGGTCCGGCGGGGGTGGCTGCAGGGTTACCGGCGCCTGCGCCTCGGGACAGGGCTTCGACTCGCGTCGCCTCTACTTTGGTGGAGTTGCGTTTGTTACCGTCGCGGTCGGTCCACGCTTCGTTGACCAGTCTTCCCTGCACGAGCACGGGGTCCCCCTTGCGGAGTTCTTTCATGCTCTCGGCCAGTTCACGCCACAGCGTGACATCAATCCAGTGGGTTTTCTCCTGCTTCTGTCCCTGACGGTCGTTCCAGGTCTCGTTCACGGCCAGGCCGAGTCCGAGCACGGCGTCGCCGGCGGGGGTGTAGCGCAGTTCGGGGTCGCGGACGACGTTCCCGATGAGAATCACTTCGTTCATGCCGCTGCCCATGCGTACGCCGCCTCCGGCGTCCTGCACGAGTTCCGGGGCGTAGCCGAGCTGCTCCATACGGAGCGACTTGACGCGCACCATGCTGCGTTTGCCGCCTTCGGGCGCTTCCCACTGGCTGTATTCCAGGCTGCCCTCGACCATCACGGCGTCGCCGCCTTTCAGGTTCCGTTCGGCCTGCCACTCGGCGGGTTTGCCGAGAATGGACACGCGGTGATACCAGGGGAGTTTGCGTTCACGTCCGTCGTTGCCGACGATGTGGTCTTCTCCGGCCACGGTGGCCTCGAACACGGCGGTCCCGTTGGGGGTGTAGCGCAGTTCGGGGTCGCGGGCGAGTGCGCCGATCAGGTAAACGTGGTTCATGCCTCGGGCCATGACTGGGTCTCCTTTGTTGCTGGCTGAATCCTGGGACGGTCGGTCCTGGGGGTTCGTACTGGGGGCTTGGGGGGTTGCTGGCGTGTTGACCCTTGCGGGTGACCGTACTGTAACAGTGCCGAGCCTTTTACGTCAATAGCGTAAAGGGATCAGGCCTTCTTGGTCTTCCATTCCGGGCGGTCCTTGACCACCAGGACGCGGCGCACGTGGTCACGCAGACGCAGCGTGGAAGCGATGTCCTTCTCCGGGTTGCCGCTGCCCTTGATGGTGTACATCAGGTAGTAGCCCTCGCGGTCCTTGTTCACGGCGTAGGCGAGGCGGCGGTTGCCGAGCTCGTCAAGGCCAGCGATCTCGCTCCCGGCGTTCTTCACGGTGGTCTCGATGTAGTCCTTCTCGATGCTCACCTGCTCGGCGCTGAGGTTGGGGTTCAGGATCAGGTTCAGGTCGTACTGGTTCATAGTTCACCTCCTTGTCGCCGCTCGCAGGCAGGGTCCACTGACAAGGGTCAGGCCTCGCCGGGCAGCGCAACTCACCACATTACCAGAGTCCGCGCAGGGTTTCCAGAGGTCAGGTGGCGCATCCCCCGGCAGGGGCCGGGCCGGTACGATCAGGGGCATGACCGACACCCCACAGCACGCCCTGGACGGCATCCTGGACATCCTGCGCGAGGCCGTGGAAGGCGGGCAGCCCGGCCAGGGCACCGCCTTTCTGGACGGCACGAACGCCGACGGCACGGGCAACCACGGCCTGCTGGCGACCCTGGATGCCCTGAGTGCCGAACAGGCCAGCCGCGACATTCACGGCGCGACCGTGGCCGGACAGGCGCGGCACACGGCCTTCCATCTGGAGGTCGTGGTGCGCTGGGAGGGGGGTGAACGCGGCCCCTTCGACTGGCAGGGCAGCTTCCAGCCCGCGCAGGTCACCCCTGAGGAGTGGGACGCCCTGCGGGCCCGCGTCCGGACTGCCTACGAGGGGCTGGTGGCCTTCGTGGGTACTCAGCGCGACCAGCCCGTGACCGGCGACGCCACGGGCGGCCTGAGCGGCGCGGCCGCGCACGTCGCCTATCACCTGGGCGCCATCCGGCAACTCGTGAAGGCGCTGGCATGACGGACCTGCGCTCCTTCACCCCGGCCGACGCGGACGCCTTCGCCGCCCTGCAACTCGCGGCACTCGGCCGCGCCGGAAGCGGCGAGGACCTGCTGGCCGCCGACGCCCGACGCCCACCCACCGACCTGCTGCGCCGACAGCTGCTGGTCTCGGCAGACGGTGAGGTCCTGGGTGCCACGCAGCTTCAGACCTGGGCCTTCTCGCCGCCCGGTTTCCTGCACGCGCAGCTGATGGTGCACCCGCATGCACGCGGGCAGGGGCACGGCAGCGCGCTGTGGCAGGACCTGCTGGCCGCCGCGCGCCAGGCCGGAGCGCGCGGACTGCACACCGACGTGCCCGACCCGGACCCCGCCGACCGCGACTGGGCGGCGCGGCGGGGCTTTACCGTGCAGGCCCACCGCTTCGCCTCGCAGCTGGACCTGACCCGTTTCGACCCCGCCGCCTTCGAGCCGCAGCGGCAGGCAGCGCAGGCGCAGGGCGTGACCTTCACTGACCTGAGCAGCACTGACCTGAGCGGCACCGACCTGAGCAGTGCAGATGGGACTACCCTGGACCGCTACCTGAACTTCGTGGCCGACCGTCTGATCGAAACCCCGGACCTTGCCGGACACCCCCGCTGGCCGCTGACGCAGGTGCGCGAGATCCTGCGCCTGGACCACGATCCCCGGCCCGACTGGCTGGTCCTGGCCATCGGTCCGGATGGCGAGTGGCTGGGCACCAGCGCCATGATCCGGTTCCGCAGCCTGCCGTTCGCGTACAACGAACTGACCGCCCTGCACCCGCAGGCGCGCGGACGGGGGCTGGCACTGCCCCTGAAACTGCAGGTGATCGAACGGGCGCGGCGTGAGGGGTTCACGACCATGCGCACCAACAACCACTCCCTGAACGCGCCCATGCTGGCCGTGAACCGCCGCCTGGGCTTCGTGCAGCAGGCCGGACGCTTCGAGATGCACCGGCCGCTGCCCTGAACGATTCATACGGACTCCGATTGAATGGGTTGCAAAACCCGTATCAGTCCGGAGCGTTCAACCGGGCGCCTACTTGCGGCGTTTGAAGGGATTCCAGCGGGAGCCGCCGTCCTCCCTGGCCGCTTCGGGCGTCACGGCCGCCGCCACGGCTGGCTTGACCGGCGGCCCGTGACGGCCCACCAGGCGGGCCGCCGGTTCCGGGGCCTTCTCGTCGGTCTCGTAGACCTCGTCGGCAGGCGTCTCTCCCAGCGCGGTCAGCAGGGCGCGGCGCAGCGCGTCGGCGGTGGGGCGCTCACCCGTGCGTTTGGCCAGGGCCAGTTCGGCCAGCCGCGCCACGTTGCGCGGCACCTGCGGGTTCAGGTGCGCCAGCGGCGGCGGGAAGCGCGTCAGGTGCGCCACCATCAGCTCCTCGTAGGTGTTGCCGTGGTAGGGCCGCTCGCCGCTCAGGAGTTCGTACGCCAGGATGCCCAGGCTGTACACGTCGCTGGCGGCGCTGCTGCTCTCGCCGTGGTAGATCTCGGGCGCCATGTAGTACGGACTGCCGCTGACCTTGCCGCCCTGCGCCAGGAAGTACGTGTTCCCCAGGTCGCCCAGCGCGGCGCGGCCTTCTGTGTTCACGTACACGTTCTGCGCCTTCACGTCCTGGTGCACGGCCCCCAGGTGGTGCAGGTAGGCCAGGGCCGACGCCACGTCCGCCAGGATCCGCAGGGCTCCCTCCAGGGTCAGGGGCGTACCGTCGCGCTGCAACTGCTCGCTCAGCGCGCCGTCCGGGTAGTACTGCACGGCCAGGAAGGCCTGCGGTCCGAACGGCGTTCCCCCGAAGCCCTGCACCAGGTGCGGATGCCGGAACTGGAGGGTCAGGCGCACCTCGTTCCCGAACAGTTCCGCCGAGTCCTGCACGGCCAGCGTCTCGGCGTGCGGGATCTTCACGGCGACCTGCTGACCACGGGGATCGGTGGCGAGACGGACCAGGGACGTGTTCCCACGACCGATCACGCGGTGCAGGGTGTAGGTGGACAGGGTGTTCTGATCAGGCATGGGCAGGGGGCAACTCGGGAAATCTGAAAAGAGGGACAGGGCCAGGAGCG
The DNA here is from genome assembly GCF_002017875.1 of Deinococcus sp. LM3. Taxonomy (NCBI): domain Bacteria; kingdom Thermotogati; phylum Deinococcota; class Deinococci; order Deinococcales; family Deinococcaceae; genus Deinococcus; species Deinococcus sp. LM3. Next base: position 1,376,385 of record NZ_MUFV01000001.1, on the reverse strand, counting down.
GGGAACGTCAGGTACAGCGTAAAGCCCTGCGGCTGATCCGAGGCTGACACAGAACTTCCCTGAACGTTGCATGAACTACAGTGCGAACCCCCTGGCGTCCCGCTGCCCGGCTCTGCAGAAACGCGGCGTCGCCGGGGCGCGCCGCATTCCGACAGGACCGGTGTGTCGTTACTCGTCGTCTCCGCTTTCCTCGGCGACGCGTTTTCCGGCCAGCCACTCCAGACCGGCCCACATCAGGTCGTCCAGGTCGCCGTCCAGCACGTCGGCGGGGTTGTGTTTCATGACGCCCGTGCGGTGGTCCTTGATGTACTGCTTGTCCAGCACGTACGAGCGGATCTGCGATCCCCACTCGATCTTCTTCTGCTCGCCGCGCGCCTTGGCTTCCTCGTCCTCGCGTTTCTTGACCTCGATGTCGTACAGACGCTGCTTGAGGATCTGCAGGGCGATCTCGTGGTTCTTGATCTGAGACCGCGTCTGCTGCGACGCCACGGCCAGACCGGTCGGAAGGTGGGTCAGTCGCACGGCCGAGTCGGTGGTGTTCACGCCCTGACCCCCGGCACCCTGCGAACGGAACACGTCGCGGCGCAGGTCACTGTCCGGAATGTGGATGTTGATCTCCTCGACCGGAACTTCCGGGACCACGTCCACCGACGCGAACGACGTGTGGCGGCGGTTGTTGCTGTCGAACGGCGACACGCGCACCAGCCGGTGGACGCCGTGTTCGGGCAGCATCATGCCGAAGGCCTTGTCGCCACGGATGATGAATTCGCTGCTGATCACGCCGGCCTGCTCACCGTCCACCTGATCGATCAAGTCGACCTTGTAGCCGCGCCGCTCGGCCCAGCGCATGAACATGCGGGTCAACATGCCGGCCCAGTCCATGCTCTCGGTGCCGCCCGCGCCGCTCTTGACGCGCACGATGGCCGAGGTGTCGGCGTGCTTCATGGTGAACAGCGTCTCACGGTACAGGTCATCCACGCGTTTCTGGATGCTCTCCTGTTCCTCCATGAGCATCTCGCGTTCGTCGGCGTCGGCCATCTCCAGCATCTCGCTGAGGCCCTGCGCGTCGGATTCCAGGCTGGTGTAGCCCTCGACGATCCGGCGGACCGTGCCGGCTTCCTGCGTGACCTGCCGCGCGCGGGCGGCGTTGTTCCACAGCTCCGGATCCCCGAGTTCGCGGTCCAGTTCGTTCAGTTTGCGTGCTTTGCCGGGAATGTCAAAGGTACTCCCGGAGCGACGCCAGTTTTTCCAGTAGTTCCTGCATGGACGTGCCTCCCTTCCGCCGCGACCCGTTGAGCGGGGGGCGGGTTCATCTGCCAAGAGAACAGTATAGGGAGCTGGAAGGTGGGAAACAGGAAGCGGGGCCTGGGAGGCAGTAGGCAGTA